>NZ_JAMYPW010000037.1:0-61798 GCF_040320565.1 Mesorhizobium sp. M0664
GCTCATCGCCTCGCAGATCGCCTCGGCGTCAGCCGCGTCATGCTTGCCGCGCCGCACATACGGCTTCACGTGCTGCGCCGCGATCCGCACCACCTCATGACCCAGCCCCGACAGCGTGCGCGCCCAGTAATGCGAGCCACCGCACGCCTCCAGCCCGATCCTCACCGGCGCAAGCTTGGCGAAGAACGGGACTACCGCCCGCCGTTGCAATTTACGCACCAGCACCGAACGCTCCGCAGCGTCGACACCATGCAGCTGAAAAACACTCTTGGACGTATCCATGCCAATACGGATAAGGTGTTCCACGGACGGCTCCCTTGTTTGAGATCTCAACGAACTCATTCTGGCACATCCGATGCCGTCGGGCGCCGTCCACCCCATCATGCCGTGACCTTAGCCGAAGGGTGCAGCGGAGCAGGATGCTGCACCGCTGCAGCGCTCTGATGTAGCGGCATGGATCCTGGGATCTGCGCCGCGTCGCTTCGCTCCTTGCTTCGCCCCAGGATGACGAAACGACGGGCGCCTCGGCCAATCTCCAAAGTGTACGATCCGCCGGCGCAAAAACCGTCCAAATGTCAACCTTCCGCGCCCGGGAACCTAATGCACCGCAGCGTACATGATCTTCTCCTCCGTCGCCTCGGCAGGCGAGAACTCCTCGACGATGCGGCCTTGCCGGCAGACCAGGATGCGGTCGGACAGGTTCATGATCTCCGGCAGGTAGGACGAGATGACGACGACGGCCAGGCCCTCGTCGGCCAGCCGGTTGATGATCTGGTGGATCTCGGCGATGGCGCCGACATCGACGCCGCGCGTCGGCTCGTCGAAGATGACGATGCGCGGCTTTTGCACCAGCCCCTTGCCGATCACCACCTTCTGCTGGTTGCCTCCGGAAAGCTCGATCACGCGCGCATTATCGTTGATCGCCTTGACGTTCAGCGTCCTGGTCCATTCGGCAGACAGCGCCCGCATCTCCTGCGCGTTGATTACCCAGCTCTTTTCCCGCCCCGCCGCCAAAAAGCCGCCGAACAGGTTCTCGGCGACGTCCATCGTCTCGAAAATCCCCTCGCTCTTGCGATCTTCGGTGACATAGACGATGCCGTCCGCCACCGCCTCGCTCGGCACGAGATAGCGCACCGGCCGGTCGTCCAGCTCGATGGTGCCGCCGCGCAGGAAGTCGCGCTTGTAGATGCCGGAGACGATCTTGAATGTCTCGGTGCGGCCCGAGCCGATCAGCCCGAACACGCCGGTGATCTGGCCCTCGAAGATCGAGAAGGAATTGTTGCGCACGACATTGCTCATCGAGATGTCCTGCACCGACAGCACCTTCTTGCCGGCCTTGCGCAGCCTGGTCTCGTCGCGCTGGCTGTAGAGCTGCCCCGACAGCGTGCGCCCGACCATCGCCGCGACGATCCTGTCGCGATCGAAGGCGGCGGTATCGTCGGTGATCACCAGCTCGCCGTCGCGCAGGATGGTGATGCGGTCGGCGATATCAAGCGCCTCCTCGAGCGCATGGCTGATGAAGACGATCGACACGCCCCTTGCCTTAAGCCGGCGGATCAGCGCGAAGAAGTGCCGCTTTTCCTCTGGCGTCAGCGTCGCCGTCGGCTCGTCGAAGATGATGATCTCGGCATTGTGGTGGACGGCGCGCGCGATCTCGACCATCTGCCGCTTGGCGGCGCCCAGCGTCGCCACCATGGCATTGGGGTCGACGGGAAAATTCAGCGACTGCAGGAACTGCTGCGCCGAGATATAGGTGCCGCGCAGCCGGTTGAGAAAGCGCTCCGTGCCGAGGTAGAGGTTCTGCGCCACCGTCATCGACGGCACCAGGCTGGTTTCCTGGAACACCATGGCGATGCCGGCTTCAAGTGCCGCATGCGGCGAGGCGTAGGCGATCTCCTGGCCCTTGTGGAACATCGTTCCCGATGTCGCGTCGACGACGCCGGCGATGATCTTGGTCAGCGTCGATTTTCCAGCACCATTCTCGCCGAGCAGCGCGTGGATCTCGCCTTTGCGCAGTTCGAAGCTGACATTCTTCACCGCGGGCACGCCGCGATAGGTCTTGGTCACGTTCTCCAGTCGGACGATCGGTTCCATCAGCGATGCCCTCCTGAAGCCAGATCAATGGCCAGCAGGCAATCGCCGCCTTTCGAGGCAATGAAAAGGCGACCGTCTGTCTCCGCCACGCTGCAGATGCCGTGGCGCGTGCCGTTGGCGCGGCTGTGCAGGCTGAATTGCGGCCGCATCTCCCGATCGAGCCTGACCACCAGCCCGTAAGAGCGGCTCGGCGACCACGGCTTGTGGATGCCCATGGTGCGGATGCCGCCGCATTGCAGCGGCTCGAGGAAGCTGCGGTTGGAGGCGAGCGCCGGCGCGATCCAGTGTTGCGGCGACACTTGCGCCAGCATGTCGTTCCGATAGTGCGTTTCCTGCAGCACGAATTCGATCAGACGGTTCCGGGGCGCAAACAGCGCCAGCCAGGCACCGCCATCGGCGGCGGGCGATAGCCGCGCGGGATAGCCGGGCAGATGCGCCAGCACCGTCGAGCGGCTGCCTGTCGCGCCGTCGAAGCGGACGAGTTGGTGCCGCCAGCTCTCGCCGACCAACACGTCCTTGCCGGTTGGATGCAGCCCATAGGGAAAGGCGATGTCACCGGCGAGCTTGCGGAATTCGCTGCCTGCCGGATCGCGCTTCCACAGCGAACCCGACGCACCCTTCTTCATCAGATCGGCGGCCCATTCCGACGGCGCGTGTTCGGCCGAGCCATTGGCCAGCCAAAGCGTGCCATCTTCTGCGTAGGCGAGTGCTGTTATGCAGCGGATCTCGGCCGGCAGGGCGGCCTCCTTGCCTGCAATCAGCAGCCTGCCGCTTTCGAGCCCGACCGTCAGTTCGCCGGCGGGCGAGCGCGCGAGCGCGGTGACGGCGGCGGGAAATGTCTCGACCAGAACAGGCGCGCCACCGGCGGCGAGCGCGTAGAGGGCATTGCCGCTGGACGCCAGCAGCCGGCCGTCGGCGACCAGCAGATTGTCGGGCTCGGGCAGTTCGGCGAAGGCCGCAACATCGTCCAGCAGCGTGTTCGGCCTGAAGGCGCCATCAAGCGGCGGGATGGTCACTGCCTTGCCGCGAAAGATGTCGAGGATCGGGTCCAGCATCATGGCTTGGCACCCCAGTAAGAAGCGGGGCTGGTCCAGTTCGGGTCGGCGCCGGCAATCCGGTAGCGGCCGATGCGGTTGTTGAGGATGCCGCCGACGAACAGAAAACCCTTATGCTCGCGCATCGAAGTCACCATCGGATGCGCGGCGCCCGACAGGTCGCCCATCGCCTCGACGATGCCGCCGTTCTCGTTGAATTTTACCACACCGCCGGTGTTGATGTTGGGAAAAAGCCATTCGTCCTGCGGCAGCCGGCGCGTCATGCGCTTGCGCATGTCGGGATGGCGCAGCGACAGGTCGAAGCTCGGCGTGCGCATGCCGAGCCAGGCCATCCAGTAATTGCCGTCTGACGCTCGGTTGATGTTGTCGGGGTAGCCAGGCATGTCGCGGATGACGCATTCGGCAACGCCCGCCTTCGGCCCTTCCAGCCAGTAGCGGTGCACGCGGCAGGCCCAGCTTTCGGCGAAGAACAGCGACTTGCCGTCATGCGCCATGCAGACGCCGTTGGTGTAACGGTAGCCGTCGAGCAATGTCTTGGTCGAACCGTCCGTCGGATCACAGACGAGCAGCCGCCCGGTGGCGCGGTTCTCGATCGAATCCAGCGCCCAGTCGTGCGCGTCATAGCGCTTGGTGGAATCGGTGAAGTAGATGCGGCCGTCCGGCGCGATGTCGCAATCATTGGGGTCGCGCAACCGCGCATCGTCGACGATCGAGGTCCAGGAGCGCGACGTTTCCGCCGAAAGCCGCTTCACCTCGCGCTGCGGCGAGACCGAATAGAGGCCCATCGCGCCGACACAGCTGATCAGATTGCCTGTCTTGTCGAAGGCCAGGCCGAGCGGAAAGCCGCCAATATGCGCAAAGACCTCCGAACGTTTGTAGTCCGGCGCGAAGAAGCGGACGATCTCGCCATGCCTGGTGCCGCAATAGAGATGGTCGTCGCGGTCGAGGATGACGTCTTCCGGCCCTTCCAGCTCGCCGAGCCCGATATGGTCAGCCCCAGACAGCCGGTTGTCGAGCTCGTAAGGCGTGCCGGAACCCGGTGCGGCCGACTGCGTTGCGCCCATTTTCAGATAGACCGGTGCGACATAGACCTCGTCCAGCACCTTGTGGCGGTTCTTCAGCCAGCGAATGTCGATGGTGACGGCGACGGCCAGCATGATGCCCAGCACCATCTGGTTAGTGCCGGTGCCATAGCCCAGCCGGATCAGGCCGTTGGTCATCGTCAGCACGATGATCGCGCCCATCAGCCCCTTGATCACCGAACCGCGGCCGCCGCCCAGGCTGACGCCGCCGACGACCGCCGCTGTCAGTGCCATGACCTCGAGGTTGAGGCCTGTGCCCGGCCCTGCCCCGCTCAGCCGGCAGGCGATGAGGAAGCCGCCGAGCGAGGCGCAGAAGCCGGAGAACACATAAGTCATGAACACGGTGCGGCGTACGCGGATGCCGGCATTGTGAGCCGATCGCCGCGACCCGCCCACCGCCTGCACATGCCAGCCGGGCCGCGAGCGCGTCAGCGCGACATGCGTAATAATCGCCAGGATAATCGCCGCCCACACTGCGACCGACAGGCCCCAGAAGGTATCGTCGCCGATGAAGTCCAGCACATCCGATGTGGCATCGGAAAGCTGGACGTCGGCGGCATAGGTGGTGACCAGTATGTCGAACAGCGCCCGCCCGAAGATGAAGGTGACCAGTGTCGTCAGGAAAGCGCGCAGCCTGAAATAGCCGATCAGGTAACCGTTGATCGCGCCGAACAGCAGGCCGGTGGCGATCGAGGCGACCAGCGCCAGCCACACCGATTGTTCGAGGATGAAGAAGACGAAGACGGCGGAAAAGCAGGACAGCGCGAAGATCGAGCCGACCGAAAGGTCGATGCCGCCGCCAAGCATGACCACCGTCATGCCGGTGACGACCAGCGAGAACTCGCCGAGCTGGCGGGTCGATTCCTGTAGCGACATCGGCTTGAAGAAGCCGGGAATGATCGAACCGAACACGCCGAGCGTCGCCACCAGCGCCAGGAACGGAATGGCGTTGTCGGTCCAGCGTTTGCTCAATATCTCGCCGACGAGATGGTCGGGCACGAGATTGTAGCGCCAGGACTGGAGGCGTTCGCGAAAGGACATCGGTTGCTGCTATTCGAGAGAAAAGGGAAAAAGGGGCCGGGCTATCCGCAGAACAATCGCCTCAGGTTTGCGCTGCCCCTCACCCTTACCCTCTCCCCGTATAGAGACGGGGAGAGGGGGTCGCCAGCGTTGGAGCGTATCCCTTCTCTCCGTCACTATACGGGGAGAAGGTGCCGGCAGGCGGATGAGGGGCAGCGCGAAGCTCAGGAAAGCCGGCCTACTTGGCCGCAGCTTCGGCTTGCAGTGCTTTCAAATCCCAGCAGCTGTCCGGCTTGAGGTCGGCCTTGGTCGTCGCCTTCTCCAGCGTGTAGATGTAGGTGTGCGAGGTGCCGGCCGGCTGGCCGCTCTGCAACAGGAATTTTATGACGGCGTTCATGTCACCCGACTGGCGGGCAAGGTCGGTCATCACCACCGCGCCATAGGTGCCGTCCTGCAGCTTGTCGCAGTCGGCGGTTTTCTCGCCGCCACCGGTGGTGACCAGGAACACCTTGCCCTCGAGCTTGGCATCGCGGATCGCAGCCGATGCGCCGGTCGCGTCACCATCCCAGAAATCGATGATGGCGCAGATGTCGGGGTTCTGCTGCAGCATTGTCGTCGTCACGTTGCGCGAGGTCGTCGCATCCCAGTTGGAGTCCGGCTTGGCCACGACCTTGAAGTCCGCGTTCTTGTCCAGCACCTTCATGATGCCGGCATACTGGTAGAGGCTCGATGAGTTGGCCTGGTCGCCCTGCACCAGCCCGATCTTCTTGGAGGAGTTCGGCCCACAACCCTTGATCGCCGCTTCGGCTTCCAACTGGCCGAGGCGATCCCAGTCGCTGCCGACAAAGGCATCGGCCGGGAAGTTCGCCGGATTGTCGACCAAAAGCACATAGGTGCCGGCCGCCTGCGCCTTCTTCATCAGCTTGGCATAGGAATTGAGGTCCGGCGAATGGATGATCAGCACGTCCGGCCTGGCGTCCGACGAGATTGCGTCGGTTATCGCCTGCGCGCCGGCATCGACCACCCAGTTCGGATCACGCGTCTCGAACACGCCGCCCCAGGCCTCGACCTCCGTCTTCAGGTAATGCGCCCAGCCCTGTGCCAGGTCGAAGCCCATCGCCATCGGCACCAGCATCACACGCTTGCCCTTGAGCGCTTGCGAATAGGCGGCCGGACCCGGATCTTCTGCAGCGAAGCCCGGCGCCACGAAGGCGGAGATGGCAAGCGCTGCCGCGGCAGCCATAAATGTCCTGATGATTTTCATGTCACATCCTCTGGTTTGGTATGTCGTTCGCGGCCGGCCCCAACCGTTCGCGTCAGTCTAAATGTCGCCTTGCTGCGCGGTCTGCTCGTCGCGCGGATTGATGAACCCATCGACGATGATCGCCGCCAGCAGGATCGCGGCCTTGATCAGGTTCTGATAGAGCAGCGGAATGTCGATGATGGTCATGGCGTTGAGCAGGATGCCGATCAGCGCGGCACCCACCAGCACGTTGCGCACCCCGCCCCGCCCGCCCGACAGACCGATGCCGCCGATCACCGCCACCAGCACGATGTCGTAGAGCAGCGTGGAATTGACGATGCGGGTGTTGATTGAATGCAGGCTGGCGGCGGTGAGCAGGCCAGCCACCAGCGAGACCAGGGCCGACAGCACGTAGCGCAGCACCAGCATCGGGCGCACTGGAATGCCGATATTGCGCGCCGCGACCGGGTTGTCGCCGGCGAAATAGACGTAGCGGCCCCATTTGGTGTAGCGCAGGAACAGGAAGAAGGCGAAAGCCAGCCCGGCGAAGACAAACACCTCGACCGGGATGTCGAGGAAACGCAGCCCGCCCAGAAGCTCGACCCAATGGCCGGGCGGCACCGGCACGGCGTCCTGCGTGATCAATTGTGAACGCACATAGCCGAAGACGAAGGACGCGGTCGCCAGCGTCACGAAGATCGCCGGGACCTCGGCATAGGCGACCAGGATTCCGTTCAACAGCCCGATGGCGAGAACACCGGCGAGCACATAGGCGAAGGCCAGCCCGTCGGGCATCCCCGAATTCAGCAGTTGCAGATACCACGCGACCGACATCGCCATGATCGCCACCGCCGAGAGATCGATGCCCCTGCCGATGATAACGACCGCCATGCCGAGCGCCAATATGCCCAGCACCGAGACCGAGCGCACGATGGCAACGAGATTGTTCGAATTGATAAACCCGGGCAGTCCGATGGCGGCGGCAATGAACAGCACAACCGCGATGGCAAAGACAATGCCCTCTTGGTTCAGGCTTCTCCAGTTTAGCCAGCCGGTCGCGTTCATTGCCCGCTTTCACCCGCGATGGCTACGCCCTGCTCCCTCTGCGGCCATCGGAACGAAAGCTAATCGGCTCAAGACCAATTCGTCAAATGAATCCGTGCATTGCAGGCCGGCTTGCGACGAAATTCCGCGCTTGGATGCACCGATTGGCGAGGCTGGCGCAATGCCGGGAACTCAAGCTGTTTTGCAATTGATCGCGCCGATCGGACCGCCGGCAAAGGTTTGCTCCGGAACGAGCGAAGCAGGCATAATTTATGTCCGCGATTGCCGCTGGATTCCTGCGTCAAATCCGCAAAACATGGCCCGAGACCTCGGCGCCGGCAGCCTTCGGCAACGCCAGGAAGCGACACGAGGCGACGAGCCCGATTGCGCCGATCGCCACGAAGGCGAGTCGGAAGTCGACGAGATCGAGCGCCGCAGCGCCCCTGGCGATCTGCGACAGGTTGAGCAGTGCCGCGGCGACCGCTACGCCGAACAGCATCGCCACCTGCTGCAGCATGCTGGACAACGTCGCCGCCGAGCTGCGCTGCGGTGAGGCCACATCGGCGAAGGCCAGCGTGTTCAGCGCGGTGAACTGCATCGAGCGCGACAGTCCGGCGATCAGCATCAGCGCCACCACCAACGCTTGCGGCGTCTGCGGCGAAAGCGCCGCGCAGGCCATGATCGACAAGGAGGCGATCACCCCGTTGACGATCAGCACCGAACGGAAGCCGAAGCGCCTCAGCGTCGGCGTCGTCACCGCCTTCATGCCGAGATTGCCGAGGAAATAGGCCAGGATCATCATGCCCGCATCGACCGGGCTCAGGCCGAAGCCGACCTGGAACAAAAGCGGCAGCAGGAACGGCGTGGCGTTGATGGCGATCCGGAAAATCGTGCCGGCCGACAGCGTCGAGATGGCGAAGGTCTGCACCTTGAAAGCTGTGAGATCGAGCAGCGGATGGTTGGCGCGTCGCAGATGCCGCACCGCCAGCCAGCCGACCAAAATGCCCGTGCCGAGCAGTGCCACGGTCGGCAACACACCCTCTTCCGGATGCGCGATGCGCTCGAGGCCATAGAGCATCGCGGCGAGCCCCACCGAGGTCAGCAGGAAGCCCGGCCAGTCGAGGGGCTTGGCCCCAGCTTCGCGGTCGCCGGGAATGAAGCGGGCGACCAGTGCCAAACCGGCAACGCCAAGCGGGATGTTGATGAAGAAATTCCAGTGCCAGGAGAGATAGGTGGTGATGAAGCCGCCAAGCACCGGCCCGACCACCGGCGCAAACAGCGCCGGCCAGGTGATCAGCGCCGTGGCGTTGAGAAGCTCGGATTTCGGCGCGTTGCGCAGCACCAGGATGCGGCCGACCGGCGTCATCAGCGCGCTGCCCAGGCCCTGAACCGCGCGTGCGGCGACGAACTCGGCCAGATTCTGTGAGATGCCGCAAACGAGCGAGGCCAATGTGAACAGGGCGATCGCCACGAGGAAGATGTTGCGCGCGCCAAAACGGTCGGCGAGCCAGCCGGACAGCGGCACGAATACCGCCATGGTCAGCATATAAACGGTGATGCCGATGCTCATCGCCACCGCCGGCACGCCGAAGGATTCTCCCATCTGCGGCAGCGATGTCGAGATGATGGTCGAATCCAGAAGCTGCATGAAGAAGGCGACGGCGACGATCAGCGCCACCCGCCGGGCTTGCCGCGCCGCCGGCGCGGTTTCGGGCAAGGCTTTGTTTTCGGGAATGGCGGTCATGCACAGAACTGCCCGAAGGGGAATTTTCACCCGCTCCATCGGCAACCGCACAATTATCCGGCAAACCGATGACCCACCGGTTTCAACAGTATCTGGCCGGTGCCGTCCAGACCTGGTTCAACAAACTTTCGTGTGGCATCGCAGCCGGCCATGCGATGACCCGGCCCTGGCGCCGAACCGGCCTTTCACGATCCGCGATGATGCTTTGTGCCGCTGCCGGGGCGTCTTATGCGGCTTCGATCTTCTCCAGGAACAGGCTGAGCTGGTCCGGGTCCATGTGCACGACGTGCCTGTCTTCGGGATAGGCCAGGCTGTTCACATCGGCGACATATTCGGAGAAGGCAGCGATTCGTTCGGCCTGCAGGCGATCGTATTCGGCGGCGAAATTGCGATAGACCTTGGAATGGCGCGGCATGTGGCCACGGTTCTGGCCGAGGATGTCGTCGGCGAACAGATACTGCGCGTCACAGCCGGTGCCCGCTCCCATCGACAGCATGATCAGCGACGTGCGTTCCGAAATCGCCTTGGCCACCTCGACCGGCACCACCTCGATCTCGGCGCCGATCGCGCCGGCGGCCTCCAGTTGCTTCACCGCCTCGAACACCTGCATGGCGGTATCGGCGGTCTTGCCGACAGCCTTGAAGCCGCCCGTCCAGGTGGCGCGTGACGGGATGAGGCCGACATGGCCGATCACCGGAATGGCATCGTCGGCCATCCGCTTGATGGTGGCGTACCCGGCGCTGCAATAGACCGCATCGGCGCTGGCCTTGTAGAGCCGGAACGCCCAGCGGACGAAATCATCGGCGGTGCCGATTTCGAAGAAATTCTCGCCCGGCATGGTGAACAGGCTGGGTGCCGCATCGCGGTATTGCGGATTGAGCACCAACTCCGGCGGCACCGAGACGATATCGACGCCGGCGCGTTCGGCGGCCTCGGCCTCGTCCATCGTCAGCACGCGCAGCATGGTCAGCTGCCGCTTGCCCTTCATGGCACGCAGGTCTGCGACGGTCGGTCTTTTCCGGCTCATGGATTTTGGTTCCCTTTGCTACGTGACAGAAGGCCGGTCAGGCGATCTGGATCATCACCTTGCCAGCTTCCACCTTGACTGGATAGGTCGCGAGATTGACGCAAACGGGAGCGCCCTTCGCCTGCCCGGTCTTATAATTGAAGCGGCCATTGTGCTTGGGGCATTCGATGATGTCGTCCATCACAAGCCCATCGGCCAGATGCGCCTTCTCATGCGTACAAAACCCATCGGTGGCGAAGAATTCATCGTCCGGCGAACGGTAGATCGCGAAGGTGCGGCCGCCATGGTCGAAGCGGATGACATCTTCCTCTTCGACATCGTCCACGGCGCACGCTTCGACCCAATCGGCCATCTCTATCTCTCCTGAAATTTCTGCGTTGCGCTGGTGCGCAGTACCTACTCAGCCGCTGCCGACATGTTCACTTCGTGGAATTCGCCACGATAGGGCCGTGCGGTTGGCGGCAGTTCGCGCTTGAGGAAATAATCCTCGTATTTGAGCTGCCTGAGCAGGACAGGCCAGACCTCGCGATAGGCATGCCATATCGACGGGTTCGGCTCCGGCAGATCGTGCTTGATCAGTTCATGCAGCCTGGGCAGCGCGTGATAAGGCACCATCGGAAACATGTGGTGCTCGACGTGGTAGTTCATGTTCCAGTAGATGAACCGGCTGATCGGGTTCATGTACACGGTACGGGTGTTGAGCCGGTGATCGACGACATTGTCGGCCAGACCGATGTGCTGCAGCAGGCCGGTCATCACCATGTGCCAGGTGCCGTAAAGGCGCGGCACGCCGATAAGCACCACCGGCACCCACGACTGCAGGTAGAGGGCGAGTGCTATCGTGGCGATGTAGATGGCAATATGCCAGCGCGCCGCGATGACGGCCTTGTGCTGTTCCATCTCGGGAACGTAGCTTTTCTCGTCGGGCGTCAGCTTGCCGAACGCCTGGCGTACCAGTGCCGGAAGCGAATAGCGAAAATCGAGGATGCCGGTGAAAGCCAGCGCCGCACGCAAAAGGTCCGGCGGGCGCATCACGGCGATCTCGGCGTCGCGGCCGACGATGATGGTGTCGGTGTGGTGGCGGGCATGGCTCCAGCGCCAGGTCACCGGGTTGCGCATCAGCATGAAGCTGGCGACCTGGTAGACGACATCGTTCATCCAGCGCGTGCGGAAGGCAGTGCCATGGCCGCATTCGTGCCAGCGCGAGTCGCTGGACGAGCCGTAGAGCACGCCGTAGACGAAGAAGAACGGCACGCACCACCAGGTACCCCAGAAATAGATGGCGCCGGCGGCGGAGCCGAGGATGGCGACGATCCAGATGATCGTGTCGCGGATCGCCGGACCGTCTGAGCGCTGCATCAACTCCTTGATCGCCTTGCGGGGGACATCCGTGTGGTACCACTCCGCCGAGGCCAGTCCCGTCTCGATCGCCCTGCGCGTGCTTTCGCCGACCAGGCTGTAATCGCGCTTTACCGTGCCAGCCATTGTGACCTCCAATTCCCGATCGGCCGCGAACCCTCCCCGCTCCGGCCGGAACCAGCCTCCCAACTGGTGTCCCGTATCGTCTTCGCCATTATCACGACCTGCCTCCAAGAACAGGAAAACGGCCCGACGGCTGGGGATAATCCTGCTGCGGCTGCCTGGCGATTGCAGCGATCCGGCTTTCGGCGGCGGCGATCTCGCCGGCGCCGTCGAGGACCCGGAACGCCGCATCGTAGGAGCGGCTCTCGCCATGCTCCAGCCAGATCATCTCGCCGCGTTCGCGCGCCGCCAGATTGCCCAGCACATGATGCGTCGACGGCTCGATGCCCAGCGCGTACTGCCCGGCCTGGAAATTCTGCCATTGATAGGCGCAAGGCAACTGGTCCTTGCGCGTGACCACCTCGAAGCCGAGGCCGAGCCTGTCGTTGACCACCGCCACCGGGACTTCGCCGGTGCTGTCGGCGCCGAGTTCATGCTGCCAGACCTGTTCCTTGAATCCCGGTTGCGGCGCCGGCACCGTGCGGTAGCCGACCTTCTGCGCTTCATAGCGCTCGCCGGCATGCCCGGCCCAGACGACGTCGCGGATCGGCGCCAGGTAGCGCGATCCCTCGTCGAGCACCGGATGACTGACATTGATGTGGTAGAAATACATATGCGGCGTACGGTTGAAACCGTGATTGACGACACGGTCCGAAAGCCGGATCTCGTTGCCGCCGACATCGGCCTCGATCCGCCGCAGCAGGTGCAGATCCTCGCCGAATACAGTCGATTGCTGGACGATGCCTTCGGCCCACAACAGGCAGCGGTCGCCGTCCCAGGTCTCGCCATAGCCGGTCAGCCGCGCCGGAATGGTGCTGACACGGCCGTGCAGCGAATGGCGCACCGTCTTCTTCGGCGGGTAGTTGTAGGTATCGGCCGGTACTTCGTTCATGAACAATATATGGTCGAGGCCGCAGGTCAGCAGAAGGCCGGAAAACGACCGCGCCCACGCCAATCCCTCCTCGCCTTCATATTCGTGCAGGCCGGGATGGCGAAAACCGCTCGGCGAGTGCCAGCCGATCGCCTGGCCCCTGAAGTCGCAATCGGCGATATCGAGCGCCCGGTCGACCAGCGCGGTGAAGCGCAGGCCGGAGCCGGTGCGGAATTCGAGCATGCGGATGCCGCGCTCGATGCCGTCGCCAAGCGTCATCAGCCGCACGCCGGCGAACTGCGACAGCATGCCCGAGCGTTCCGAGACCTGCCGGCGCGACAGCGTCTTGCCGTAAAGCTCTACCATGTGACGGCCAGTTCTTTCACTTTGCTCCCGTCCTTCACTTCGCTCTCGTCTCCTTGAGCAGGGCCGACATGTCGGCACCGGTGATGATGCTTTCCACGGTCAGCAGATCGGTGTCGGCGACCGTCTGCTCGGCGACGATCTCGCCGCGGCGCATGACGATGATGCGATCGGCGACCTGGAAGACGTGATGGATGTTGTGGGTGATCAAAAGCACCGAGTGACCGGCGTCGCGCACTTCCTTGACGAAGCGCAGCACACCGTGCGTTTCCTCGACGCCGAGATTGTTGGTCGGCTCGTCGAGGATGATGACCTTGGCGGCAAATTGCATGGCACGCGAAATGGCGATCGATTGGCGCTCGCCGCCCGACAGCGTGCTGACCAGCGCATCGGCGTCGAGTTTCTTCGAGATGCCGACGCGCTTCAAAAGCGCCGAGGCGGCATCGCGCAATTTGGCAAGATCGAGCGGTGCGAACACGCCCATCCATTTGAGATTGACCGGCTCGCGGCCGAGGAAAAGATTGCGCGCGATGCTGAGGTCGGGCGCCAGCGAGGTGTCCTGGTGGATGGTCTCGATGCCGAGATCCATCGCGTCGCGCGTCGAGCGGATGGAGACCTTCTGGCCGCGCACATAGATCTCGCCGCGATCGACCGGAAACACGCCCGAGATCGCCTTGATCAGCGTCGATTTGCCGGCGCCGTTGTCACCGAGCAAGGCCACCACTTCGCCCTCGTTGAGCGCGAAGGACGCGTTCTTCAGGGCGCGGACGCTGCCGAAGGATTTTTGCAAATTCTGCAGCCGAAGCACTTCCATGATCAGCTCCTGGCGGCGTTCTTCTGCAGCAAAGCGTGCAGGATGAGCATGGCAAGGATGATGACGCCGACGAAGATGTTGTAGGCGAGCCCTGGCACGCCGATCAGCACGATGCCGTTGCGGATGCTGCGCAGCATCAGCGCGCCGACGATGGTGCCTAAAATGGTGCCGCGTCCACCGGTCAGCGCGGTGCCGCCAACCACCACCATGGCGATCACTTCGAGCTCGTAGCCGGTGCCGGCCACCGGCGAGGCGGCAGAGATGCGGAAGGCGCTGATCATGCCGGCGAGACCGGCAAGCACCGAGGTCAGGATGAACAGCCAGATCTTGACCGCATCGGCCGGCACACCACGCGCCACGGCAGCGTTACGGTTCGAGCCGATAGCGCTGATCCAGTTGCCGAGCTTGGCGTAGCGCAGCACATAGATCGCCAGTAGCGACAGGCCGATGAACCACCACAGCGAGGTATAGAAACGGAACGTTCCGATATTGAAGCTGCCGGCCAGCAGCGTCACGAAGAAGCCCGGCCGGTCCCAGGATTTCAGCGGAAATCCTTGCGTGATGTAGAGCGCTGCCCCGCGCACGACGAGCAACATCGACAGCGTCACCAGGAAGGACGAAATGCCGATCTTGGTGACGATCAGCCCGTTGATCGCGCCGATGGCTATGCAGAGCAGCAGGCCGGCCAGCAGCGCGACGCCAATATCAAAGCCGCCGTTCTGCACCAGCAGCATGACGACGACCGGCGCCAGCCCGAACACGGCACCGACCGAAACGTCGAACTCGCCCGCCGTCAGAAGCAGCGTCATGCCGAGCGCGATGATGCCGAGCTCGGGCAGGAACGCCATCATGTTGGAGATGTTGAGCGGCGACAGGAAATTGGCGTCGGCGATCGCGAACACCGCCAGCAGGACAATCAGGATGACGAGCGAAGAGAACTGCGGCGAGCGCATCAGGCTCGACCTGCGTTTGGCACGCGGCATTTCCTCTTCTGCGGCAATTGTCATGACTGTTTCGACCATATCTCAAGGTGACGCCCGCCGCCTGCGCGGCGAGCGTCAGTTCCAATCACTTGTTGTAGAGTTTCAGGATCGGTTCGACGCTCGACGCGTCGTAGAGACTGAACGTGTGGATGTCGTACCCGATCGGTTCGCCAGCGGCGGCCAACCCGAGCAGCGCCACCGGCATGAAGCCCTGCGCCGATGGGAACTGCCAGGCAGCCGCGTTGATGAACCCAGACTTCACTGACTCGGCCGTTTCCTTCGAATTGCCCCAGCCGACGACCGGGATCTTGCCGGCCGGCACGCCGGCGCCGTCGAACACCCGCTTGACGCTGGCCGCGACGGAATCGCCGAGCGCGATGATTGCCGGCGGGTTGTTGGCGACCATGTAGTCGGTCATCTTGGCGATGATGCCGGCCGGATCGGTGCCGCAATCGACCACATCATATTTGATGCCGAGCGGATCGAAGACGCTGGCTATGCCTTCGGTCTCGAGCTGCTGGTAGCTGGCGCCCGGCACTTCGACCGGCAGGAACACTTTGTCGCCCTGCTTCACCATCTTGTGGTCGACCAGATATTTCGCCCAGATGACACCGGCTTCCTTAAGGTCGGCGCCGACATAGGCCTGACGGCCGGTTGCCGGATCGTCGGTGTTGAAGAACACGATCGGGATACCGGCCGCCTTCGCTGCCTTGACCTCCTCGGTCCACAGGCCGGGCTGCGCCGAGGTCGTGGCGATGCCGTCCGGCTTGGCGGCAAGTGCGGAGTTGAAGGCCTCCTTCTGCGCCGCCATGTCGCCACCGCTGAACGAGATCTTGCAGGTCACCTTGAGCTGGTCGCAGGCCTTGGTGGCGCCGGCATTCCAGTCGATCCAGAAGGCATCCGACGGGCCGCCATGCGACAGCAGATAGAACGTCTTCTGGGCGTCCTGCGCCAGCGCCGGCGTACCCAGCGCAACACCGGCGAGAACGGTCGCCGCGGCAGCGATTTTCAACGCGAATTTCAACATTTCTCTTCCTCCCTTGTTTCGTAGCCGAACCGCGCCATCACAGTCCGTTGGCGCGGAATTTCCCGTCGAGGAATTTCTTGGCGCGCGGCACGTCGTATTCCGAAAGATGTTCGATGATGACCGGGATGTTCGGGTGCTTTTCGGCCAGCCGCTTGAGATAGAGGTCGTAGTTCAGCGAACCGAGACCGGGCGCCGGCAGCTCGATCTCGCCGACGCCGCGGAAAGTGTGGCTTTCCAGCGCGTCCTCGTCGCCGATGTCGGCGTGCTTCTCCGACTTGTCGCCGCCGGAGCGTTTGACGTCCTTGGCGTGGGCTATCTTGATCTTGTCGGTCAGCGTGTCGAACACCTGGTTCAGGATCTGGTCCATCCTGTCGATGTTGTGCGTTTCGAAATAGTTGGTCGGGTCCATCAGCAGGCCGAGGCCTGGGTGGTCGACCTGCGCGAACATCCTCACCGTCTCCTCGACCGAGCCGACGACATTGTTGACATAGGTCTCGAGCAGGAAGACCGCGCCGTGGTCATAGGCGGTCTGGGCAAGGTCGGCGATGACCTTGCGGCATTCCTCAAAACCTTCCTCGGTCTTGTTCTTCGGGTGATGCACCCAGTCGGACTCGGTGTTGTAGGTACCGGTTTCCGAGATCACGTAAGGGGTGCCGAAATGGCGTGCGTTGCGGATGATCTCCTTCAAATAGCCGACGCGCCTCTCGCGCTCGCCCATATCCGGATGGATGATGTTGGTGTAGCCCGATACGCAGCAGATCGGCAGATTGTGGTCGCGGAACGTGTCGCGGACAGTCTTGGCCTTGTCCCTGGTGATCTGTCCGGCGGAAAGGTCGATATCCCTGAAATGCAGGTCAAGCTGCACGGTGTTGAAATCGAGCGCCCGGATCTTCTGCGCGGTCTCCTTGAGGCCATACGGGAAATAACCCGTGAAAATACCTGCCTGCATCATGGTGTGAAGTCCTCCCTGTAAGTGATTCAGTCAGTTGATATTTCGGAAAGTTTGACTGTCCGGCCCTTGTCGATCGAACGATAGCCGGCTTCGACCAGCGCCATAGTCTTGACGTTGTCGGCGACCGACAGCGCCGGCGGCTCGCCCGTCTTGACCGCGTGCTGGAGCTGCTCCATGACGCCGATAAAAGCATGCGGGAACCACATCGTGTCCCAGCTGGGTGTCACCCATTCACCACCGGTAGTCTCGGTCGAGGCATAGGTCAGCGTCGAGGCAGCGCCAGTCGGCCAGCCGATGGTGCCCTTGGCGACGCCCTTGGTGCCGTCGACGCGCCAATTGATGTGCTGGTCGTCCTTGTAGTCCTCCTGGCGCGGACCGGACCAGACATCCTCAAGCGATACGGCAAGCACGCCCGACGGGAACTTGATCGTCGACACGGTGATGCCGTCCGAATGGTCGAAGCGGGTGCGCGGGTCCTTGCGGGTCAGGGTGGTGATCTCCAGGGGATCGCCGAACAGGAACCGCAGTACGTCGAGATGATGGACGCTCATATTGGCGAGCGTCAGCCGGTCATAGTCCTCGAGGAAGCTCTGCCAGTGCGGGATCGCATGCATGTCGATCTGGGCGAAAACGATGTCGCCGAGCGCGCCGCTATCGATGATCTGCTTCAAGACGCGCATCGACTGGTCGTAACGCATGTTCTGGTTGACCGAGAGGATCTTGCCTGCCTTGGCCGCCTCGTCGCGAAGTTTGACGGCCTCTTCAAGGGACAGCGCCAATGGCTTCTGCGCCAGGATCGCCTTGATATGTGCCTGCTTCAGAGCATGGCGGATCAGCGCCGGCTGCTGGTCCGGTGGAAAGGCAAGGTCGATGATCTCGACGTTCTTGTCCTCGATGAGCTGTTCCGGCGTGTCGTGGACGGTTGGGATATCCCAGCGTTTGGCGACCTTCTCGGCGCTGGCCTTGGTCCGCGAGGCAATCGCCACCACGGGGAAACCGGCTTCCTTGTAGGCGGCAAGGTGACATTCGGCCATGATCATGCCGGCGCCGACGCAGCCGATCCTGTATTCCCTGGTGCGGACTTTAACGTCCGGCTCGAAGCCGTTGCCCGCCATTTCTTGGCTTGCCATATGTTCCTCCCGAAGCTCGTTCCTTGCCGCCGCCGTCATCTTGCCAGCGCTCCCCCGCTCTGTCCGAAATAATGCACCCTGCCCGGCTCGCAGGATATCGCCACCATCGCGTCCGGCCTGATGTCCGGCTGGCCGCGCAACAGCGCCCGCAGACGCGCCTGCCCGGCGGCGAGCGTCACAACGGTGTAGCCGCCGAGCGGCTCGACCTCGAACACTCGCGCCGGGCGGCCCGCGCCCCCCTCCGACCAGGCCTTGACCTTGATGTCTTCCGGCCTGAGTCCAATTTCCACGGCATCGGCCGGGGCACCGGCATCCGCGATGCGGATCGTGCCTTCCGCCGCCTCCACGCCTTCGGCGCCGTGCACCGACTTCAATATGTTCATCATCGGCGACCCGAGCAGCCGCGCCACATAGGTGCTGGCTGGCCGGTCATAGATCTCGGCCGGCGCGCCGATCTGCCTGATCTTGCCGTTCTCCAGAATGGCCATTCGGTCGGCGACCGACATCGCTTCTTCCTGGTCGTGCGTGACATAGATCAGCGTCTTGCCGAGCTCGCGCTGGATGCGCTTCAGCTCGACCCGCGTTTCCTCGCGCAGCCGGGCGTCGAGCGCCGAAATCGGGTCGTCCATCAGATAGGCGGCCGGGTCGCGCACCAGCGCACGGGCGATCGCCACGCGCTGCCGCTCGCCGCCTGAAAGCTGTGCCGGCGGCTTGTGCAGGATATGGCCGATATGCAGCTTGGCCGCGACGTCGGCGACGCGCTTTTCGATCTCGGCTTCGGCGACCCGGCGTTCGACCAGCGGAAAGCGGATGTTGGCGCGCGCGCTCATATGCGGAAACAGCGCCAAATTCTGGAACACCATGGCGACGTTGCGCTCGGCCGGCGACACCGTGTTGACCGGCTTTCCGCCGATCAGGATCTCGCCCGCGTCCGGGGTTTCCAGCCCGAGCACCAGACGCAGTATCGTCGACTTGCCCGACAGCGGCGGCCCGAAGAAGCAGAAGAACTCATTGTCGTTGACAGTGAACGAGGCGTCGTCGACGGCGAGCGTGTTGCCGTAGCGTTTGGTCACATTGCGGAAGGCGATATCGGCCATGGTCTCAGCCCGCTCTCAAGGCGAGGCCGGTGACGGCGTCGAAGACACGCACCGCCTCCACCGCAGGTGCGACGACGGTTGTCTGCCCGATCGCCAGCCCGACATCATTGTCGAACACCGCCTTCACCGCAGTCTCGCCGTCGCCAAGGTGGATGATGGTGCGCGCGCCGATCCGCTCGACGAAACTCACCGGCATGGACAGGCCACGGCCGTCTTCAGCCAGCGTCACCTGCTCCGGTCGAAAGCCATAAAACACCTCGCCGCGCATCCTGCGTACGGCATCGGCGATCTCGACCGGCAGCGGCGGTGTCACGCCGAGCGGGCCGAGATCGACGACCAGGCCACGGTCGCTTTCCGCCGGCCAGCCCTTGAGCAGGTTCATGCCCGGCGCGCCGATGAAGCGGGCGACGAAGACATTGGCCGGATCGTTGTAGACTTCCAGTGGCGTGCCGACCTGCTGCAGCACGCCGTGGTCCATCACCGCGATGCGGTCGGCCATGGTCATCGCTTCGAGCTGGTCGTGGGTGACGTAGACCATGGTCTGCCGGAACTGCCGCTGCAACTGCTTCAATTCGGTCCGCATCACCGCCCGGAAGGCGGCATCGACATTGGACAGCGGCTCGTCGAGCAGGAAGATCGCCGGCTCCATGATCGCCGAACGGCCGATCGCCACCCGCTGCAATATGTTGACCGACAGTCTGTCCGCCTTGCGGTCGAGCAGCGGCGTCAGTTGCAGCATCTCGGCAATGGCGCCGACACGGCGGCCGATCTCGGCCTTTGGTGCGCCGCGCATTTTCGGCCCGTAGGCGAGGTTCTGCCGCACGCTCATATGAGTGAAGATCGCATAGTTCTGGAAGACGAAGCCGACGCCGCGCCGCCCCATCGGCACGCCGGCCATGTCGCGCTCGCCGAACATTATCTTGCCGCTGGTCGGCTCTTCCATGCCGGCGATCATGTTCATCGTCGTCGACTTGCCGCAGCCGGACGGCCCCAGCAGCGCCATGAACTCGCCGTCGGCAATGGCCAGGTCCATCGTCTTCAGCGCGGTGAAATCGCCAAATTTCTTGACCAGGTTCTGCAGATGGATGGTGCTCATCAGGCCGCCACCTCGCGTACCCGAGCCATGCGTTTCATGGCAAACACCGCGGCGATGGACAGCACGATCAATATGGCCAGCGCGATTGCCGCCACATAGCCCCAGATCAGGTCCTGGGTGGTGAGCTTGTAGATGTAAACGGAGATGGTTTCGGTAGCGACGCCAGGACCGCCGCCGGTCATGATGTAGAGCGTGTCGAAGATCTTGAAGTTCTCGATCACCCTGATCGCCAGCGCGATGATGATGATCGTCTTCATCTTCGGCAGCACGATGGTGATGAATCGCTGCCAAGGGTTGGCACCGAGCAGCGTCGCCGCCTTGATCTGGTCCTCAGGCACGCCGACCAGGCCGGCAAGCAGGATCAGGAACATCAGCGGCGTCCATTGCCAGATGTCGGCGACCATGACGGCGACGAGCGCCAGCGTCGGGTCCGACAGCCAGGCGATGGTGACGGGAAAGCCTGAGATCGCCGACAGGATGTCGTTGACCGGGCCGCCCGACTGAAACAGCATGAAGAACATGTAGCCGGCCACCGCCGGCACCACCATCATCGGCATCAAGAGGATCGAGTAGAAGATCCGCTTGCCGGGGAACTCGTCCGCAAACAGTGTCGCGAGCGCCAAGCCGAGCAGGAACTCCGCCGGCACGCAGACGATCATGACGATGGCCGTGCGCTTCAGCGCGCTCCAGAAGCGCGCATCGGCGGCAAGGTCGGTGTAGTTGGCGAAACTGTTCCACATCGACCAGGCGTTCCACCAGCCGGTGCCCGACAGCGGCGACCAGTCGGTCAGGCTGATGTAGAGCTGCATCAGGAGCGGGAAGACGGCGATGAACAGCACCAGGATCTGCGCCGGCAGCGTCAGCCGGAAGCCGAGCTTTGCGCCCTCGTCCGGCAGCACCGACGCCGCTTTGGAGGCTTGCATGTCGCCCTCCGAAATCGTCGCAGTCACCGCGCTCATTGCTTGAGCGCCCCGAAGGTCAGTCCGCGCACCAGATGGCGCTGGATGGCGATGCCCATGATGACAGGCGGCACTGCGGCTATCAGGCCGAGCGCCGCCTTGGCGCCGTAGAGTTGGCCGGTCATCGAGGAGGACAGCGAGGCCATGTAGACAGGGACCGTCACCCATTCGCGCGTCGTCAGAAGCAGCGCAATCAGATAGTCCGACCAGTTGAGAATGAAGACGAACAACGCGGCACTGGCCAGCGGCGCGCGCATCATCGGCAGCGTGATGCGGATGAAGACGCGCCACCGCGAGCAGCCCTCGACCAGCGCCGCCTCCTCGATCTCGCGCGGCATGTCGTCGAAGAAGGTCTTCATCAGCCAGAAGGCGAAAGGCAGCGTGACGATGCCGTAGATCAACGACAGCCCCCACCAGCTGTCGGTGAAGTTGAGGAAGGCCGACATGATCATCACCGGGGTCATGACCGCCATCGGCGGAAACAGGCGAAGCTGGATCAGCGCCAGCGGCAGGTTCTGGCCCGAGCCGAAGCGCGACAGACCGTAGGCCGCCGCGGTGCCCGCCGACATGGCGATTGCCGTACCGAATGTGGCCGACAGCAGCGACGACAGGATCGGCTGCAAAGCTGTGCGGTCGAGGGCGACGATCAGATTGTTGGTCGACTCACCGAAGACGAAACGGAAATTGCTGAGTGTCGGGTTCTTCGGCCACCATGTCAGGTCGGCGCCGGTCGCCGACCATTCGGCGATCGGCTTGAACGCCATCGACACCATCCACAGGATCGGCACCAGCGTCACCGCCATCGCCGCAAGGATCGCGGCATAGCGGAATATCTCGAAAGGAACTGAACGCTTCATCTTGCGGCTTTGCTGGGTCCTTCGTTGCCGAGGGGAAGAGCGACCGCTCCTCCCCTTCTTGGTAGGATCCTTGGAAGGATCAGGCGATCGGATCGAGGACGGTCGGCCAGGCCTCCTTGTTGGTCTTGATCGCTTCGAGAAGCTTCTCCTCGCCGGTGCGGCGGGCAATCTTCTTCCACTCGGCCTCGGTGTCGGCCATCGCCTGCTCGGCTGTCTTGGCCTTGGTCAGCGCGGCGACGAGGTTCTCGTCCAGCGCGTTGTGGAAGGCGGTGGCGCCGGGATAGTTGATGGTGGGCACGGTGCGGGCGACCGTCTCGCGCACCACGTCCATGTGGTAGGCGTGGTAGGTCTGGCGAACCAGCGGATCCGAGAAATCCGATAGCCGGAACGGATCGAAGTAGCCGCCCGGATTGGCAGTCATCCAGGCGTAGATGCGGCTTGAGCCCAGCCACTGCAGGAACAGGTAGCAGGCCTCCGGATTCTTGGCTTGCGAGGACACCGACGCCGACAGATTGAGCCACAGCACCGACCGGCTGACCAGCTTGCCGTCGATTTCGCGGCCGGGCGGCAGCATCGAGCCGATCTTGCCGGTGACAGCTGAATCCTTGTTGCCGGCATTGTCGAGGAATTTCGGCAGATTGGAGAAGGCACAGGTCATGGCCGCGCCGCCCTTGGCGAAATTGCCGTACTGCTCCGGCCAGCCCCAGGAGATCGCATCCGGCGAATGGTGCGAAAGCGACGCGATGTACTCGCTGGTCGCCGCGATACCTTGCTCCGAATTGATCAGCGGCTTGCCGGTATCGTCGAACAAGAACTGATTGGGCGAAGCCATTGAGACATAACGCTGATACCAGTTGGTGTAGCCCCAGCCCTGGTTGCGCAGATCGGTCGAGCCGAACAGGCCCTTGTCCGGGCGCTGGAAGAAAGCCGCGATCTCGTCATGCTGCTTCCAGGTCTTCGGCGCCGCCAGTTCATAGCCGTATTTGCCGGAGAAAGCCTTCTTCTCGGCTGCGTCGCCGAACAGATCGGTGCGGTAGACCCAGGTCTGGAAATCGCCATCCAGCGACACGCCGTAGGTCGAGCCGCGATACTGGTTGAGCAGCGAGACGCCCTTGGCGCCGTCGACATAGCCGCGCTCGGGATCATCCCATTCCGGCTTGTATTGCGCGACGAAGTCGTCGAGCTTGAGGATGCCGCCGGTTTCGGCGAGGTCGCCAAGGCGGTTCCATTCGACCGCGTAGATGTCATACGCCCCACCCTTGGTGGAGATGTCCTGCATCGTCTTGGTAAATTCCTGGCCGTTCGGCACACCGACGATTTCCAACGGAATGCCGGTTTCCTTCTCCCAGAGATCCTTGATCGACGGCGCGCCGGCCGGAAACGGCTGGGTTAGCTGGCCGATCGAGCCGTCGGACAGGCCAAGCACGATCTTGGCCGGCGCCTTGCCGGCGCCCTTCATCGCCTTGGCCGCCTCAATGGCGCGACCCTCGGGCGTGTCGGCGCCATACTGATAGCGCTCCGAACCGTCGAAACCCGTCGGGCCACCGATCATGCCGGGCGCCAGGGCATCGGCGGCATAGGCACGGCTTGGACGAATGAATTTCGGCGCAATACCTGCGGCGGCAACAAGGACTGCCGCCTTTCCACCGGACGCCAGCAAATGGCGCCGCGACACGCGGATCAAATTCGACATTGGAACTCCTCCCTCAGGGCCTTGTTCCTCCACGGCCCTTATGATGGATATTGACGGAACTATAGGAAGCCTGTCAACATCATAAATAATCAATACACCTCATAACATCTCATGGGAGGGGAAGGATGGCGTCTATCAAGGCTCTCACACTGAAGCCGGTGCTTGAATTTGAGGGAGCCCGGCTGCCCACCTCCCCGCTTTGGTCCGCTTGGGCATTTTGGTGTAGCGCAACGGCTTGCACATCGGCCAAGGCCAGTTACATCATTTCCCATCAGAATCGCGGACGGCGATGAAGCCGCTCTGCGACATCGGACCCATGAAATGTGCGTAATCTCGATGCGCCCCTGGCGCGTTTTGGAATGAGGTGATCGACAGTGCGGTCCACCCTGACAGACATAGCCCGGGAGGCCGGCGTTTCGGCCGCCACGGTCGACCGTGTGCTCAACAACCGCGCCGGGGTTCGGGCGCGCACCCGCGAGGTCGTGCTCGAAACGGCACAGCGGCTTGGCTATATCGCTGAAAATTCGAACAATCCGAACCAGCGCAACGCGGTTACTGGCGAGGTCATACGGCTGGATTTCGCCCTGCCCGCCGGCACCAATTCCTTCATCAAGATGCTACACCGCCAGATCGAGGCGCAGGCGCAGGCGCGGCCCGACCTCGACGTCCGCGTCGCTACCATCGAAGGTTTCAATCCGGACCGGCTTGCGCGTCTGCTGCAGGAACTGCACGGGCAGACGCAGGGCGTCGGCGTGATCGCGCTCGACCATCCAACGGTCCGCGAGGCGATCCGCTCGCTTTCGGCCAGCGGCGTCAGGGTCGTCACCATCGCTTCCGACATCCTGCATGTGCCGAGGGTTGCCTATATCGGCATCGACAACCGCGCCGCCGGCCGGCTCGCCGGCTACCTGCTCAACCGCTTCATGGGCGCAGGGCGTCCGGGCAAGGTCGCGCTGTTCGCCGGTTCGCTCTCCTACCGCGGCCACGAGGAGCGCGAGATGGGCTTCCGCCACATACTGGCGGAAGAATCGCCCAATCTGCAGATCGTCGAGATGCGCGAAATGCTCGACGACCGGGAAAAAGCCTATTCGGAGGCCTCCGCCCTGCTCGACCGGCACCCGGACCTGGCCGCCATCTACAATGTCGGCGCCGGCAACACCGGCATCGCCCGCGCCCTCAAGGAGCGCGGGCGTGCGCTGTCGACGGTCTTTCTCGGCCATGAGGTGACGGAAGGCACCAAGGAGCTTCTGCTCGACGGCACGCTGGACGCGGTCATCGACCAGAACCCGCGCGTAGAGGCCCGCGAGGCGCTCAACACCTTGACCCATGCGGTCAGGGGCTTGCCTTACGAACTGCACCAGCCACGGCTGCAAGTGATCTTCAGGGAAAGCATCCCGGAGATCTGAACCAGGTGAAGAAGCACGGGTGCGTCACAAATTCATAATCGCTCGGGCGAGATTTTGGCGGCCAGATCAAGGGTCCGACCGAGAATCTTCGATCAGGCTCAGACCTGCAAAATTAAATTGACTATTATCATCATGTTTTAATAAGTATCCCTGCCCGGCCCGTGTGTCGAGGCTTCTCCATCATGCCAGCCAGGGCCAACGGCCGCCGCCAGCAATCTTTGCTTTTCCCGGGGCTGCACGCATGAAACAGACAAGCAACAAGACCTTGATGGCGAGCACCGCGCTCGCCTTCGCGCTCGGCCTGTGTGCCGCGCCGCTGGCCGCCGCGCAGGAGCCGGAGAAGAACGGCGCCGCCGCCAAGGCCGATCGGCCGGTCAAGGTCGCCCAGCAGGCTAGAACTGGGCAGAACGAGCCGACCGTGCTCGACCTGATCACCATCTCGGCGACGATGATCAAGACGGCGATCATCGAATCGATGGCCGCCATCAGCGCCGTCGATCAGGAAGAGCTCGAACGCATCCAGCCTGACACCGCCGCCGACATGTTCCGCACCACGCCCGGCGTTGCCGCTTCGATGAACGGCGACGATCCGGCAACCGCCATCAACATTCGCGGCCTCGAACAATATGGCCGCGTGGTGGTGACGCTCGACGGCGCCCGCCAGGATTACTGGCGCGTCGGCCACGGCTCGGGCTCGTTCTATGTCGAGCCGGAACTAATCAAAGAAGCGACCGTCATTCGCGGCCCGGTCTCGAACGCCTACGGCTCGGGCGGCATCGGCGGCGTTGTCTCCTTCGAAACCAGGGATGCCGGCGATTTCCTCAAGCAGGAGGAACGCTGGGCGCTGAGCGAGAAGCTGGGCTATGAGGATAATGGCGACGGCTTCACCACCAGCACCACCGGCGCCTACCGTTTCAGCGACGACGCCGACATCATCGGCAACCTCATTTATCGCGACCGCGACAGCTACACCGATGGCAATGGCGACGCCGTGCCATGGACCGGCGAGAGCATCACCAGCGGCTATATGAAGGCGACCCTGCGGCCGGCCGACGGTCACGAGCTCAAGCTCGGCGCGATCCTGCAGCACTACAATGACCAGATCACCGGATCGAGCGGCTCGACCTCGCCAACGCTGAGCCGCTACGACACCGACACGACCAACCAGACCTACACGGCTGCTTATATGTGGAGGCCGGACGACAACGAACTGATCGACCTCAGTGTCAACGCATACCACAACCGCACGCGCGCCGAGCAGACGCAGGTCTGGCCGGCAACGGCGATCGGCAACTTCCGCTATTACGACGTCGCCACGACCGGCTTCAACCTGAAGAACTCCTCGCGTTTCGACGCCTGGGAGTTGGCACATACCCTCACCTACGGCCTCGACTACTACTATCTGGAGGCCACGTCGGAGGCCGCGCATTTCGGTTCGGGCGAGCAGCAGGGTTATGGCGGCTTCCTGCAATGGCAGGGCGACTACAGCGACTGGCTGCAGCTCATCGCCGCCATGCGCTATGACGGCTACCAGCTCGACGGCAAAACGAAGACCGTGCCGCCGGCGGAAGCCTCGATTTCGGGCGATCGCTGGTCGCCTCGCCTCACCGTCGGCGTGACGCCGTTGGATGGCTTCCAGCTCTACGGCACCTATTCGGAAGGCTACCGGGCACCAGGCCTGCAGGACGTCTATCGCGGTGGCGGCGCGCATGGCGGCGGCGACAGTTACCAGCCTAACCTGCTTCTGCAGCCCGAAACGGCGAAGAACTGGGAAGCCGGGATCAATCTGAGATATGACGATGTGCTGGCCGCAGGCGACCTTTTTCGTGCCAAGGTCAACGTCTTCCACACCGCCGTCGAAGACTATATCGACGTCGACCTCACCGTTTTGCCGCGTATGGCGATCAACATCGGCGACGCGCGGCTGAAGGGCGTCGAGGCCGAAGCCGTCTACGACTATGGCTGGGGGTTCGCGAACCTCGCCGGCGCCCTGATCGACGCCAAGGTCGTCAGCGGCGTCTATTCCGGCCAGACGCTGAACAACACGCCGCTCGACCGCTTCTCGGCGACCGTCGGCTTCCGCATGCTGGAAGACCAGCTCACCGTCGGTGCGCAATATCTCAGCGTCGGCAAGATCACCCGGACAAGCCGCACCAATCCCGACGCGCCGGTCGTGGTCGATGACGGCTTCGACCTGGTCAACGTCTTTGCCAACTGGCGCATCAACGACTACGCCAAGCTCGATTTCAGCGTCGATAACGTCTTCAACACCGCCTACACCGACCCGCAAAGCGCCTGGTCGACGACGGCGGCGACGGAACAGGGCAAGGGCCGCACCTTCAAGGTGGCGCTCACAGGCAGGATCGGAGGTTGAGAATGAGGGAAGCTTCAGTGAGCGGACTGGCCTGCGAAGCGCGCTTGAACCTGCGCAACCTGCCGCATTACATCGACCGCATCAGCGACAGGCTGCAGAGCTTCGATGCCGATGCCTCGCGGGAGGGGCAGCGGCTCGACTTCCGCTTCGCCTTCGGCGACGCGTCCCTTGACATGGAGCGGCTGGTGATGCGGGCCAACGCCGCCGACCGCGATGGGCTGGCCCGCATCAAGGACCTGCTGGCCACCGCCGTAGAGGTATATGCCAAGGAAGAAAGTCCCGAGATCGTCTGGACCGGCGATCTCGCCGAAGAAACCCGCCTCGCGCAGTTCCGTGAGATGGTCGTCACCCAGGTCGGCGACCTGACGCGGCATATGCGCCGCATCCGCTTCGCCGGCGAGGATCTCTCTCGTTTTGCGAAATTCGGCGGCATGCATATCCGCATGCTGTTTCCGACCAGGGACGTCCCCGATCCGCTCTGGCCCGTGCTCGGCAGCAATGGCCTCCCGGCATGGCCCTCGGACGACAGGCGCCCGGCAGCGCGCGTCTACACCATCCGGGCCCTCGACGTCGAAATGGGCATCATCGAGGTCGACTTCCTCATCCACCCCGGCGACAGCGTCGGCGCCCGCTGGGCCATGCAGGCGGCGCCCGGCATGAAGATCGGCATGATGGGGCCGGTCGGCCGTCGGGTGCGACCGGCGTCCTGGTATCTCATGGGCGCCGACGAAACCGGCCTGCCGGCGCTGGCTCGCATGCTGGAGACTCTGCCCGCCGAGACCAAAGGCGTGGCCTTCATAGAGATCGCCGACGATGGCGAACGGCAGGTCGTCGACAACGCAACCGGAATAGAGGTGCACTGGCTGCCGAGAAATGGGGTGCCAGCCGGGCTCGACGACAGGCTGGCGCGCGCCATCCGGTCAGTCGCATGGCCGACCGGTTCGGCATTCGGCTGGTTTGCGGCCGAAGCGGCAGCCGCCACGACGGTGCGCGAACACTGGCGCGGCACGCTGGCGCTCGGTCGCAACGAAACACTGGCGGCAGCCTACTGGCGGCGGGGCGCGGCGGGACTGATGGCCGGCTAGAGCTTGCTCACCATCGCTTGCGCATCTTCGCCCAGACCGATTGCGATCCGGTCGCCGGAGACAATGCCTGACACGTCGCAGACAACCAGCGGCATGCTGATTTCGTAGAGGAATTCGGCAACGATGGCGCCGACGGCAAGGATCGGGTCCGGCCGCTCCAGGATAATGCCGGCCGGCGCCGTGCCTCTGCGGATCGCTTCGGCCAGAACCGAAGACGAGGACGACGACCCTCGCCCGCTCGGCATCACCAGGATCTTGCGGGCGATATTGCCGCCCAGGTCCGGATGCGAATGGTCGATGATGTCGCCCGTTTCGACGTCGATCCCGCCCCAGAAGCTGAGCGCCTGCGAAAGCACCAGCGCTGGGCCTTGTGCCGAGCCGGAAAGGTGGAATGTACCGGTTCTGGCCGGCGTCTTCATGGCGCGCCTCGCACGACGCGGCCGGCCGCAGCCGAGCGGACGCAGTCTTCCATGTCACCGAAGGCCACCGAGACACCGATATTGCCAGGTGCGTAATGCGCCCATTTGCCCGAATTGGTCATCACCACGCCATCGAGACGCTCGAGGATCGACGTGACATAGGTGCAGGTGTCGGTGACCGGGACAAGGCCGAAGGCTTCCATGCCGGCCAGTGCGCCTTCGTCCTGCAGCCGCGTCAGCGTCGCGCGCCCTGTGTTGACATAGATCGGGACACCTTTGCCTGGACCGACTTCGCGCAGCAGCGGCAACAGGCGCATCCACTCTTCATGGGAGAAATGCGGCGTGCCTAACGACACGGCTGCGAGCTGCACGCCGTCGGGAACGCTCGACAGCCTGGCCAGCGCATGGTGGATGTCAGCGCGAGAGATCCGGATTTTTTCCTCCGGCGCCAGGCCGTGCAACGCCTCATCCGGCGTCTCCGCCTCCGGCGTGATGCCGACGGCATGAAACAGCGCCACGGCACCCGTCGTTGCTGCCGCCGCCCCCAGCGCCTTCAATTGGTCCTCGTCGCGCGGCTGCGGCAGGCCCGATATGACAGGGATGCGGTCGCCAGCCCTTTGCCCGATGATCAGCCCGACGCCGACAAACAGAGCGTCGCTTGGCTCGAAAGCAGCGTCAGTCAGCTCGAACAGGACCTGGCCTCGTCGATTTTCACTCAGATGCAGCCCCCATGCCGGCGCGCGCCCGGTCATTGCGCAGCACAAATCGATAAAATCGCCATAGCGGTTGGTCCGCGCGCCGATCACCGAATTGGCAAAGACGATGGCGTTGGATTCACCCCAGGCGATCTGCTCGCCGAACCTTGGCCGGAACCGGGTCTGATAGGGTGCGCAGGTGAAGGTCGCCTGGCAGCCGAGTTCCAGATGCGCCTTCATCAGGCGTCGCGCCGGCGTTTCTTGCGACACCGGCATCTTCACCAATCCGGGATGGATGAGGTCGAACGAACCGACATTCAGCGTCGTCGGCACCCGAACGCGGCCGCCGCCCTCGATCAGCCTTTCGACGAAATCGAGGCTGGCCTGGCCGTGATAGAGGCAGCCGTCGATATGGGCACCGGCAATGTCCAGCAACTTGCGCGCGCCGACCGCCTTCGAAAAGGCAACCAGGATCGTCATGGCGGCAGCCGCTGCCGAGCCTTGCTCGCCATGCAGCATCGACTGGTCGCCCGCCGTCAATTCCAGCGTCATCGGCAATATTCCCGAGCCCGCACTATGCCGATCAAGCACTCCCTGATTACGGAGCGTCTGGCAAGACAGAGCTTTGGATCTCTTCTACTTCGCAGCCGTCAGCAGACCAGACGTTCACAGCTCATCGCGAAGCAAGAGAGAGACGCGAAGCACGGTCGCAGAGCGGGCGATCCGCGGCGGAAACGGCGCTATTCCTTCGGCGCTATTCCTTCTGGGACGGTCCGTCGGCCGCGCTGCGGTCACCATCTGCAGAATGCGGCAGAATGCCGAAATCGCGCGACTTGGTCCCATGCGCCGCCGTCAGGAAACCATCGGCTGTGAGACCTCGCCTCAAAAGCTCACGTACCGCGGCCGACCGGCTCGGCATGTGCTTGTCGAAGCGCCAGTTCTCCAACGCCGCCAGTTCATCGACGGTCAGCATGATCTGCAATCGTTCCGGGCGTTCCAGTTCGGACATCTCGGCCTCCTGTCACACCAGCCTAAATGCAGCTGAGTTAGTGTGTTCCTAATTTTCTGTAGAGTTAGGTACGTGAGCAGAATGCGTCAAGGCCTTCGGATCAGCGAGTCATGCAGAAGTCAGATGAAGCGGATCAAGCGTCAGATAGGCAATCAACAAAATACGCTAACTATTTGACATGAAATGAGTTTTTAAGGAATTTCGCTTGCCAATCGCGAATCCTGGGCGCATCGTGGAACATGAGGGACAAACCGCTCCTGAAGGGAAGGTTTTCCATGCGCTACGGATTTTCGGTTCGCCTGCACGAGGACGTCAGTTCCCGAGTTCGGGCTGTATTGCGGTCCGGGATTGCCATCAATCTGACTGCTGTCGCCGAAGCCGCGCGACTGCAGAACCTCGCCGAGAATGTTGCGCGCGAGGACATCGAATGGCTCGTCATGCAAGCAGCCCAGCTCTACGGGGCGGCTATCGAGTTCGACGGCTTCGCGGAAACCGATCTGGCGGAGTTTGCGTGCCCTCAGCTGATGCAAAGCAGCCCCGCCGCGGGTTGGGACTCCCTGGAAGACGAAGCGTCCGCTTCGCCGGATCCTGGCCGTCAAACACACTGAGCGCGTGTGAGCCCCGCCATGCTGCCGCCACGTGCTCGGAAAAAAGCCCGCCGCAATGGCGGGCTTTGGACTGCTGGAGCTTTGGTGGACGAAGGCCTCTCGGCCCGGTCCGACATTCATCCGATGTATTCGCCTTAGCGGCGGGCGATCAGCAGGCACAATTGGCGCAGATCGCTGTCGTAAGTGCCTTCGCTGCTGAGCACGTCAACGCAGCGCTTCTTCATCCTGGCCAACTTGTCGCCCGACATGTCGGCAACGACCTGGGGCAAGCTGGGATTGCTGGGGTTGCTGGGGTTGCTGGGATTGGACGGACTGCCCGGGTTGGACGGATTGCTCGGATTGGTGCCACCACCGATCCCGACACCGGCGCCGACATTGATGCCGCTGCCGATCCCGACCCCCGTGCCAGCCCTAACGCCGCTGCCGATACCTACCCCCGCGCCGGCAGCAATGCCACCGGAACCGCCGATCGTCGCGCCGGCACCGGCGTTGATGCCGCTTCTGCCCCCGACCGATGCGCCGGCGCCCGCCGCGATTCCGCTGGAACCGCCAACCGTCGCGCCGGCACCGGCGTTGATGCCGCTACTGCCGCCCAACGACGCACCGAGGCCTGCCTTGATGCCGCCGCTGCCGCCAACCGTCGCGCCGGCACCGGCGTTGATGCCGCCGCGACCGCCAACCGTCGCGCCGAGGCCGGCTTTGATGCCGCCGTTGCCGCCGATGGATGTTCCAACACCAACGGCAATTCCGTCCGCGGCATTCACGGGCATCGAGAGCATGAAAATAACTGCGCTGCCTGCCACCGCATCGGTGATTGTTTTGATTAAGGTGGTCATAACACTCTCCTTGCTGTAGTTGCGCTGAACAGCCCGCGACGTCGCCGGTTGCATACCTACTAATTTGCAAGAAGATGATCGGTTTCGTTGCCGATCAGCTCGCTGGCCTCATGGTATATTTTCAAATAACAGCCGCGTGAAATTTGTAGTGAAATTTTCCGAAAGTTTTACTTGGGATGGTCTCTACCAATTGAAGCGATGCGAGACTCAGCTGATGGCGCCGCAATAGACGAACGTTGCGACGGTCGGCGGCCAAAGAAGGCGAATTCCTAATCAGCAAACCACAACATCAAACCTACCTACGGTAATAGAACAAGGGGGGCCGAGAAGATCCGCGCTGCGCGGGTTTGCTTCACTGTGCTGCGTCATTTTTGCCGGAACCTTTCCATCACCCGGGTTGTTTTTTCTGTAGTCGCCACATGATGATAACCCAATGATGGAGATCAACATGCTTACGAAAATCGTGACAGCTTCCATACTTGCAGCCGGTCTGGCGACCGCGGCGATGGCCCAGAACGCCGGGTCGGACAACAATGCGCCTGGCAGCGAGAAGAGCATCGTCGTCCAGCCCAAGCCGAACGGTATTGACCCTGGCACGACCCGCAGCACGATGGGCACGACGGGTACCATGAACTCCAATGCGGATGAAAACTGCCCTGCAACCCCGCAAGGAGCTCAACCCGATGCATCCAACAAGCCTGCCGGGACGGTTTCACCGACTGTCAACGACAACAATTGCGGTAAGTAGTTAGCCGCGCCAATCGGGCTTGCCATCGCGGGCTTGCGGCAGCAGGACCGGTCAGGACTGGTTTTGCTGCCGATCATGGAACGATGTATGGGCCGACCACCCGCGAGATCCAGCGTTGGAATCAAATCCGCTTGCGTTCACGCTTTACGTGGTCGCGCCTTGGATTTGCTTCCGTCCTTGCTGGCGGCCGGCCTAGGCTGGCGTGCTTTCGGCTTCGGTCGGCTGGCGGTCTCCGGCGCGGCGGTTTCTGCGTCGATTTCGGCGGTAGCCTGATCCCAATGCTGCTGATGCGCCCCGTCGGGCCTGCCTGCCTGTTCCCAGATCGCGTGTGCTCGCTGGCGAATCCGTTCCTGCCTGTCCGTCATTGTTGCCTCCGTCGGCTCGGTTGATGCGTAAGCAACCTTGTTCTAGCTGAAATTTCGACCGGCGTCTTGAGCGGCAGGCGACACCGTCATTGAACCTCTCTGTCACACAGGACGGCGACCCCGAGGAGCGCCGCCTTCTTGATGATCAGCCCTTCAAGGTCCGCGTCCGAGCGCTCGGTTCCGGTGCGTTCGCGCAACAGTGCTATCGCCGCCTTCATCGACAGCAGGCCATCGCCTCGTTCAGCAAGCAGTTTGTCGACGGCTGCGGCCACGTTGACCGGCTCGACATGCGGCAGCATGGGAGTGGCTCCTTTCCTTGTTTCGAGACGACAGCGGCTCCATCCCGATCCCTCGGGATGGAGCTCTCATTTGATAATTTAGGCCATGACCTTCCAAATCCGGTTCGCGGTTTGGCAACGCCGATCACTCGATGACCTGCACGATCTTGCGGGTGTCTGGGTCGACGAGCACGGTGCGATTGCCGACGACGACGTATCTGTACCGCACGTCTGGAACATCGATCGGTTGCAGCTCAACCGTATCGGGCAACGTGGAACCGATATTGAGCTCCACCCCCAGAAGACTGATCGACGCCAGCGGGTGCTTGTGGACGTATTCGCGGATGACCGTCTGCTGTTTGGGCGTGACAATCACCTGGTCCGCGGTGGCCACGCCGACGCCGGCAAGCAACGCCAATCCCGCCGCAGCAGGAACAAGGTGGATTTTCATCGTCTACTCCTGTTGTTACGGGCCTCGCCCTTACAATTGCGACGCGGCATTCCGGTCGAAGCGGCGAACCCTCTAGGCAAACGCCCACGCCACCTTGTTGTTCCGTAAGTGGCGGCTAATCGAACAGCGGTGAAGTGCCCGCGCGATGCGGCGAATGGACTGCGAATGAGCTTGCGGTGGCCCGCGTCGCAAGACGCGGGCCGATCGGTTTCCCGATCAGCAGCGATACCGGAGGGGGGTGATATCTACTGCGTCTGAAATAACATTTAGGACAAGCTAATGTTCCTCAGCGAGTGCAACAAACCTGCCGGCGCGAGCGGCGCGAAGTTGCCGCTCGTCGCTGCTACTGCTTTGGCGGCTGTGGCGGCACCTCGCCGGGCTTGATCACCGGGGTCTTGCCCTCATCCGGCGGTGGCGCCGCCATGCCCTGATCGCCCGTTGGCGGCGGCTTCAGGACCCCACCGCATGGCTCGAGCGTATCGGACAAATTGTTGCCGGCCGGCTTCTGCTGTTGGCTGTTCTGGTCCGGCGGCTCGACTTTGCAGCGGTCGGATTGCGCCTGTTCGCCCGGCTGCGCGGCCGCCGGCACCGCCAGCAGCAGCGCACCTAACATGTACGGCAAGAAAATGAGCGGTCTCATGTCGAGCTCCTTTCGCGCCAGTATCTTCTGAATGTGAAGGCGGGCCGGCGCGATTGGTTCCGTCGTGCGGCAATGCGCGCGGACCGCAGCGGCCCGGAACCGGCTGCCAGACTTATGAGTTCAACCACTGAGCCAATTCAGGGCCGCTGACATTATGGAGAACCGGCGATGGAACCGCGCAGCAAAGAACGAACCGACGACGAGACGGAGAGCCCGACGATCCAGCAGCAGGACTGGGATGCCATCCGGAGCGGGAGAATCCTCCCTGACGGCGTGCCGCAAAACGGCGATATTCGCTATGACGTCGAGAAGAGCGGCGAACTGCCGGAGGAGGACGACGATAACGCTTACCAGGACAGCGACGAGGCCTTGCCGGACGATACGGATGAACGTGTCATTTCGCGCGATCTCGCACGCGAAGGTGGCCCTTTCGACGAGGAATGAGCCGCCGCCTGCTTTCAATTCGGGAGGTCGAAGAGCGGCTCCTGGCAGCGATAGACCAGACATTGACCGTCACGCGTCTTGATATACGCGGCGCGCGGCACCTGCGGCCAGTCGCATTCATTGCCGAATTGGCGGACGTAACGGTCGTAGGTGTTCTGGCCGGTGGTGAGCACGACAGAGCGATGCCTCTGGATCAGACGCTGCGTCTGTTCGCATGTCATCGCGCGGCTGTCCGGCCGCGCGTCGGCCGTTGCGGCAAACAGAAGCGCCCCGGCTGTCAGGACTGCCGCTTGTGTCTGGACCTTGGCAAGCATGACACCATCTCCCATGCCTAACGCGCATCTTGGTCGGGCAGCGCCGGATCGAGCCGCCCTGTCGCGAAAGAAAGATCGTACAGAATGCGAGCAAAAATGCAAAAAGCCCGCCGCACCTTTCGGCGCGGCGGGCTCCAACTGAACGTCACTATTTCGGCGGGCTTGGGCGGCTTATTCCTCCTTCACCGGCCCGAACCGGCGCACGATAACCTCGAAGACGATGTCCGAGATCCACATCGCCGAGACGCCGATGAGGAACGCCGCGGCCAGCGTCGTGGTGTCGTCGTCCGGAGAAGGAATGGGCAGGCCGGCGGCGCGGAAATAATGCACGACCGGCAGCGTCAGATAGGCCGCCGCCAGCGCGCCGCAGATCGGCGAGGCCACCATTTCGCGGACCTTGTAGCGATGGCGCGACAAGGCCCGCAAAATGCCGCCGGACAGGCCGGCGACCAACACCGGCGCCTTGATGCCCAGGACGTCGAGCAATTCGTGCATCATGGCGTCCACCCGCACCATCTGGCGCCCTGCCCGTTGAAGGCGTTCATCTCGTCGAGCTCGGGCCGGCTCATGGCGGCAACGACCGGGGAGGATGGCCGGCGCGGCTGGTTGTGGTCGCACCAGACCTGGCGCGGATTGCCGGCCGGCGCGGTTGTCGTGCAGCCGGCGAGCACCACGCAGAGGATCAGCGCCTTGCCCATTTCTCAGCCTCCGCCCTTGCTGCCGCATCGGCCATGCCGGCGGCCTTGCGCTCTTCGGCGGCGGCCTCGCGCCTCATTTCCAGACGATCCTCGGCGGCCGCGACTTTTGCCTCTGCCTGTTTGACCGCCTCCTTCCTCGCCCGGTTGATGCCGCCGGCAACGTAAAGGCCGATGCCGCCCGCCACAGCAGCGAATGCCGTCATGACGACCCTGTTGCCGATGATGGCGCTGAGAATGCTGAGAAGCGCTGCCATCACAAGTCCTCCGCGCGGCGGCGGCGCAGGAACTCGGTCAAAACGCCGTTGATCACAAGAAACCAGGGGAACCATTCCCCCGGAACGACCGGCGAAAGAACCTGCGGGTCGACATAGGTGACGATAGTCGCGATGACGCCGATGGCCGCCTGAAGCCGCGCCCAGAATATTGTCTCGCTGTCGCGGAAAAAGCTCTTGATCCGGGTCCACATGTCATTTCCTTCCGAATAGCTTGAGGATGGCTGATAATTTGAGGATGGCGGCGATCAGCGCTGCCCAGAAGCCGGGCCTGGCGACAGCCACGGGAGGCCCAGAGGGCGTAGCGGTCGCTTGTGGAACGGCAATTGGCTTGGCGGGCTCTGGCGGGACTGCAGGGGTGACCGCCGATGACACCGGACCGGCAGACGGCCAGGGCGTGTCCTTGATGCGCGACCATTTGCGATAGGCCTCGGCAAGCCTGGTATCGTAGGCGTTCTTGCGATAGCCGGCGCCGTTGTAGCCCTTGGCGAATCCCGACCAGTCATGATTGCGCAGATTGTCGTCGAGCCGCTTCTCGACGATGAAATCGATCGCCGCGCCGAGCTGCAGCGCCTCGTCCGCCATCATCGCCTCGGCCATCGCCTGCACGGTAAGGAAGCCTGCCGCCTTGAAATTCTCGCCGAGGACCTTGCCCAAGCCCCACGAAGCGGATTTGAGCGCCGCGGTTTCGTCGATCGCACAAGCTGCCCTGAGCCGTGGGTAGCTATCCCTGGGATAGGGCTTTGCGCCCCACTTCGGATAAGCGAGGCCGGCGGCTACCGCTTGTGCCCGCTTGGCACCCGACAGGTTGCGGTAGAAGACGTGCGGTTCGAACAGGATGACCGGCCGGCCAACGGCGTCGAAGCCGTGCCCGCTGGTCTCGACATCGAGGAACGCGTGCATCTCGTCCTCGCCGACGCCGATCCGGGCACCGAGTTTCGGCAAGTCTATATCATCGAGGCGCCTGGCGGCGCCCCTGAACGTCATGTCCATGGGCAGTCCTTTCCGCCCTCGCGGGCAAGGTTTTGAGGTTGAAAAAGCAGATGCGCGGCGGCAAAGCAGAATTTGGCGGCAGCCCGCGCCGATGTGGCAAGGAAGGTTGATGTTTTCGACCCGCCGTGTGAAATGGCCGCGGGATGGTGCACATGTCTGATGATGAACAAACCGCTGCGGCACGCTGGTCGGTGAAGTCCGAGCTCCGCGCCGTCGCTCGCGACAAGCCGTTGCTCGCGGTGCTGGCGGCGATCCTCTGTCTCTATTGTGCGTTTATCGCCGGACCGATCGTCTATGCGGTGCTGGCCATCAACGGCATTGCGGATTTCTTCAAATGAAGCCGGTTCCGGCGATATCGCTGCGGTCAGGCGCGCTGCGTTTTCGGCCCCGAAATTGCTTGGCCTGGATGAAATTGCCTAGCCGGGATGAAACTGTTCCCGTCTATCGTTCGTAGCTTTAGCGGGAGGACACGTGACGATAAGAATCAGGCTTCCGGGCGGCACCTTGAAGATCAAGAAAAGGAGCGAGCTGCGGCGCCGCGAGCAGAACCGCGAGGTGCCGGTTTGGCAGGTCGGCAATTACTTCGTCATCTGGTGGCCGAGCGGCGTGTCCGATCGCCCATCCTCGCCCAGAAAATCCTCGCCCAGGAAATAGCCCGCGCACCCGACGATCCCGACTGGGCATGCCGCCTCGGTGATCAGGAACCGCCGTGCGCGCCAAAACCTCAAAGCCGCTCGACTAGTCCCAGAAATAGTCAGCGGGCAGGCATTGACTCTTCCGCAGCGGAAGGTCTCTGATGCTGCATTGCACAATTTGGGGCGGCGGAAGCGATGGCAGTGCGTATCAGAATGCCGGGCGGCACGCTGAAGGTGAAGGTGTACCGCGAATTGCGCGAACGCGAACGCGCCCGCCGCATACCCGTCGTCAAGATCGGCCGGATCTATTTCACCTGGTGGTCGAACCGCCAGCGCCTGGTTGACGATCAGTCGCCAGGGTGACGCATGAATTTTTTCGGCTGCCATGCGCCTGGGAAGCCCGCCCCGACCTCCGCCGGCCAGCTTGCAAAATAAGTTGATGATCCTGCTGTTGACTCTCCCGTAACGGAAGGTCTCTACTTACCGCATTGCACGAAAATTGCTGCGTTGCACAACGGGAGTTGGACCGATGGCAGTGCGTATCAGGTTGCCTGGCGGCACTCTGAAGATGAAGACCTATCGTGAGTTGCGGGCCAGGGAACGCGACCGCCGCGTGCCTGTGATGAAGATGGGCTCGCTGTATTTTGTCTGGTGGTCGAAAAGCCAGGACCTGCATCAGAAACCGCAGGACAGCAGACGGTAGCGGCTCCGCCGGCGGCGGGTCCGCGTCGGCGATGAACCCTGGCAATTCCGAAATACCGCCCAGCTGTAGGATTTCTGGTCGGCCTGCTGTGCCATTGTTGGTGCGCACAGCATCCCGAGCGGCCTCGCAGAGCAATTCTTCTGACGAACTTTTCGGCGATTTTCAAATGGCCTCCAGACTGGCGGACACGCGCGTTTGCAAGCTTGCAAACCGCCGCCGCTTGTCGCAAATAATTGTCCGCGGGCGGGCGATCAGGAGTCATCCATTGATGAATGTCCAATCGCGCATGCATGCTTTCCTTCGCTCAAGCCCCCTCCGATATTATTTTCACCTCGCAAAGGCTCGCCTTGCCGGGTCTCCGCAATCAGACGAAAGTGTAATCCTGTCGCAGATTGTTGGCCAAAGCCCGAAAACGTTCTTGGAATTTGGTTTCCATCCGACGGAGTACAACTGCATTGGGCTTAGTGAATTCAGGGGTCTGCTCGTCGACGGCGACGCAACGACCGTGCGGTTGGCGCGCTCGCTGCTTCCAAAGCGGATTGAAGTGCGCCAGAGCTTCATTGATCTCAACAACATCGAAAGTCTCGCCACGCATTTTCCGCAACTTGGAGTGCTTTCCGTCGATGTCGATGGAAACGACTACTGGTTTCTGCAAGCCTTGCTGCCAGTGCGCCCGGCCATCATTGTCGCGGAGTACAATGCCAGCTTCGGGCTCAACCCCGTCACCGTGCCATACGATCCGTCGTTCGATAGGGCCGCAAAGCACGAAAGCGGTTGGTATCACGGCGCCTCGATCACCGCTCTGACGCAGCTCTGCAATAGTCACGGCTACAAACTCGTCGCTGTCTCGGCGGCTGGCGGCAACCTGTTCTTCTTGCCGCAGACTGTGGCCTTGCCCGGACTAGAGCCTGTGGAGGCGTACCGCGAGAGTGCACTTCGCAACGGCTGGTCAGGAACCACGGCGAAGGAGCAATGGGAGCGGATCAAGCACATGCCCTTCGTGACAGTGAGCTAACCGTGTGATGAGCATTAACCCAAAGGCATCATTTCACGACCCGGTCAGGCCGCACCAGGGCGTCAGCAGGGACGTCGGTTCGCACTATGGAACCGGCGGAGATAATCGCCCGATCGCCGATCGTGACACCCTTCATGATCATGGCACTGTTCCCAATCCAGACATCGTCTCCAATCACGATCGGAGCGGAGCGGATGCCAGGGTCGACTCTAGGATGGCCCCGCTTGAAGATGGCTTGCATCTGCGCGAAGCGCTTCTTCGGGTCCATAGGATGCGAGTTGGTGTCGTGGATCGCCACACCCCATGAGACGTGTACCCGCTTTCCGATCTTGATCCCCACCGGGTCTGACGACCAAATCGTCGAGCTTGGGCCAAGATAGAACCAATCATCAATCTTGATCCGACCCTCGTGGGCAAAGACCTGCAAATGCCCATCCAAATGGCTGTCCGCGCCGATTGAGACGCGAGACCGGTCGCCGTGGATATTAAAGATCTCTGCCCCGGCGCCGAACTTCGTGCGCGGCCCGATGACGGCATTCTCCCTAGCGGCGCCCGTGGCGATCCACGACCAAAAGCGGCGGCGAAGAGTGAGAACGGTGGAGAAGACGCGCATTCGCGAACATCTGCCACACAGGACCATTCCAGTCTAGGCTCCGAAGAAGCCCCGGCGCGACAGACAACGGAGTTCCTCAGCGTCGAAAGTTCCGTGACGCAGACTGCCCGCAGCATTCGGATGGAGCTCATCGCCCATGTAAAGCAACGAGGTCAGGTAGCCGATGCCACTCTCACCACCTACGTCGATTAACGGTATGGACAGCAGCTTCGCCACTTCGCGCTCGGCGTTGAAGAACTGGTCCATGGTGTTGCCCTGGCCATTCACCCGACCTATCCGGTGCGTCGCGTGTCCAGGGCCGCCGCTGTAGGTGCCAATCATGATGATCTTGGCGTTCGGCGCACGCGCTCGGATGGCGGCGCACGCCGCCCACAGCGAACCATAGTGAGTGGCGTAGGTCGTGTCGCCGAGAGCGCCCAGGGGCGTCTCCTGCGCGCCAAAGGCGTTCGGGCCCGGCTCCAGGATTACCAAGTCCGCGTCGACCGGAATGTTGGTGATCGCATTGGACATTCCGTAGCTCGGATAGGCGGTGGTGCTCAGCCCCAAGGCCGAGCCACTGACGGCTAGATTGGTAGGGACCATACCGGTCAGACCGGCGAGGACGGGAACGTAGTAGGCTCCGGCCGAAATACTAGAGCCGATCAGCGTCAATTTCTTACCAACCAGGGCGGCCGAGCCGTCGTCATATGGATCGCCGCCGATGTTGGCCGGATCCGACAGTAGGCCAAGATACAGAGCGCCATTGGCGACTGCCGTCACGCCGGCGCTTTTGGTCCAGGCCGAGTTGGAGAGGTTTTCCGAAGACGAGAAGACATTCGGCCCACCATTGATGCTTAGAGCCGACCTTTGGACATAGAATCCAGACACACCATCGCCGACATACGGGTGACCGCCAGCAGACGGGAAAATACGCTGTTGCCAGTTCGTCGCGGCCGTGGCCGTTGCCGTCTTCGTGACCGTGCATTCGTACCAGCCGTTGCCAAGAGCGACGATGCTCGCGCCCGTGCCGGTCGCAGTCCCGGTGTCGAGATTGAAGGTGCAGTCGAAGATGACGGCGTTGTTGGAGTAGAGATTGAGACGATTGCGTTCGGCCTTTTTGGCGGTGACTTTCCAGACGATATTGTCGCCATTGACCACGGACCTGCCCTGATAAACGGAAGGATTGCCAGAGCCGACCATTTCGACAAGCTTCGACGCCGTCATTCGGCCTCTGACGGTCACGTCGAGGCCATCGACAAGCGGAGGCAGGGAGATCAGCACCGGTTCATAAGGGCTGACCGTGGTGGTAACCGTCACGTTCTGCTTCGTGAAGGCGGCGTTGGCGGGGTCGCTGCTCGGGAACAGGTTAGCCGGCAGGCCCTGCTTGCGCAGCACGATACTGCGAATGTACATACCGCTGGTTCCATCGCCGGTGAACGGAAAAACGCCAGCAGCCGACATGCGTGCCTGCACATTGTTCGTAATATTTGCCGCAGCCAGGACGACAGCCTTGCACTCGTACCAGCCGGAGCCAATATCCGTGATGGCAGCGCTGACGAGGTTCGCGCCAGAACTGCTTGAGACGATACCCTCCTCAAGATTGAAGTTGGCTGTATAGGCCGCACCAGCCCCCGCGTGAATAAGCTGCAGAATGCTTCGCTCTCCAGCTTTGGCAATGGCAATGTGCTCGATCGTGTCGCCCGACACAAAAGAGTAGGATCGATATACAGATGGGCTGACTGATCCGGCCGCCTCAGTTAGCCTGGCGGTCGGAACGCTAAGGCCTTCGATCATTGCAAGGCTATCGACGCTCGAAAGGAGAGCAGCCGTTGCCGCGCGAACGCCCGTATCGGCCGCCACAGGCCCGGCCGTGACATTGTACAGCCCAAGCACACCAGTCGAAACTTCCGTCCAGAAATACTCGCCGACATCGACATTCCTGCCCAGCACCGCCGCGGCGGCGGCGCCGGCCAGCCCTGCCGACGCCGCAAAGCTCAACGTCGGCGCCACTGTGTAGGAGCCCGGCGCCGTGATCAGTATCTGCGTCAGCGCGCCGCCCGCCACGACGAAGCGGCCGGCAGCGCCCGAACCGGTCCCGCCGGTAAACGCCAGGTCGAACGTGCCGTTGGCGCCGCCGGAGCCTGGCGTGATCGCACCGTTGCCGGCGACGCCGAAGCCGATTGCCGCCGCAGTCGTCGGGAAAATGCCCTTGCCGTAGAGCGAAGCGTCGCGTGCAGCCTGAGCGCTGATGACGGCGGCCGCGGCCGCGACGGCATCGGAATTGGTGGCAGCCCGGTCGGCTGTGGTTTGTCCGGCATTCGCGGCGGAAGCGGCAGCACTGGCGGTTGCCTGGCCGGCGCTGGCAGCGGCAGCATCCTTCAGCGCCTGGGTTTCATCGCGCAGCGCTTCGACCTCTTCGACCACATCGGCGATGTCGGGCGGAACGGATGCGGCGATGGTGATGGCATCGGCGCCGATGGCCGGCTCGTCGGCCGTGAACTCGAACACGCGGTCGGCGTTGACCGACCCGACCTGGGTGTGAACGGTCGTGCCCTTCTGCAGGGTGCGCGTAGAACGGGCGTCGGCGGCGCGGAACCAGTCGCCTTCGCTCGCCGTGTAGATGCCGTTCTGCGTCGGGTCGGCCTGGTCCTTGACCAGCACGCGGTCGCCGATTTCGGTCGGCACGCCGTCGATGGCCTGCAGGCCGTGCAGGAGGATGTCGGCCGTGGTTGCGAGGCGCACGGGTTCGCGTTCACCGGTCAGGAGACGAACGGCGGCAGTTGCAGGTCGGGACATGAGGGCTTGCTCCATAAAAAAAGCCCCGCATAAGCGAGGCTGGAAGGGGGTTCGGTGCTGTCGGTGGGAGACTTAAGCTACGCGGCCGGACACCGCGCTATCCGGCGCAGCCGGCGATTTACATTTTCCGGACGGAGAGCGGCAACGCGGTCGAGACTACAGCAGCCCGCCAATCAGCCTTCTTGTGCCGCCCATGGCCGCCAGCCCGCAGGCCATGCCGGCGCAGTCGGCGATCCAGTCGAGGATATCCATATCGCGCGCGATCAGCTGCACGCCCTGAAGCAGCTCGATCGCCGCGCCGGTAATGGCAAGGAGCACGACCAGCCTCGTCTTGTGTTCCGGCCAGCCGAGGCTTCCGAGAGCCGCCAGCACAGCGAACGCCGCGGCGTGATTGAGCTTGTCGTGCTGGAAGGTGAAGCCCATGTCCAACTCCTGCAGGAAGCGCACCGGCGAAAGCGCGAGCAGGAGAACACCGGCCAAGGTAAGCAGAAAAGCGATCCTTGCCATGGTCGGAAAAGTGTCTGTGCGCAACAGGTCAATCCTTCATCTTAAACAGGAGGCGATCCAGGAGGCACCGCCAACCTGACCGCTCGGCGGTTAGCAGGCCATAAGCCAGGATCGTGACCACAATCAGACCGACGGCACGTTGCGTGCCTGGTCGCCATTTCCGGCGTGCGCACTCACCAGTGATTGCGCCAGTGCTGATCCGGTCGAACCGAGTGCCGGGCTTGCATCCGCGACGAGCCACGGAGCACGCCAGTACATCACTTCGGGAGCAACGAAAGCACGTTCTCGTCAAGGAACTGACGGCGCTTGCCGACAAGCGGCAGCCGATCACTCTCGAAGTTCCGGCAACACCCTTTCGTCGAGAAATTTGAGACGGCTATCCAACATTTCGGCGTTGGCTGGGCTAGGCGGCACGTTGACCGGGATTAGATCTGCCACCGAGTCCCCCGTCGCGCAGCTTCGACCCACTCTTCCATGGCGCCGATATATCCATCCAGCGCCTCGTATGGAGTCTTGGCGTCTACCGCCGGCAGATATGTCGGGGGCACATCGCCGACGATTACCCATATCCATGGGTCAACTTCCGGCCTGCCCGGAACAATCTCGAAGAGAAAAATATAGGTTATGCCGTCGGCCCCGTATCCAAGGTATTCCCCCTTGATGTCTGAAACCCAATCATAGAAATCAAGATATTTTCAGGGCTTCCAGACGTGCAGCATCAAGCTCTTCATCGCCTGTGCTTTTGTCAGTCGACGGCAAGCGGGTGACGCTGGTCAAGTCGGGTTTGACGTCGCTATAATTTCTCTCGACCACTTGTGTTCCCTTTCATTTCTTGCTTGAGCCATCTTCTTCTTGCCCAGCGAGCATAGTCTCCTGCATCGCCATGGTGTTTAATATGATCTGCTCTCGCACGATGCGTGATGTTTGAGAGGTGATCTGCCCCCCGTCGGCCAGCGCTTTCTCGTGAGACACATCCATATTCCGGCCCGTGGGCTGATTGGTCCTTGCCAGAACGCTCCGTGCGAAGTGACGCCCCGGTTTCTTGCACCGCTGTCGGCTCCGCCGCTCAGCGTCGCAATCACCCATGTCAACCGTTACAATTGGAAGTCGAAACTAACTCCGCTCCGATTCTGGGTGTTCGTCGAGGGTTTTGCCTCGCCTCCATGGCGAGGTTTTTGTCTCGCGCCAAGCATACCAGCCGTAAGGTAAATCAGCCAACTGCATAATAGTCTTGTCTTTTTCAACCATATTTTTCAGGCTTATGATCATAATATCGCTTTCATCGAAATCTTCGGATTCATCCGCGTGAAACTGCCATGATCCGTCATCATCATCATGCACGACGCGAGCAACCCACCTACCATTGCGTATAGCTTTCCTGTTTACAAAAACAGCTACGTTCTGGGGGTCTTCAAACTTCCATTTAGTCATCACAGCGCCTATTTGTTCCACTTTCTCTGTTTCGAATTCTTGCAACCATCCTTGCATTGGTGTAACTATTCGATCCGGGAGTCTTTGTCGGATCAACTGGAATAAGCGGATCGATGTGATCAAACTGTGATTCGTTGGCGGAGGAGTAACGCCTTTTTTTACTTTCACCGGGTCAAAGCAGAGTAAACTCCGCTACCATTCAGAATGTGTTTAGGTGATTTTGTCGCGCTTCCATGGCGAAGACTTTGTATCGCGCCACGCACGCCAGCCTAACGGCAAATCCGCCAACTGTGCAACAGTTCCATCAAGCTCGACCACCTCGACCAAGGCCACTAAAATTAGGTCATCTTGATCAACTTCAGCTTCATTTCCGTAGAATTGCCACGACTCATTATCATCGCCGTCATCATCATGTGACACATACGCAATCCAGCCGCCCCCCCTAAATATCTTCCGAGTCGAAATAACGGCTGTGTTTTTTGGGTTTTCGAACTTCCATTCGGTCATATGTCACCTATTTATTCGATTTTTCTATATTCTCAAACCCAGCCGTAAGACGAAGATTTTTATGGCTATTTGATCCTGACGATTTTGTCTTGTCAGCGGGATTAACCGGATCTATGTGATCGATATGAGCTTCATTTTTTGGAGGAGTTACGCCTCTTTTGCTTTTCTTTGCTGGAATTATTTCTATACCACTCTCATCCGATCTCAAAATTCCATCATTCACCCTTTTATTTTCCTCGAAAATAGCTATCCTCTGCTTCTTTGTTGGATCCTTGCCGGACGCAACGTTGGGAGGATCTTCCAAATGCGTATAGGGCCTCCTTATTTCTCGGGCCTTGCCGGTCGAGATCGGAATCTCTTCTGCATTGACAGAAACCGGGGGAGCCCCACTATCCAGTACGATATCAGGTTTAGCATTCGCAGAACGCCCGGCAAGCCTTGCCAACACCTGGCTGCCAACTGCACTGAGCCCTTCGGCAAGGACATTGCCGCCCGCCCCCCAAAGCGCGCCGTTGGCAATTCCCCAGGGGACGCTCTGTCCTGTGTTGAAGGCGTATGCCCCGCCATAAGTGTCACCCGCCACACCCCCGACGCCAGTTCGGGCAGCAAGACCGATCAAGCCGTTCTCTGCCGCCGCGCCAACGCTTGCCCGGCCCAGCAAACCGAACAAACTCTCCGCCAGGCCATATCCGCTTAAGCCGGTGCCGAGGGCTTCCGCCGCCCAACCGGCCGAACCGGCCCGGTCCTCGGCGTCCTCGGTCTTGGCCTGTTCATCTTCGAGGAGGTTCTGGTAGTTTCCTCCGGACCAAGCGGAGTCCAGCCCGGCGGAGATCGCATCCGCACCGCCGGCGGCCGCGCCCTTAGCCGTGAGGCGGCCGACATCCGAGAACGCCAAGCCGAATTGCTGTAGCCACGGCATGGTGCTGTACTGGGCTTGGGCCGGATGTTCCCCGATCCACGCCAGCCTGTTCTTGAGCACTGCAACCTGGGCTTCCAACGACTCTGGCGCGACGTTCGGATCTTGGGCGGCCTTGGCTCGCCACTGGGCTTCCGCCGCCACAGAAATCTGTTGGGTTGTCGCCTTGCGGGCATCAGGATCGCGAACCGCCAGGACGATCGAACTCAACTTGGCAAGGCGCTTTTCGAACGGCACGCCTTGGTCGATGTATTTCGCCGCCTGCTGGCCAGCTACAGCCCAGGGCATTGGCAGTATTCGGTCGAAGCCCAACTCCTGCTGAGCAGCGACGGCCCAGGTGACGGCAGCCTTATAATCCTCAGGAGCTGTGATCTTATCCCAGTCCGGAGCATGGTTCGGGAACAGTTGGCCGACGTAACCGGCGGGATCGGCGCGCCTGGCACCCAGCACCAATTGCGCGGCGCCGGCCCTTATCTCATATTGCTCCCGCTCTTCCGGCGAGCCGTAGGGGCCGGGTTCAAAATCCCGAATCTGGGCGTGTATCGCCTGGTTCGGGACGGGTCGCATGTCGAAAACCGCGCGGCCGATATCAGCCGTTATGTCGAAGGCTTGGAGACGCTTGCCGCCATCTTCGGCGCCGTACACGGCAGTGAAGTCTTCGGCACCCGGTGTCTTGCCAGAATAGCTGCCGGTATTGGCAATGGCAGCCGGCGCGTTCTGCAAGGCGATGTCGATGTTCGTGCGCGCATCGACCAGGCTTGCCACAGTCGCTACCTGCGCCTTCTGGCCGAGATCCTGAACCGTGTCCGGCGACAAGTCGGCAATCCAGGGTCCTGCGGCAGCCCAAGCCGTATTTCCGACGGGCCCCACGGAACCCGTGCGGATAGGTGTTTCGTCGGACGGAAGGCCACCTACGGGCGCTTCGCGCGTCGCCAGCACGCTGGACCCACTCGCCCGAGGTCCGCCCACAGCTTCGATGGTATCGTCCTTAGTCCTGCCGTCCGTTGAGACCGGCCCAGTCCCCAGCACCTCCGCAGCACGCTTCGGGTCCTTGGCGATCATCGCGTCGGCGAGCGCCTTTGCCGTGTTGCTGCGCCAGGCAGCCTCGGCGGCCTGGCGGGCCACCGGGTTGCCCATCTTGCCGATCAGCTCGAGCCCGCTCTGCCTGATGGCATCGAATGTTTCTGTGTCGTCCGGGTCGCTTTGCGCGATGGCGCTGGTATAGCCGTCCTCGACCTTGCTCCACTCGGCCTGCTCATAGTTCTGGCGCCGCGCGTGCTGCTGCGCGGCCATGCGCGCCGAGCCGGCCAGCCGCAATGCCTGCTTTTGGGCGAGAAAATTGGCGCGTTCGCCCTCCGGCACTTTCGCTACGGTGTCGTCGAAGATCTGGTCGAACAGGCCGGGCCTGACGACGCCGTCGCTGCGCGGATCGAGCTGGCCATACATGAAGTCGTGCAGGCCGCCGCCGTCGGCCGGCGCGGTCTGCACCGCCACGGCCTCGGCGTGGGCGATGCGTGCGTTCAGCTCGCGGCCGATAATGTCGGCGTCGAACGCGTCCTGCTGCTGCTTCTGTTGCTTGAAGCGCTCGGCAATCGCCGAGAGCTCGTCGCCAAAGCCTTGCATGGCGGCGCCCACCGGCGAGCCGTCGGGATAGGAGGCCACAGTGCCGGTATCGAGGCGGCGCTGGGCAAGCTGGAGCGGGATGGTGGCCATCAGTAGAGGCCTCCACCCGGCGCCGGCGGGAAGGCGCTTCCGCCGAACGTCACCGCCTTGGCCGGGTCGTAGATGCCGGAGATGCCGGACACGAGATTGCTGCCGGCCTTGAAAATCGAGGCGCCCACCGCCTGCCTGCCGGAAAAGCGCGCGATCGCCGCCTGCGTGGCGAGACCGTTCTGGCGCAGCTGCGAGCCGTACTGGATCGCCTTGAGGTCGAGCTGGCCCTGCCTTGCATTGGCCGCCATCACCTCGGTCGGCGAACCAGAAATAGCGACGCCCGAAGCGCCGGCCTGGGCACGCGCCTGCGCCTGCAGCAGATCCTGCTTATGGCGCTCCTGGCCCTGCTCGAAGGCCGAGCTTTGGGCGTCGGCCCGCGCCTGCTGTTCATAGGCCTTGGCCTGGTACTCGGCCATTTGCTTCGACTGTTGGCCTTCCGCCAGCGCGCCGCCGACCGAAAGCGCCGTGCCGATAAGAGCTAGTGTGCACATGGTCAGCCTCGTTCGCCGGCGGGAATGAATTTGCTTTTGATGCCGTCGACCGGCGCACCGACCTACGGGCGCCGGTCGAGCACACCGCCGGGGCTGAGGAAGGACAAAAGCAGCCGGTCGGCCTGGATTGCCGGGCGGCTGAGACGCGATGGCGCGGCGGCCCGCGGGCCGGCCATGGCGGTGCGCCGGATGGTGGTCAGGTTGATCTTCAGGTCGACGGCGCCGTCGGCATCGAAAAGGCCGTTGGCGGCGATGATGGCGCGGCTCAAGGCATCGGCCGCGAACAGCTCCTGGCGCAGCTGCTCGATCAGCCAGTGGACCGTGCGCCAGCGCTCGCCGAGCGCCTCGGCCTTTGTCCTGACCTCGTCGCCGGGCGCAGGCGTGGCGACGGCAGCTTCGGCGGGGGGTTCGTCCAGGGGGGCGCCAACGCGGCGCTCGTCCGCGTCCTCGATGGTTTTCTCGATCAGTGCGATTTCAGCGTTGCAGTCGTCCAATGCGGCACGCGCCGCCGTCAAATTTCCGGCGCCGAAGATCGCGTCAAACTTTTCCGTTTCCAGCTCGCCCTTGCGGGCGATCGCATCGTTGAGGTCGGTGTCGAGCAAGGCGATGACGGCTACAAAATCGGCAGCCGTCCGCGCCTTGCCGAGTTGCTCGGCATGGGTTGGGGTCACGGGTGGGTTCCTTGGTTGGGGAAGCGATGGAAGACGGAGCCGGCCATCTCCCCCCTCGAGGGGGAGATGGCCGGTAGGCCAGAGGGGGTCGTCTCGCGTGGAGCTCCAACCCCCTCAGTTTGCGATGGGAGGCCGCGTCAGGACGTGCCGACCCCCTCTGTCGCCTTCGGCGACATCTCCCCCTCGAGGGGGGAGATCAGCAGTTTCTAAGGCTCGGCGTCGAACACCGGTGTCATCGCCCTGATCGTGCAGGGCGTTGGATTGACGTGGCGGATCTTCACCCGCCCCTGCCCTTCCCAGCTATCGTCGATCGGCACCTCGACATTGCCGGTGAACAATTTCGCCATGCCGTCGGGTGCAACCACAGACGGAATGCGAACCTGCTCCCAGCGGCCGCGGATGAACGACTGGACCTGAAGCCCGGTTGTGTCGGTTTCCAGCAGCGAAAGAATGAGCTTGGCCACCTTCTTGCGCCGCCCGACGATCGATCCGTCGCGACCGCCGACGTCGAGCTCCAGCGTGTTGGCTTCGGACTGGTAGCCGAGCCCGACCTGCCATTTGGCTGCCGTAGCCCCACCGGGCAGCGAAACCGCGCCAGCAGCCACAGCAAGGCCCTTGTAGACCTTGCCATCGGCCAGGACGTCGAGTGTTTCGCCGTTGAGATGATCAAGCCCTGAGACCGTGCCCACGGCGACGCCATCATAGGTCAGGCCGCAGTCGACTTCGAATGCATCGCCGATCCCGCCATACTCAAACGGCGCGGTCTTGATTTCGATATAGCGCCTGGTCACGCCGCCGATCGTGCGCTTGACGATCAGCCAGAGATCGTCGTTGCCGTCCTGGCCGGGCGTCACCACGGCGCTTTCGACAACGGCCCAGTTCGATCCTGCGAAGCTTCCGGCGATCTGGTGGATGTGCATGCCGCGAACGTCCTGCGACGGCTGGTGCGTGTAGCCGCCGAGTTCGCCATCCCCGAGCGGGCACCAGAGCAGCGGATCGGGGTCGGTCTGGAAGGCGAGTTCGACGACGCCTTTCTTGGGAATGTGCTCCGATATCTGACCGACATCGTCGGAGGTGAAGCGGCCGGTGGCGTTTTGCGTCAGCTCGGCGATCGATTTGCGGGAGCGGGTGACATAGAGGAACGACTGCCCCGCATCGACGGGACGCAGCGGGGCACAACCGAAAGTCCGGGACCGGCGGTTCTTGAACGAGGACGGCGTCAGCGCCTCGTCGATGCCGGAACCCGACAGCGCCCTCACCCCGCCAAGCGTTCCGATGATCAGCGCACCGTCCGATTCCGCCACCCACGTAATGTCATTGGCCTGGCCGCCACCTGCCTGCACGAATTCCAGCGCGTCGGTGTCTTTCTCACCGGTGGCGAAGTTGTCGAAATCGCCGGTTTGCGAGGCATAGACCGAGAATTTTCGGCTGAACGCCAGACGCTCCTCGTAAAGCGAACCGCTCTGGACATACTTGCCGGGCACGAACGTGCCGAGACGCCAGCGAATGATCGGGCTGAGATCGGGCAGAGCATGCCCGTACAACTGGACCGTGACCACCGTCGTGCTGGTCCGGGCAACGACCTTGGCCCAGCGCCAGAAGCCATCCGCGCCAAGCAGACGAATGGCGCGGCCGATATCGCTGGTCTGGAAGCCGATGCCGTCGTTGATGCCGACGATCGAGGAGGCCGAGAGATCGAACGGCGTTTGCGACGGCGCGTATTCGTGCAGGGCCAGTTCGGCGATAGCGGTTCCGTCGCTGCCGCCACCTGAAAACAGTAGCTGATAATATTCGTAGGCAACCGTGTTGTTGAAGCCGTCGAAGAAACGGGTTTCCGACTTGGACCAGCCGGTCTCTCCGTCCCGGCTGTCGAGCGTCGTCCAGTCGGTGCCGTTGTGCGAGGCCTGGAATTGCCACTGGGTCGGCGATGCAGTGTCTGAGTGATCATTCGTGGCGGTAATCCAGTAGGCGTCGACCGTCTTGGCCCCGCCGCCGAACTGGTAGCGCAGATACCCGCTCGGAAAGCCCGCTATGTTCTCCCCCTTCTGCTTGTCGCCATCGAACACCTGCCACACGTCGGATGAGCCGTTGCTGTTGCTGACCGTGCCGCTTGGCAGCCTATTCGAGGCCATGACCGGCATGGCGTTGCCGGTTGCGGCCGGCGTTAGCGTCGTGGCCGTGGTGTTGATCTTGTCGTATGGGCCGTCGAGAAAGACGAAATCGGCGAGCGTCCAGGTCGTGTGCGCAGTGCGCGTCAGCACTTTGACCGGATGATCCTTGTGGGTGATCCACATCTGGTCTGCCGACTGGACGAATTGCAGGTCGAACAGATCGGCCTCGGGATAAGGCGAAACGACTTCGACCGTGCCGACACGCGCGCCATAGGCATAGACGCGGATGTAGAGATCGCCGAATTCGAGCGCATAGGCCTGATCGGCCGAGAAGATGAACGGGATCAGCCGTGTCGCCTTTGACGGAGCCTTCACCTGCGCGCAAAAATACGTGCCGCCGCGTTTCCTGATGCCGCCATGCGGCAGCGTGACGAAGTTCGTGCATTTCGACAGCGCCGCCCGGTAAAGCTCGAGCGAGGCGCGAGCATGCAAGCGGGGAGAAATCTCGCCGCGGATGAAAGCATCTTGGACCGGATAGAGCGTGGTCATCGGCCGACGCCCCGGCTGTCGCCGCGCTGGAAAGCCCAGGACGTCGTCGAAAATCTGCCGCCGCGCTGGATCGCATTGGCCGAGTAGGCTGCATCCAGCGCCCTGTCATAGGCGCTACGGGCGACGTCGATCATGCTGGCCTTGTGGGTCAAGGGATGGGCGATCTTGATGGCGAGCGCCGCCACCAGCACTTCGCTGAACAGCGCGTCCCAGTCGTTGGGGTCTGTCAGGTTGGCGACATAGCGGATGATGCGCGGCCCGGCCTGATCCGAATAGATCAGCCCGGCCTCCTGCCGCCATGAGAGCGGCACGCCATCCGGCTCGCCATTCCCTGTGAGCGGCAAGGGCCGCAGGCAATCGGCGGGAAGCTCATAGGCGAAGTTCAGCGTGCCAGCGCCGCTGCCGGTGTCGAAGCCGGCGACCGAGGCCGCCAGGATGGCGAAGACAAAGGCATGCTTGGTCAATTCGGCCTCGCGGGTCAGGTCGAAATGCAGATTGAGCAGGCGCGCCGCCTTGGCGTCCTGGTCGAGGCTTTCGATCGGCGCCTCGTCGAGCACGGCGAGCGCCATGTTGGCGATGTCGAGCGGGGTGATGGCCATGGCTCAGGCCTCTGTCTGTATGGTTGGTCGGAGAAAACGGGGCATGGTGCCTCCACGGCAAAAAGCCGCTTCGAAGCGGCTGGGGATTTTTTGTGATTTGTGGCTTGGGCAGAACGTTGCACGTCTCGTGCACGGGGGCCGTCACGACGCCACCCGCCCGTCATGAAACGGCGTGGCAGACGCTTCGTCAGCCGTCTTTTTCCCATTCGAGCAAGGAAGACGGCAATGCTTCGGCTATTGCAGTTTCACGACACCGCCGCGCAACGCGGCGATGTCTTGCCTGAATTGTGTCAGCCGACGTGTGCGCCGGTCGAGATCCCTGTTTCAGCTGACTTGGCAAAGACGCTTGCTTTCACCCTTCCGGCACCTCCCGCCAAAGCCAAGCCCCTGTCCAGGGCGTCCTGAAGACTTGGCGTGTAGTAGGCGGTGTCTTCCAGGCCGCTGAAGAAGTTTATGCGATGAACTTCCCCTTTCTTGCTCATGACAATGCCCGCTTTTCGGAGCACTTCCTGAACTGTTTTGTACTTCATGTTCATGGTGACCTCCCTTACCAAGACAAGGCAGCATCGCCCCTTCTTGTAACTGTTTGGTGCCGTCGATTGGCCAAAGGGCAACATGAATGTTGTAGCGAACGCCAAAATTCACATCACTCCGACGCAGCGCAGCGGGTGAACTTGGGATTCGCCGACCTGGTGTCCCGAAGGGGCGGGACGTCTGACGCCCGCCCCTTCGCCCGATCAGGCCTCGGTCGTCTTCAGCGCGATGAACGTCATGTGCTTGACGCTCGACGCCGTGCGGTCCCAGTTTGCCGCCAGTGCCAGCTCGGCATCGGTGGCGAATTCGCCGGCCGAGGACGCATCGAGGAAGCGGGTGCCCGGCACATGCGGCACGAAATGCCGGCGGCCGACCATTTCGGTGACGCCGCCGCCATGGCCCTGCCGCGGCTTGCGGTCGAACTCGAGCGGGCCGCCTTCGGTATTGACTGGCAGCTCGTTCCACAGGATTGCCTTGTCCTTGAACATGAACGCCGTGTAGACGCCGCCGGCAACCGGAATGTCGTCGTCGACGACAGCCCTGAGCCCCATGTAATAGGGGATCAGCGGCCCGCCCTGCTCGGACGACGGCACATAGTCGATGAGGTCGGCGAGTTTCAGTGCCTTCATCTGTTTGGAATGCATCCAGATCGTCTTGAACTTGTCGGCGCGGTCGCCCATCAGATAGGCGGCCTCGATGATGTCGGTGTCGACGATGGAGGCGCCGGTGATGCGCACCAGGTCGCCGGCGTCATTGGCAATGTTGTCGGCCAGCACGCCTTTCAGTATGCCCAGCAGCGTAAGCTTGTTGGCGCGCTGCCAGTAGTCGGTCTGGCGGCGCACGATAAGCTTCTGCGGATCGTCGCCGGCAAGGATCGAGGTCAGATCCGGGATGCCCCAGGCCTGCGCACGCACATTGCGGGCCGCGACTTCGCGGCGCGCGCCGATCTTCTTCATCTCGATCGAGTCGGCCGGGTCGTCATTGACCGGCTCGGACGGATCGTTGCCGAGGTCCTTCCAGCCGGGCATGTCGACGGAACGTCCGCCCAGGCTGAGCTTCGAGGCGATCGACGGGTCGGAAAACAGGATCCCGGCCTGGTAAATCTCCAGCGACTGGACGTGCTCCTCGAACGAGTATTGCGCATAGACGGACGGAACGATCGCGTCCGCGATACGGGTATAGGCGTCTGCCATTTTTGTCTTCCTTCAGGTTTGGGTTAAAGAGGATTGTTGGGCATCCACAGGTCAGGATTTTCGCCGGCCTCGCGTGCCAGCCGCCGGGCGCGGGCGGGGTCGCTTTTGACCAGGGCTGAGATGCCAGTCAGGTTGCGCTCGCCGGCGGCATTGCGCTTGAAGGGATTGCCTCCGCTCAAGGCAGCATTGCCGTCGATCGTGTCTTCGCGGAACATCGCCTCGCCGATGGCGTGGAACGCCTTGGCGATCTGCGGGTCGGTCAAGGCGCCGTCCGGCAGAAGGATACCCTTCGCCTTGTAGGCATTGACCAGTCCGAGCTTTTTCATCGCCCGGTTGGCGACCTCGAGCTTCTGGCGAAAGCCATCGCTGCCGGTCGGTCCCCAATCCCTGACGAGGTCGTCATGCGTCGTCTCGACCGAGCGGGCAAGGGCGATCTGCTGTGCCTTGGCCTGCTCGGCCATGTAGCCGACGAAGCGGTCGTGATAGGCCTGTGCGACCTTCGGGGTAGCACCTGCCTCGACCGCCCAGGCCTTGGACGCGTTGGCGAGCTCGTCCGAATAGGCGAAGTTTTCGGGGAGCCCGTCGGGGCGCCGGTACTCGACCTTGTCGGGCGAGGTCAGCGGACGCATCGCCTCGGGCAGCCGGGCATGGAACCTGTCCCAGTCTTCCGCGGCTGCATCGGCTGCCGGAACGCGCAGGCTCTCGCCCTGCTGCCGCTCCAGCTCCGCATAGGAGGCGAAGACCCGATCGAGGCTTTCAGGCTTGGTCCAGCCCCTGGTTTCAGCAAGCTTGCGGTTGCCTTCGGAAAGACCGTCAAACCAGCTTTTGGCCGCAGGCGGGGCGGACCCGTTGTCCCCGTTGGCCGGTGGCCGTGCAAGGTTGCCCGCCGGTGGCGCCGCCACCACGGACCCGGCGTCTGCCAGATCTGTCATGAGAAGATTCCTTTTGTTGACGTTTCAGAGGAGAGCCGATGGCGACGCTTGGTATCTCCCCCCTCGAGGGGGAGATGGCCGGCAGGCCAGAGGGGGTAGCCGCGCGTGGAGCGCCGACCTCATCTGTCGCCGGGCGTCGCGCCCGGTCGAACCGACCCCCTCTGTCGCCTTCGGCGACATCTCCCCCTCAAGGGGGGAGATTAGCGCCTCAGGCATTGTCGCCCCAGTTCTCCCAGAGCAGCGTGATCGTGCCCGTAACGGCAATCGTGCCGTCGGCATCGATGTCGGTGCCGATGGCAAACGCCAGGTTGAGATAGAGGTCGACCGGCGTCACGGTGCCGTCGAGCGTCTGCGCGGCGGCGACATCGGCAACCGACGCGCTCGACAGGGCGGCACCGGCGCCATCCAGCGTGCGGCCGGTCGCCGCCAGCACATTGATCATCGTCAAGGCGAGCGCTGGGGTCGACGCTGCCGTCGAGCCGAGCGACCAGGTCAGCGCGGCATTGTCGTTGATGGTCGACGCGCGGGTAGTCAGCACGGCGAACTGCAGTCTTGCCGTGCCGCCCCTGATGCGGATCTTGCCGTCGATGAAATCGAACAGCTTCTGGCTGGCATAGGCCAGTGCATCGGTGACCGGCACCGGCATGGCATTAAAGGAGAAGACGGTGCGGTAGGCGCCGCCCTGCCCCGTCGTCCTGGCGGTAAGCCCCGCCCTGGGCGGGGCAAGGCCGGCTTCTCTGGCGGCGGCACGCGAAAGCGTCCGGGCAAGACCTCGGGTCATTTGATTTCTCCATTCTTGCGGGATTGAAAACGGGGTCGGCTGGGCCGCCGCACGCAACAGCGGCAAAAGCTCATGGACATTTGGATCAGTTATGTGTATCTATACACAACATGAAGAGCGCCGATGTCATTCACAGGCTGTTGGCGGATGGCTGGTACGAAGTGGCTCGAAAAGGAAGTCACGCCCAGTTCAAGCACGAATCCAAGCCGGGCCGGGTGACAGTTCCGCATCCCAAGCGCAACATCCCGATCGGCACTCTCAAGAGTATTGAAGAACAATCCGGCGTGAAGCTGAGGTAGAGAAATGCGGAACTATATCGGATTGATCCACAAGCAGGCGGACAGCGACTTCGGCGTCTCCTTTCCCGATTTTCCGGGCCTGGTGACAGCCGGCGTCAACCTGGATGATGCCCGTGCCATGGCCGGGGAAGCACTGGCCTTTCATGTCGAGGGGCTGGTCGAGGATGGCGAGGCCATTCCCGAGCCGTCATCCCTGGAGGAAGTGATGTCGGACAAGGACAATCTGAGCGGTGTCGCCATCCTGGTTCCCTTGAAAGCTGAAGCTGCGAAGGTCGTGCGTGTCAACGTCACCATTCCGGAAGATGTCCTCGATCAGATTGACCGATATGCGGAGCGCCACGGCTACAGCCGATCCGGATTTCTGGCCGCTGCGGCGAAAAAGGTAATGCAGATCGAGGCGGCGTAGCGCCCTGGAAGGCGCGACTGGAGATGAAGCTCTTTGGGTCTTGTTCGGTTACTTTCTTTGCGGATCAGGCCGTCAGACAAAAACAACCATGTCTTATTTCGTGAGGCACGGTGCCTATGTTCCGCCGCAAATGCGACCGTACTTGGCAAAATCAGCCTGCGAATTAGTTCATAGACTTCAAGGGAGTATCAGACGATGACCATGTCCAGAGCCATTGCCGCCATGTTCGTAACCGCCGCGCTGGCAGGCTGCGCGCAGACCGAAGCACAGCAGAGAACCAGCACCGGTGCGCTGCTCGGCGCCGGCGCCGGCGCGCTTGCCGGCCAGGCGATCGGCGGCAACACCAAGAGCACGGTCATCGGTGCCGGAGCCGGCGCCCTGCTGGGCGCCGTTGTCGGCAATGCCACCACGCCGCAGCCGCCGCCCGGCGAACAGCTTTGCCGCTATCAGGACCGCACCAGCGGCCGCATCTACACCGCCCCCTGCGACGACCGCTACTACAACGGCGATTATTGATCGTTAGCCCCTTCTCCCCGTTTTACGGGGAGGAGGTCCCGGTAGGGGGATGAGGGGCAGCGCAAACTTCTGAAATGCCGGCACCGCCCCTCACCTGCCTGCCGGCATCGCTCTCCCCGTAGAACGGGGAGAGGGGCGCAGCGTCAACCTCGCGCATCCGTTTCCCCCGATGATTTGGTCCTTCCGCTGATTAGCGGTCAGCGCTATCGTCGGCTATCCAAAGGGGGCGACGATGCGATTTTTGATGACCTCACTGCTGGTTGTTTGTTCGGTTTCCGCACACGCCAGACAGGCTGTCAGCGTCGAGCGGATCGGCGATTGTCTGATCTTGCCGGTAACGGCGGTCGACAATCACGTCAAAGCCACTTTCGAGGTGACACTGGACAAGGCCGGCAAGGTCTTATCGGTCGCCGTTGCATCCTATGAGCCACATTCGGAAGCGGCAGCGGAGGCGGCCCGGCAGCTTTCGAAATCGGTCCAGCGGTGTTGGCCGGCAGGCGTCAAAACGAGTCCAATGCGGATCACAGTGGATTTGAGCGAAACTTAGCTACTGCGCAATCTCAGAGAAGACCCGTTCAACCCACGAAATTTTCGTCCACGAACATCTCCGCAAATTTCTGCGGTGTGAGAGTTACATCATTGTCGCGGGCGATTTTGAGGTTCCTTGCCCACATATCCCGGATTGCTGCCGGCATTCCCTCAGGCATGTGCACAGACTGGGCTATTGCGTCATGCCATTGTCCATCGCCGCCATAGATAGATTGCAGTTTGGGGCCCATCTTTTTCAAGCCATCCTCCGACTCCTGAGAAAGTTCTCCGATGGCCCAGAGCACATAAAGCTCCAGTAGCCTAAGCAGCGGCTGTCCACCATAACGTGGGTCAGTCGACATATTACCTCTCATGCATCATAGGTGGCGTAATAAATGAGTCTTTCACAGATCGCGGAAAGGCTGGGCCGCAAATACCTATTTTTGGCGCTCATTTTCAGTCCGCCAACCGAGCAAATAGGTCGGCGAGGTCACGCGCTATCGTCTCAGCGGATTGCCGATCCATACCTATGAATGGGATGCACACGATTGGCATGGCCGTATCTTCAGTGTCGAAGCCATAGCCTTCACCTCCTCCGTCCGATGCGAACAAGAGGATGCCTGGCGCATATTTTTCAACCTCATACTCTCGATTGAAGTCAGCCAATTCTTCGGCTTTAAAAAAATAACACAGTTATCGCGGATGAAACCTTCGCCTCCATTATGCTCTTTGAGGAAGTCGGTGTAATCCTTGGGAAGCGCAACTCCCAAGCGTGCGGCCAGTCCATCGACGACTGCGGACTCAGCCGGTGCGTCGAACTGTTCCTCGGTTAAACTATATCCCACTGCTATCCTCCCAGGTGTTCAGCAACTGATTCCACCACGGCGTACCCTGTTGTCGATGAACATCGCGAGGCAGTGCGAGCCGGGCAGAATCGAGCTCGCCGTCTCCGGTGCTGATTTCGGCAGGGGCAAGCGCATGACGTGCCTAGGTCGGGTTTTGCAGTCCATCAGCTAAATCTCTGACTTGCGAAGTCACTAGGATCATTCAATCCTTTTCCGGCCCGTCGAATGAATGAATCCCGGCCGACTCATTGCCGAGGCGCTCAAACACGTCTAGCGCCCGCTCTGAAACAACAAGCGTGTGGTTCGAAGCCATGCCGAAGTCATCATGTCCTGGCTGCCCATGGATCTTCATCCAGACGAAGGTTGGAAGTTCTGTTTCTGGCTGCAGCCGATGAAACAACTCCGAAGCAGTAACCTCGACGTCGGCAAACGTCGCCCCTGAAACTCGCATCTTCAGCAGCTCCAGCTCGGCTTCTTTGGTGACAAGATAACAGGGAAAACTCCTTATCAGGACATCACCTATCCAAACGTCAATCTCGTAGTGAAGTTTGTGCACAATCGGCGGGTGAACGCGGTTATCGAGAACCGTATTTTTGCCAAAATCACCAGCAACAAATGGCTCTACATAATAATAATCCATTTTTCACCTATATTTTCCGACAGGCGGCACGAAATGATGGCCATATTTCTTATCCATCATTGTAGAATGATCCAGAATCTGCTGCTCCGTTGGATACGGGTACTTTTCATAGAATTTGTCATTTTCGCCCCTAATGATAACAAGATGCAGAATATCATTTAAATCCTTAGGGATCCCGCGTAGATTTTCTATCGAATTGATCTTTTTCTTCGATAGGAAATTTAGAAGCCTCTTAAGTAATTGCTGCTCAGCCGGATGATGAATTACTACATCCTCGATGTTCACGTCGGGGTTCGCCTGAGCATACGCTTTCCTAAAGCCCCTACGCCTCCGCCCTCGCCGCCTTCTCCAGTGCCGCCAGTTGCGCCTCGTCCAGCGTCAAAAACCCCATAATATGCTGCACCACTTCGGCCCGCGCGTTGCTCAGCGCGCTGTGCAGCTCGAAGCCGTTCGGCGTCTTGGTCTTGGCCAGCCACTCGCCATAGGACGGGCGGCGGTAATAGCCGGTTGCGGCCGCCAGGTCGGCCAGCACCATTTCGCCGTCCTGGCCCGAGAACACCCTGAGATAGGCCTTGGCCAGGGCATCCCGCGCCTTGGCCGGGCCGCCGGCCTGGCTGGAATGGGCGAAGCGTTTTTGGCTCATGCGCCCTGCCCGCCCGAAGCATCTTGCACAGCCTGCGGCATCAGCCCGCCGAGCCCATCGAGCAGGCCGCTGTCGCGCGCCTGCACTGCCGCCGGCACGGCATCCCTGGCGACCTTGCCCGCGGCAGCCATCGCCGCCATGCCGGCCTGTTCAGCTTGAGCCTTGGCGCGGGCATCGCGTATTCCCGCCACCTCGTCCTGGCGGCGAAAAATGCGCTGCGGACTGCGGCCGGCGCCCTGCACGATCTTCAGCGCCGCGTCGCCGTCGATATTGTCCATCACGCCGGGATCGAACTGCGCCATCTGCATGGCCGTGGTGACAACCTGGATGGTGTCGCGCGCCTCGGCCGAACGGCGCAGCACGTCGAGCGGGCCGGTGAAGGTCGGCCGCAGCGCCTTGCCGGCAAGGCTCGCCGGCGGCAGGAAGCGGCTGTCTTCCTAGTAAAGTCCCTTGTCCTCGAGAATGCCCAGCTCGCGGTCGAGATTAGAGGCAAAGCCGGCCTGGATGATCGAGCCGGACGGCCCGAGCAGCGCGCCCTTCTCCTCCTGCCGGATCAAGGCTTCGGTCGCCGTCATCTGCGGGTTCTGTACCAGCGTCTGGAACAGATTGACGAACATCATGTCGCGGATCTCCTCGGCCCGGCTGTCGGCATAATTGAAGGCATAGGTCGGGTTCTGGCCGGTGGCGATCGGCGCGATCAGCGGCCGGCCGGCATCGTCGATGAGGCCGGGATAGTTCTCGCCGGGATTGAGCACCGGCACATAGTCGAGCCTTGCCTTGGAGGCGGTCGCCGGATCGGTGATCTGCTGCAGCGCGCGCAGGCCGGAGCGCCGCACGGCGTTCTCCTCGCGCACCGTCGTCAGCGCCTCGATGGTCGGCGAGATGCCGTACGGATCGCCCTCGTAGCGGCGCCAGTTGAAGCACGACACCGGGAACGAGCGAAAACCGCTTTCCCTGACGATCGCCTCCTCGTCCTCGATCACGTGATAGGAAGCGAACGCGGTATCGAGATACTGGTAGGAGCCGCTCAGACTGTACATCTTGCGCTCGTCGCGCGGCTGGATGCACTGGATCAGCGAGATTTTCGTCTCGCATTTGGCGGGGTCGTCGACCAGGATTTTGATCCGCGCCGGCAGTCTGTCATAGCCGAGCAGTTGCGCCGCCTGTCTTGCCGTGCGCTCGTATCGGCGGTGGAAAATATCGACCTGGCCCCAGCGGTTGCGCGAGAGATAGCCTTCGACCACAGGGATTGAGGCATAGCGGATCAGCGTGCCGCCAAAACCTTCCTCGGCATAGAGATAGGCCGGGCCATAGCGCACGACATTGCGCAGGCAGGCCTGCGTTGCCGGCACGAAATTGGAATTGGCGGAGTAGCGCAGCGAGAACAGGAAGTCGCGCAGCGCTTCCGCCCATTCCTTCTCCTCGTCGGTTTCTTGGTCGTTGATGGCCGCGGTCGACAGCCCATGCCATTTCTCCGACTGCGGGATGATCAGGCTTTCCAGCCCGGCGGCCAGCCGGTTGGCGGCCGAGTTGATGGTATTGGCGTAGACACGCGCACCGCGCCGCTCCTGCCGCTCGGCCTGCGAATCGACGCCGGCCTGACGGCGGCCACTCCACATGTCGGGCGCGTCGGGATCGCAGAATTCGGACACCGCCTCCCAGACATGCTCGTACTGGCTGCGCTCGCTCTCCAGTTCAGCCTGTCGCGACAGGATATCGCGAGCACGGGAATCGCTCATGGTCAGCCTCGCTTGATGGGTGAATGGGAAAAGAAAGATGGCGGGACGTCGAAACTACCAATCTCCCACTTGAGGGCAGGGGAATCGCATATGGCGATTTTGGGGTTGAGTTTGGGCTGAGAAAGGATTCTTTGGAGAGGCAGTTGAGCGAAGGAGCGACTGCCATTTCCTGCCTTGAGAGCTACTTTGGCGCGGTGCC
>NZ_JAMYPW010000038.1:0-61754 GCF_040320565.1 Mesorhizobium sp. M0664
AGAAAGCTTGACCCCAGCACTCCGGTGCTCAGGTTCTCCTGGCTGCCGGATGCGCACGTCTGCGGTCTTCACCGGATGCGTACGCCGTATGTCGCCGCGTCGGATGGCCAGGAGCGGCCAGTGCCAGTTGGATTTTGTGATGGAGCGGCGCAGCGGCGAGCGTCCACGGGCCGTTTTCCTTGCGCCGATCTTCCGCGATCTTTGCCTTTTCCACGCATCGCTGCAGGATTTTTCGCGAGGTGAATTGAGACCCGCCACGACTGTCAGGGGCGTTCGGCGGGCTCTACTCCGGAACAATGTCTTCTTCTGAAAGTTTTTCCTTACATCGCAAAGGAGATTCAAGATGTCAGAAAGCCGCGAATGGTTTGTCCAATGGCTTAGAGATGCTCATGCCATGGAAGAGCAGGCCGAAACGATGTTGAACGGGCAGTTGAGCCGTATCGAGAATTATCCCGAACTGAGCGACCGGATCCGACAGCACCTCGACGAGACCAAACAGCAGGCTGCCCGGCTGAAGACTTGTCTCGATCAGATGGACGAGGGTTCATCCATGATGAAGGATGCTGGCGGTAAGCTGACGGCGATGGCGCAATCGCTGAGCGGCGTCTTCGCTGGAGACGAGGTGATGAAAGGATCGCTCGCGAGCTACACGTTCGAGCACATGGAAATCGCCTCCTACACGATCCTGATTGCCGCCGCTCGATCGCTCGGCGAAACCGAGGTTCTTCGGGCTTGCGAAGAGAATCTGCAAGAGGAAGTCGCGATGGCGGATTGGCTGAAATCCCGTCTTCCCTCCACGACCGAGCAGTTCCTTGTGCGGGCCGAAGCGGACAGTGACAGCGCCAAGCGGTGATCGGGTAGGAACGCAGTAACCGTAAACTGGGTGATCGGGATTCGTCCGCTAGCGCGTCCCCCTTCGTGAACGCTGGGCAACGAACACGCCTAGCAAGCGGTCGTCGAGTTGCGCATTTCGAGAAATTGCAACGACGAGCGATGCTAATATTGCGGCGTCGTCACTTAGAGAGTCGAAGCGTTCGCCTGCGCAAGCCTGGTCGAGTCGAAGCGTTCGCCTGCGCAAGCCTGGTTAAATACGCATTGGCAATAGCCAGATCGGAAGGGCTAGCGCAGCGCTCCGCGAGATCAAGCTCGAGTGGGCGTGTTAAAACGTTCGAAACGAGGTCGCGATAGCGGAATGCCCGAGAACGCCCCAGATGACTGAGCAGTTGCGTGCGCGGGCACCGGCAGCGCCAAGCCGGATCGGAGAAAGTTCGTCCTGACAGCGGACAGAGCGCGCCGTTGCGCTCACGTTATGGGGTCGGCAGCACTTGCACGGTTTTCGGGGTGAATTCCGCTTCAGCCGGTCGCTGGCGGTTTCGCTGAAGGCCGTGACCGACCGGCCGACGATCATCATGCTCGAAGGGGTTGACCGCTTTGTCTTCTCCGCCGTGCGCATCGTCATCGCGCCGTCCGTGGTTCCAGAATATGCAATCCGATGGCTGAACTCGTCGGGACTCGATAAATGTCAGCGCGGCATCATACTTTGCCTTCAGGACGACTGTTTCTCTGCAATGACCTCTGTCTACGCTCATCCAGTTCGGTCGGTGTCCATCTGCTCATTCAGACGTCGTTGATAGGCAAAGCCGACAGCCGCGGCGACTGCCAAACCTGCCGCCGCCAGAAGGAGTTTGTCCTCGGTATGCTCATTGCCCGATGCGTCTTGAATAGCTAACGAAGCTTCATCGAAGGGTGCGGATGCTCTTGCGGCAGTCTCGCCCTCGTGCGCCCCAGCGCCGCTATGGCGGATACCCGCAGCTAGACGTTCTGTCTTCTTAACAGTTTCCTTGGCCACGCCGGTCAACTCGGCAGCTTCGCGTTTTATTTTACCAGCCGTTTCAAGAGCGAAATCACTGACGCTTTCCGCCAAATCACTAGATTGCTCCTTCAGGCGCTCCTTGGCGTACGATAGGTGATCCACCTGCTGCTCGCCGGGTGGCCGGGCTGAATTGGTCCGCCACAAGCTGATCAATCCCGCTCCGACGAGTGCGGTTGCGATCGGCGGATGGCGGAGGAAACGCCACCCCAAACCGGCCCCAATCGCCAAAGCAGCGCTCGGATTGGCAGCCGCCTTGGCCTTGAGATCGTCAATAATCGCCTGCGCCACCGATTGCATTGAGGCTCTTGCTTTCTCCACCAGGGCATTCTTTGCCTCAAGCGCTTCGTGTTTCAAATCATCGGTAAATTCGGAGAGCGTGTTTGGCGACCGAAGTGTCGACAAGTCCTCGGCGAGCTTAGCCCGGGCAGCCTCAACTTCGTATTCAAGATGCTCAAGTTGCGGATCGGCCATCATAAATCTCTCTTGCCACCGGGGCGGGCAGGTTTGCTCGACCGAGCGTTGCCCGACCGCGATTTGGCCGTTATTCCTTCCGAAGGGGTGGCGCTGCCCGGTTGCAGCTTGGCGGCCGGAGTGGATGAACCGCTCGATCCACTTGGGCTTGGCGAAGGCGGCTGCACGGGTTCACTTGATTGCTCTTCTGACAAGGCGCTTCCAAAGGCGCCCGCAACGTCCCTCGCCACCTCCTTGAGGCCGTCCGAATTCAGCCCACGTTCCTCGGCGACGCTCTTGAGCCGTTCGCCCGCCTTTGCTGTCGAAGACTTCAAGCGGTCCCCAGCTTTTTCAGCAGCATCCGTCAATCGCTCTCCTGCAGGGCCGAGCGTGCGCCTCTCGACATCGCTGGCCGGTAAAGCAGCAGCTATAGCGGCACCGGCTGCGAAGCCGGCCAGGACAAAAGCCAATGGCTGTTCTTCCACCATGCGGCCAATCGTGTCCTGGAACGTTGATTGGGCTTGCTGCACCACGCGCCCTGACTTCTCGGATACGGTGCGACCGGCCTGTTCTGCGTATGCCGCGGCCGATGATGCGTAGTGACTTGCGGTTTCACTCACCTTCTCCCCAATGCCGGCTAAATTGTCGCGCATGGCCTCAGCTGTCTCGCTAGCCTCTTCCTGCGTTTTTGACGCCCCGCCGCTGGCGGTGCGTACGTGCGGAGCATTTTGGCGCCCGTTGGTTCCACGGGATTGCTCGCGATGCCCGGCACTTGAACCGCGGCTGCGCATTAGCAGCGCGCACCCTGCTGCGACGAGCAGAAGGCCTTCGGGATTGTTCCTAGCGGAGCTGAGAAGCCATTCTTTCGTTCCAAAATCCTGGACCTGTGAATTGCGGCTCATGTTAGTTGCTCCTTGGTTGTCGCAATATCCTGCTTTATTTGGCTAATGGAGTGTGTCGGCAGAAGTTGTTTTTGCGCATCAGCCCGGCCCCTATAATAGGCGAAAGCAGCGGCGACGCCCGTTGCGGCCGCGACGATCAGACACGACCAGTGCAGGGCTATCCCTAAGCTGGCGATTCCAAGTACGAGGGCTTGCATTAGAAGCAGAGCGGCGACCACTCCCAGCGCGCCAGCAGCAGACATCCACACACCTGCTTGGAGCTTCGTTGAGACGTTGGCGGACAGCTCCGCATGCGCCAGGCGCAACTCTTTTTGAAAGAGGTCCGCGACGTCCGCCAACACTGCCGACAGTGCTTGAGGGAGAGGCGAATTCTTCAGATGTTCCTGTGCCATCAGATCAGTTCGCTCCCTGCCGCCTTCCTTTGATGGACTCTGGTGCGGGAGGCGCGCTCTTCAGTGTGCGGAACGTCAAAAAGCCCGCTACGGCGGCCAGCCCAAACACCAAACCCGGCTTGCGCCTCGCGAAATCGGACGCTGCAAGAACCAGCTGATCGACGGACCTGTCTCGCAGGTCGTCTGCGTATCCATCAAGCCTATTCGCGAAGGTGCGCACGACCCCAGCGACTATCGGTGCGTTTGCGTCGAGGTCCTCGGCCGCACGCTTGGTCGAACTCGCCAGTTGGCCCATCACCTCGGCGCCGCTGCCGACCTGACGGTCCAACATCTCCTTCACCTGATTGGTCACGGTGGACGCGCCACCAACGGCCGCCCGTTTGGCGGTTTCCGCTGCCCCTTGCGCTATGTCGGACGCTTTGGATAACGTGCCGCTTACAGTCGCTCCTATGTCTTCCGAGGTACCGTCACCAGCCCTTACCGCAGTTGGGGGACGCCGTTCAGAATTCCGGTTGTTCATGGTTTCCTCCATTCGAGGAGCAAACGGAGGTAAGGCCCGTTGGTTCCCAATGAGTGACTATCTGGGGTTTCAAGTTGCGTTTGCGAACTCGAGGCGCGCATCGCGTGCTTTTGCATTGGGAATGATGGGTAGCTTGCGGGCGGGCGCAATGCGAATAGTCATCTTTTCCTTTCCTGTCTGAAGGCGCGAGGGGATCATATCTGGCGACGGTGAGCGCGACGAGGAGAGGCTGGAGCGCGGACCTTCACGGCCGCCGCGCACCGGTCTTCGACCGCTGCGCCTGCCGCTGTCACTGGCGATCGGCGCCAAGCCTACGAGTTTGGCGATGGCCTTATTGGAAAGGGTGCCAATCTCGGGCAACTCGGCCATCAGGAGTACGCGGGCGACACCGTTGACCGAACGGAAGACCTAATCGAGACAGGCCCACAGCGGGTCGTCGTCGCTAGCGAGGCGATCTCGCCCTTCAAGTCGGCGGCTCTGACGCTTGAGCAGAACAATGACCTCGTCGAGGCTGGCGAGGGGTTCGGCATCGGCGACGGCGCTTTTGCGTTGCTTCTGGATGGTGAGATCGCCAGTCACCTGGGCAAGCCGGGCGACCAGCGCCTTGAGCCGTTCTGGGCTACGCGCCGCGGCGTTGGTTACAGCCGCTTGACCATGATGTCCAAAGTGATCTGCGCGCTACTCGTTGCGCTCGTCAAAACGCGACTGCTGGTCGGCGGCATCGGCCGATCCGCCCAGCGTGTCGGCAACCGTGGCACCTCGCGCACCCATCGGCTGCTGCGCACCTGTGGTGGTGTCCATCGCTGTCTGATGCTCCATCTCGGAATTCAGCTCCGCACCTACAACCAGGATAATCACAGAAATCCAAGTCCACATCATCAAGCCGATGACTGCCCCAAGAGCCCCATACGTGGCGTTGTAGTTGGCGAAGTTTTCAAGATAATAGGAGAAGCCTATCGAGACTGCGATCCAGACCACAGCGGCGAGGAAGGCGCCCCATGTCGCCCATTGCCACTTTGCCCTTTCCCGGCTGGGTCCGTAGCGGTAAATCAGCGTGATCCCGACGCCCACCATGATCAGCATCATCGGCCACCGAAAGATCCGCACAAGGGCTTCGGTCCAGCCGCCGAGGTTCAGCAGCGCAAGCACGGCCGGCACAATCCCCACCGAGATGATAAAGCCGATACCAATGAGGATGGCGCCAAGTGTGAAGCCCAAGGCCAGGAGATTCAGGTGGATGAAGCCGCGCTTTTCACTCTCCTCGTAGGCGATGTTCATGGCTTCGAATAGCGTCTTTATGCCGTTACTGGCGCTCCACAGTGCGACGGCAAGGCCGAAGATGAAGCCGAAGCTGAGCGCGCCAGCCTTCTGAGCGGCCAAGGACGCAAGCTGAGATCTGATAATATCCAGACCTCCCGAAGGCAGTACGCCGCCAAGGAACGCAATGTGCTCAGCGATGGTCTGAGGATCGGCGACGAAACCATAGATGGACACGAACGCGGCAAGCGCTGGAAAGAGGGCAAGAAGCAGATAAAATGCAGCCCCCGCCGCGATCAGCATAACACGGTCCTCGGTTACCTCAGCAAAGACCCGCCACAGCACGTCCTTCCAGCCGCGGCTGGGAATCTCTGACGGCCATTCGGCATTGCGTCCGCGGCTCTCCCGTTCGGCCCGCCGCTCAAGTTGCACTTGACCTTCGTAAGCGTCCTCGGTTGTTTTCTTCGACATGGCCGCCGGTCCGGAGCATCTTCTTCGCGGGGCAAACGTATAATAGCGCCAAAGGATGCAGGTGCAGACCTGCGCTTACAAATAAACATCCGCCGCCTGCAGCAACAACTGCGCGATCCCCACTTGGCCCTTCGGCTCCCATGCTCATCTGGCGGGGGATGCGACGGCTGAGCGTGCATGTTGTCGGGACGACAGCCTGATAATCCTCATTGCACTGGATCAGTTTTAGGACACCCGCGTTACCAGCCATGGTCTCGCTCGCGCCTGAACATCAGTTCGTCAACGCCGGAAGCATTCGGTTTCATGTCGTTCAGGCCGGGCCTGCCGGGGGTAAGCCGGTCATGCTCCTGCACGGCTTCCCGGACTTCTGGATCGGCTGGAGACGGCAGATCGGTACGCTCGCTTCCGCCGGATATCGGGTCATCGTTCCCGACCAGAGGGGCTACAACACCAGCGACAAGCCAGAGGGTATCAGCGAGTACACGCTCCCCAAGCTGCTCGGCGATGTATTCGCCCTGGCCGACGCGCTCGGCATCGGAAGGTTTCACCTCGTCGGACATGACTGGGGCGGCATCGTCGCTTGGGCCGCCGGGGCAAAGTTGCCTCATCGCCTGGACAAGCTCGTCATCCTGAATGCGCCCCATCCCGACGTTGTGTTTACCCATGCCCTGCGATCTCCGACGCAGATTCTGCGGAGCAGTTACGTGGTTTTCTTCCAGATCCCATTGCTGCCCGAAGCCGTTTTGGGTGCGCGGCGCTCCGCCTTGCTCGCACGAGCACTTAGGACATCCAGCCGGGAAGGCGCCTTCGAAGAAGAGGAGATTGCAGAATATCGGCAGGCTTGGGAGCGGCCGGGGGCGCTGACCAACATGCTCAACTGGTATCGCGCCTTGCCCTTTCGCCCGAGCTTGAAGGAGCGGATCACGACGCCCACTCTTGTTATGTGGGGGATGCAGGACCAGGCTCTAGAATCCGGGCTGGCCAAGCGCAGTCTCGCCCTTTGCGACGATGGCCGCGTGCAGACTTTCGAGAAAGGGACGCATTGGGTTCAACGCGAAGAGAGCAACGCGGTGAATGCGGCGCTTCTGGCGTTCCTGGAGGGCTGAGGAACTCAAAAATGGATAGAAACTGGGGGCAGCGTCAGATGGAGCCGGAGGAGGCCTGCAGGGCATTCCTGGCTGCTGCAAAAGAGGAGGGGACATTACAACTAGCTAAGTTGGATTGCGGTATAAGGTTCTATTGTCTCCGACCAACACCGCGCTTTGCGGAGCCCGCCGCCAGCAAGGAGAGGCGACGGACCCCCGCCTTTGATACGCCTGTTCATGGCCTCCACGCTCATATCGGCGCAGCGGGCGCTCGACATCACTAGAGCTCATTGGCAAGCAGCCCGCCGATATACACTGGCAGTGTCCAGGCGTGGGCGTGGCCTTTCCGCTTGGGTATTATGGTGCGGCCTGCCCGATCGGCCGTCCCTCGATCGACCCTGAGTTGCTGATCCGCATGCGGACCGTCGGCAGCTCGTCCTCGACTCGATGCGCGAAGTCGTCGACGCCGTGCGCAAGCCTGGAGCTGTAGCGGCCTCGCCTGTCCCGCCCCGGTGAAGGCTGGCCGGTGCGATGGCGCCACGGCCGGCTGCGAGGTTTCCAGGCCACGCCTTGACGGCGTCGAGCACGGCGCCATTCTGGAGCGGACCGAGGGCGTCGGTCGTGCCGCCAGATTTCCTTGTGCTATATTTGTCCGGCACGGACGACCACGTGGCAAAGAGTGGTGCGAGAGGATGAGAGTGCCGCCACGCAGCCGTTATAGTCGTTCCTCGTTTGTGGCGTCCGTGCGCCGCTTCGGCCCGCGTGACCGCCAATGCCGAACCATTAGCTCGTAGGCACGTTCGGCATTCTCGGCCGCGGCTTTCTCGCTGTTTCGCAACTCCTTCACGTTGTAGGCGTAAGCCGAACCGCGGCGACCGACACCGCGCTCGCCCGGCGCGCCGGCCTTGAGAGCGAGCTGCCTCTGCTTTGCCGCCACCAGCGCCGGGCGAGCCCAGAAGTAGTCCTGCTCCTTTGTCAGCAGATGCCAGATCAGCACGGCGAGCTTGCGGGCGAGTGCCACGGCTGCGACCTGATGGCCGCGCTTGTTACGGATGCGTAGGAAGAAGGCCCTGAGCGGTCCGGGCGCCTTCGCCGTCGCCCAGGCGGCCTCGACCAGCATGGCGCGGGCATGGGAACGACCATGTTTGCTGATCCGGCCATATTGCGCCAAGCCAAGACCGGATTGGCGCACACGCGGATTGAGGCCGAAGTAGCTCACCAGCTTCTGCGGTTCGCGAAACCGCCGGATATCGCCGACGGCGGCGATGATACCGCTCGCGACGATGGCATTGACGCCGGTGATCGTCTGAAGCCGCCGGACTTGCACATCATCAATCGCTTCCCGGGCGATGTCGCGATCGAGGTCGGCCAGATCCTCGGCCAGGCGATCGATCTCGCGGATGTGGCGGGCGATAGCGGCCCGCTCGTCATCGGGAAGCACCTGCCGCTCGAGCCAGGCGCGACCGCGATTGTTGAACAGATCGGCATGCGGGCACTTCGGCACTAGGTGCGCCTGCAGGATGCCATGCACCTCGTTCTTCACGCGCGTGCGATGCCGAACTACCTGGTTGCGCCGCGCGACGAGGCGGCGAAGCCGCTCGGTCCGCTCGTCAGGTACCCAGACCTCCGGCAGAAAGCCGCTGGCATGGAGCTGCGCCAGAACGCCGGCATCGATCTTGTCGGTCTTGATCCTGGCATGAGCGATCGCCTTCACCTGCATCGGGTTGGCGACAATCACCCGGCCGACATAGGGCGACAGAACCCGCACCACCGCCATGGCGTTGCCCGTAGCCTCGACGACAACCTCATCAGTCCGTCGCAAACTGCGGCCGAACCCTTCCAGTCCCGAGCGGGTCATGTCGACCCGTCCGTGATGGCGCAGCCGGCCGTCTTCCCAAACCACCACCTCCGCAAAGGTGCGGTGGATGTCCATTCCAATCACACGTCTCATCGGCTCCCTCTCCTCAACAATCGGGAGCCGGCGGGCGACGCGACACCTACGGATCCGCGCTCTCGGCGCAACCGGGCAGGTCGCAGGGGCGGCCAGCTACGGATGACATCGACAACCCTGATTTCGACTTTTTCGATTCCTGTTGCGTTTCTTTGTTCGGCTCAGGTGAGCCTGTTTCTTCGTCCCGGCCCACAGGATTTCCCACGCGAGCGTGTCGAGACGCAGTCAAGGCTGGCCGGTGCGATGGCGCCACGGCCGGCTGCGAGGTTTCCAGGCCACGCCTTGACGGCGTCGAGCACGGCGCCATTCTGGAGCGGACCGAGGGCGTCGGTCGTGCCGCCAGATTTCCTTGTGCTATATTTGTCCGGCACGGACGACCACGTGGCAAAGAGTGGTGCGAGAGGATGAGAGTGCCGCCACGCAGCCGTTATAGTCGTTCCTCGTTTGTGGCGTCCGTGCGCCGCTTCGGCCCGCGTGACCGCCAATGCCGAACCATTAGCTCGTAGGCACGTTCGGCATTCTCGGCCGCGGCTTTCTCGCTGTTTCGCAACTCCTTCACGTTGTAGGCGTAAGCCGAACCGCGGCGACCGACACCGCGCTCGCCCGGCGCGCCGGCCTTGAGAGCGAGCTGCCTCTGCTTTGCCGCCACCAGCGCCGGGCGAGCCCAGAAGTAGTCCTGCTCCTTTGTCAGCAGATGCCAGATCAGCACGGCGAGCTTGCGGGCGAGTGCCACGGCTGCGACCTGATGGCCGCGCTTGTTACGGATGCGTAGGAAGAAGGCCCTGAGCGGTCCGGGCGCCTTCGCCGTCGCCCAGGCGGCCTCGACCAGCATGGCGCGGGCATGGGAACGACCATGTTTGCTGATCCGGCCATATTGCGCCAAGCCAAGACCGGATTGGCGCACACGCGGATTGAGGCCGAAGTAGCTCACCAGCTTCTGCGGTTCGCGAAACCGCCGGATATCGCCGACGGCGGCGATGATACCGCTCGCGACGATGGCATTGACGCCGGTGATCGTCTGAAGCCGCCGGACTTGCACATCATCAATCGCTTCCCGGGCGATGTCGCGATCGAGGTCGGCCAGATCCTCGGCCAGGCGATCGATCTCGCGGATGTGGCGGGCGATAGCGGCCCGCTCGTCATCGGGAAGCACCTGCCGCTCGAGCCAGGCGCGACCGCGATTGTTGAACAGATCGGCATGCGGGCACTTCGGCACTAGGTGCGCCTGCAGGATGCCATGCACCTCGTTCTTCACGCGCGTGCGATGCCGAACTACCTGGTTGCGCCGCGCGACGAGGCGGCGAAGCCGCTCGGTCCGCTCGTCAGGTACCCAGACCTCCGGCAGAAAGCCGCTGGCATGGAGCTGCGCCAGAACGCCGGCATCGATCTTGTCGGTCTTGATCCTGGCATGAGCGATCGCCTTCACCTGCATCGGGTTGGCGACAATCACCCGGCCGACATAGGGCGACAGAACCCGCACCACCGCCATGGCGTTGCCCGTAGCCTCGACGACAACCTCATCAGTCCGTCGCAAACTGCGGCCGAACCCTTCCAGTCCCGAGCGGGTCATGTCGACCCGTCCGTGATGGCGCAGCCGGCCGTCTTCCCAAACCACCACCTCCGCAAAGGTGCGGTGGATGTCCATTCCAATCACACGTCTCATCGGCTCCCTCTCCTCAAACAGTCGGGAGCCGGCGGGCGACGCGACACCTACGGATCCGCGCTCTCGGCGCAACCGGGCAGGTCGCAGGGGCGGCCAGCTACTAACGCGAGCTCGCAGCTCATCGAATACATCGGCCTGCCCGCACTTGGCGTGCTCCCGGTGCCCCTGTCCCGGATGGTCGCACCATACGCCAAAAATCGCTCATCTCCAGCGGGGATCGGATGGCATCGTCATGATCATACCGGTTACGAACATGCTGGAGCGGCTGAACCAGGAGATCAAGCGGCGCACCCTGGTCGTTCGCATCTTCCCCAACCCGCGGAGCTGTCTGCGGCTGGTTCGGGCATTGGCGGTGGAGATCCACGAGAACTGGCTCGAGGCGACCCGCTACCTCAACATGGATCATCTGCGCGAGCACAAGAAGGAGAGCCTGAGGGCCTTGGCCGCCTGAGCACCGTCATGTGTCCGCCGCTCCGCTAAACACGGGGGCTGCGCGGCGGACACGCCGACGTCACCGCAATGCCACGCCATTTTGCAGAACTTGACGCACACAACTTATTTTCAGCATCAGAGCGTTGAGCTGGCGGGAACTTGCTCGCCAGCCGAGTTGAGTTCAGGGGATGGTCGGGGGAGACTGGCCAGCCACACGCTGGTGTGCCGATGTGCCAATCAGCAACCTTCGTCGGTCTTTTTCACCTGGCCTGGCGCGGCGGTGTTGGCTGTCGTGTCCTGCTGACCTGGCGCAGCCTGCTGAGCGCTGCCAGTCTGCTGGCCGGGCGCGCAGTCTCTGGCCGAGTTCGGATTTGTGATGCCGCTGGTGGTGTTCGTGTCGGTGCCCTGATCGCCGGACATGTTGGTCCCGCTGCTCGTCGTGCCGGTGCCCTGATCCGTCGTACTGGGCATGGTTGTCGTGGTCGAGGTTCCGCTCGTCGAGGTTCCGCTCGAAGTTCCGCTCGTCGTCTGGGCAAAGGAAAGCCCCGCCGACACCGCCAGCACGGCCGAAGCCAAAAGGATGCGTTTCATCTTCTTTCTCCTGTCTGAATGCACGGGATGCGCTGGCAAATCGAACAGGCAGACAGAAGGAGTGTTCCCCGATGAAGTTCAACTTTTGTAACTCTGGTCGTAGGTCAGCCTTAGGATGGCGGGCGTATATTAGAAGCCTCTTGAAGAAGACGCTGCCCGCACCAGAATCCATGGCATGGCTCAGGGAATAGGTATTGGTGACCAGGTGGCGATTACTGCCACGGTTCGAAGGCGGATAACAGAGGACCGCGTAAGCGTCTCTATCCCAGGTTATGACTTCCCACATTCCATCATCGACCACACCAAGGTGAACCGAGGCCAGCAAATCGACCTGAAAGGCGAGGTCACGCGCATCGACGAGGACACCGTGACGATCGACCTCGGGCCGCTGGTCACGGTCGACCGTGACAAGGTCCGGCTAATGGAGAAATATTGGCCGCCAAAACGACGAAAGGCACTTGTCGTTGCCCCGGATTAGAACCGACAACATCGCGACGGGCTATGAGGGCAGGCCGCATGACGGGCCGGTAGAGGACGAGTCGAAGCACTTGCTCTACTGCCCAGTCTGCGGCCAAACATTCGACGCGCGCGATCTTGGACAGGTCTTCCACCACGCTGAGCCGCAGCACGAGCCGCTTCCGGTCGAGCAATAGTCCAGCTAGTTGAGCTCCGGCGGCAGACCGATGTTGAGATCCTTCAGCGCGCCACCGACGTACGTTGGATGAGGAAAAGGTGCTGCGTGCACCGCGCCTTCCCCGCGCGCCGATGCTCCACCTGGACCGCAAAAAAGTCCCGCCGCACTGCCAGAACGGCGGGACCGATCAAACGCTTTGCACCAGGCGGGGGGATGCGGGGGGGTGGGCTTGCCAAGTGAGCGCGGACCGTAACCAACCCTAAGCGCCACAGCGGCAACGCGTCCACCAACCGCCGGTTGGAGCGACAGGACGATTGAGCCGCCGGCAGGTCAGGTCATCCCGGGTCGCTATCGCTCGCAACCAGACGGTAGCGGAAATTGTTGCGGATGTGGTCGTTGAAGTAGCGGCCCTTGGCGAACGCGGCCCGGAACGCGGCAAAGGTTTCCGGCGGTACCCCCTCAAACTCGTACCGCTTGACGCTGGCCACAAACCAGACAGAGAGGATTCTTCTGTCAGGATCATATTCCATCTTGCGGATCGAAGTAGATGGCATGAGCACCACAGGCCGAGGCCCGCGCCCTTGCGGGGAGCGCGGGCCGATCGGGATACCGATCTGCAGCAATACCTGGAGGGGGAGGATTCGCTGCGTGCACCGAACTTTCGCGGCGGTCCCGTGTTCCCAATCGAGATACACAAAAAGCTAGCTGCACCTTTCGGCATCACGCGGACGTTGGATTTCTGAGAAAGCGCGAGCGTCAATACTAACTTCTGGTGATGGAATTTTCCCGTGAGATAGGCACGCTCCACGGCGAAAGGAGTGCCCCGCCATGACCGTCCTCGCCTACAACCTTGCCAATGACATCAAAGGATTGTGGAGGGTCGTCTTCGTGCCGGACGAACTGCATCTGTATGTGGAATTCAGCCAGCCAGACGCCGACACAAACCCGGCTGATTGGATGAGCGTTGATGATTTCCTTGCATGGCGGCCGAAAGGCGCACTCCACGAGCGAGCGCGCGACCGCTTGGTTTCGCTCATTTGCAAGGCGCTGACAGGGCGATGAGACAAGGGAAACCCGCACCGAGATCCAGTGCGAGCGCCGCGAGTGGGCCTAGGGGCCCCACAAGCCGGTGCCACCACCGCCGCCGACAACCGCGGCGGGCGGGTGCCTCGGGGACAAGATGGTAGATCGCTAATGCGTTTGCGGGTGTGGCCTTAAGTCGCAAACTATTGGCTTCAGAAGCAGGGCGTCGGGCTTCATTGACGGTGCTGCCAACACCATATGGTAATCCATAGCCTCCCAAACGAGAGAAGCTCGCCCCTGACGGGTCGCACTGCGGCCGTCACCCGGCAATTGCTACGAACTAGGAAACCATCATGCCTGAAAATATCAGACTAACTTCGAGAGATGTCCCCCTCATTCAGCTAGGCCTCTATCAATGCCGCTTCCCGGTGAGCGAAGACCCGTCAGTACCCGGCGGTTATCGTTTTTGTGCTGGGCCAACTTCGCCGGATCGCGTCTACTGCGATCACCACCACAACATTGTGACCGCCGTGGACCCTCGTCGAGCCCGTTCGGGTCTCCACCTCGCTCAACGACGCGCCGCGTAAGTCTGACGGGCGGCGGCCTCCCGGCCAAGCGCTATGCGCTCCAAGGCCTTGGCTACGCCCATTCCGTCGGCTCGGTCTGGCCCATCCTCCCTTATGCCGTCTTCGCCGATGTATCCCCCGTCGCCCGATTGAGAACGACGACTTCTCGCCGAGCCCTTCAGCTCGCTACTCGCACAAACGCGTCGGCTCCAAAGGTTTGTCTGTCAGCACATCTTCAATGTGCCCGCGCCTGAAGCCCCAACATCTTCTGCGACCAAACCGCGTACCTGGCACCGCCGATCGGTTGCTGCGGCGGATTTTCGCTGTTCGCAGCTGAACAATGCCTATCAACCTTGTCATCGCACCTAGTCGCACGTAGCGGCCGTTCGAATTCTCATCGCTCGGCGCGATGTTTGGTCCGTCTGGCCAGAAGAGCGGAGCAAGCCATTGACACCCACGAAGTTGCTGATTGGGCAGATCGCTGTCGTATTCGCAATTGTCATTCTTGGCGTGTGGACTGCAACCCAATGGTGCGCCCACATGCTCTCCTATCAGCCGCCACTCGGCGCGCCATGGTTTGTGACAGTCGGCTGGCCGATCTACCAGCCGTGGAAACTGTTCGAATGGTGGTTCCAATTTGACGCCTATGCGCCTGAAGTCTTCGACAAGGCTGGCATACTTGCCGGAGCCAGCGGGTTCCTGGGCTGTGCCGCCGCGATAGCTGGGTCCCTCTGGCGCGCACGGCAGCGGGGGTTGGTCACCACCTATGGGTCCTCACGATGGGCCATGAAGCTGGAGATCGAGAAGGCGGGGCTGTTTCAGCCGGCCGGCGTTTTCCTTGGTGGACTGAATTATCGCTATCTGCGCCATGACGGACCGGACCACGTCATGGCCTTTGCGCCGACACGTTCGGGCAAGGGCGTCGGACTCGTTGTTCCAACCCTTCTTTCCTGGACCGGCTCGGCCGTCATTCACGACATCAAAGGCGAGAACTGGCAGCTGACCTCTGGCTGGAGGTCGAAGTTCTCGCACTGTCTCTTGTTCAATCCGACCGATCCGAGATCGGCGCGGTACAACCCGCTGCTGGAAGTGCGCAAAGGTCCAGATGAGGTCCGCGACGTTCAGAACATCGCCGACATTCTCGTCGATCCGGAAGGCGCGCTGGAGCGGCGGAACCATTGGGAGAAGACCAGTCATTCACTCCTAGTTGGCGCCATCTTGCACGTGCTCTACGCCGAAGAGGAAAAGACACTCGCCCGTGTCGCCACCTTCCTGTCGGACCCGCAACGCTCATTCGCTGCGACACTGCAGCGGATGATGACCACCAACCACCTCGGCACGGTGGACAAGCCCCAGGTCCATCCGGTCGTGGCCTCGGCGGCTCGTGAGGTGCTGAACAAGTCAGAGAACGAGCGCTCAGGCGTTCTCTCGACCGCCATGTCGTTTCTCGGGCTCTATCGTGATCCAACGGTGGCCGCGGCAACATCGGCCTGCGACTGGCGCATTGCCGACCTTGTGGATGCCGAGCGACCGATGTCGCTGTATCTGGTCGTGCCGCCGTCGGATATCTCGCGCACTAAGCCCCTGGTGCGATTGGTGCTCAATCAAATCGGCCGGCGGCTGACCGAGCGCCTGGAGGGCGATCCAAAGAAGAGCCGCAAGTATCAGCTGCTGATGATGCTGGATGAATTTCCGGCGCTCGGTCGGCTCGACTTCTTCGAGACTGCGCTCGCCTTCATGGCAGGCTACGGCATCCGCGCTTATCTGATAGCGCAATCGTTGAACCAAATCTCCAAGGCCTATGGCGAGAACAACGCCATTCTCGACAATTGCCATGTGCGGATTGCCTTTTCCTCAAATGACGAGCGCACGGCCAAACGCATCTCGGACGCGCTCGGTACCGCGACGGAACTCAGATCGATGCGTAACTATGCCGGCCATCGGTTGGCGCCCTGGTTGTCCCACGTCATGGTAAGCCGCCAAGAGACCGCTCGTCCCCTGCTGACGCCGGGTGAGGTGATGCAGTTGCCGCAGGCTGACGAACTAATCCTGGTTTCGGGATTGCCGCCGATTCGCGCCAAGAAGTTGCGTTATTACCAGGATCCGAATTTCACGGAGCGAGTGCTGCCTTCGCCGGTGCTGCGCGACGGTGCCTACGCGGATCGGCCCACGTCGCGCCCGGACGATTGGAGCGGACAGGTGCGCGGCGTGGATCGGCGTCTTGCTGGCGACGACGACAGTGCCGGCGCGGCAATCGAAGACGGAGGTGTCCAGCAGCAGCGCCATCCGGGCCTGCCCGAAGAACGGACCCTCGTCGCCCAGGAGCCTGATCATGGCGATCTGTTCACGCCCGCAGACGATGACTGCGAGACGCTCGCCGACAAGCGCGTCATGGATCGGATTTCCACCGCAGCACGTGCGTACGGCCTCAATGAGGGAATGGGCGACGACAAGGACATCGTGCCCGGCTTCTGAACGGCGCGCCATACGCGGGCGCATCTCAGCGTAGATAACGGCCGTAAGCGATTTCGAGGATCTCGACGATGCTCGTTCCCGTCGCCGGTGCATCAGCGCCGGTCAGAGGAACGAGCAGCATGAAGCCCCACCGCATTCGTCACCAGTTTTTGCTTGAACCCGAGTTGAGCGAGAAGCTGGAGAACCTCAGCCGCAATCCATCGACCACCAAATCGGCCATTGTGGCGCACGCGGTCGAGGCCTTTATCGAGCGGCGTGGGGAGAATGAACTCGACCAGCGCTACGGCAAGAGGCTCGACCGTCTTTCCCGCGACCTCGGACATGTCAGGCGCGATGTCGAGATGATCCTGGAGAGCCTGGCGCTCTTCATCCGCTTTTCGATCACGCTTCATGCTCACACGCCGGTGCCGGACAGGGCCACGCAAGGGATTGCCCAGGAGCGCTTCGACAAATTCGTCGAACAGGTCGGCCGCCAAATCGCTTCCGGGAAACGGTCCCTTGGCACCGACGATCGCAGGGGAGGGGAAGGATGAGTTCTCATCCGGAAGCCGACCATCGCCGCCGCGCCATGCTGCGCACCGCCATGGGTCCGGCGATCACTGAAGCCCTTGCCGATCCGACCGTCATTGAGGTGATGGTCAATCCCGACGGTGCGCTGCGGCTCGACCGGTTGGGTGAAGGCCGGGTCGATACCGGCGTGCACATGCATCCTTCTGAGGCCGAACGCATCATCCGCCTGGTCGCCTCCCACGTGCGCGCCGAGGCGCATGCTGACAATCCGATTGTCAGCGCCGAATTGCCATCGGGCGAGCGCTTCGAGGGTCTGCTGCCGCCTGTCGTGCTGGGGCCATGCTTCGCCATCCGAACGCCTGCGGCGAAACTCTACACATTGGCCGACTATGTCGCCGACCGGGTCATGCTGCCGCTGCAGGCCGATGCGCTGAAGACGGCGGTCCGCGAGCGGCGCAACATCCTGGTCGCCGGCGGCACGTCGTCGGGCAAGACAACACTTGCCAACGCGCTGCTGGCACAAGTCGCCGATTGCGACGAGCGGGTGATCCTGATCGAGGACACGCGCGAACTGCAATGCGCGGCGAAGGATTGCGTTGCCTTGAGGACGAGGCGGGGGTCGGTCACGCTCGCCGATCTCGTGCGCTCGACCCTGCGGCTCAGACCCGACCGCATCATCGTGGGCGAAGTCAGGGGCGCGGAAGCCCTGGACATGCTGAAGGCATGGAACACCGGGCATCCCGGCGGCATCGCGACGGTTCACGCCAATTCGGCGCGCTCCGCTCTCTACCGTATCGAGCAGCTCGCCCAGGAAGCCGTCGTCACCGTTCCCCGCCGCCTCATCGCTGATGCGGTAGATCTGATCGTCTTCATCGCTGGGCGCGGATCCTCGCGCCGCATTGACGCGATCGCTGAGGTCACCGGTCTCGACAGCAGCGGTGATTACGCCGTCACCCCGCTCACGCTTCCGCAACTCCAGCAGTTTTGAAAGGTCACCTCATGCGCAAGAAGCTTCGCTTCCTTTCGTCCACCGCGCTCGCGTTTCTTCTCACCGTCCCGGCCCACGCAGCGGGCTCCGGCATGCCTTGGGAACAGCCGCTGCAGCAGATCCTTGAGTCGGTGCAGGGACCGGTCGCCAAGATCGTCGCGGTGATCATCATCATCACCACCGGCCTGACCCTTGCTTTCGGTGACACGGCAGGCGGTTTTCGCCGGCTGATCCAGATTGTCTTCGGCCTGTCGATCGCCTTCGCGGCATCGAGCTTCTTTCTCTCCTTCTTCTCCTTCGGCGGCGGGGCACTCGTCTGATGGCCACCGGAGAGCAGCATATCGAGGATTTCGAAGTCCCCGTTCACAGGGCATTGACTGAGCCGATCCTGCTGGGCGGCGCGCCGCGAGCGGTGGCGATCCTCAACGGCACGGTGGCCGCGGCAATAGGCCTTGGCCTGCAGCAGTGGATCGCCGGACTGGCGCTCTGGATCGCCGGCCACACCCTCGCGGTCTTTGCCGCTCGCCGCGATCCGGACTTCGCCAGCGTGCTTGTCCGTCATCTTCGCCTGAAGGGGTGGCTTGCATGCTGAACCTTTCGGAGTATCGCGGCAAAGCCGATCGGCTTGCCGATCATCTGCCCTGGGCCGCTTTGGTCGCGCCCGGCATCGTGCTCAATAAAGACGGTAGCTTCCAGCGAACCTTCCGGTTCCGTGGCCCCGACCTTGAAAGCGCGACCGAAGCCGAGTTGGTCGGCATCTGCGCACGAGCCAACAATGCGCTACGAAGGTTGGGCTCCGGATGGGGGTTGTTTTTCGAGGCCGAGCGCGTTGAAGCGCTGGGCTATCCGAGCTCGGCTTTTCCCGATGCTGCCTCATGGCTGGTCGATGAAGAACGGCGCGCGGCCTTCGAGGGCAAGGTCGCGCACTTCGAGAGTCGCTATCATCTGACCTTGGTCTTCATGCCGGCGCCAGATGGCCAGGCGCGGGCGGAAAGCGCACTGGTCGACTCGCATCACTCGGGAGGGGCTAGAGACTGGCGCCAGGAGCTGGCGTGGTTTCGCGACGAGACCGACCGCGTCCTGGATTTGCTGTCCGGCTTCATGCCGGAAGTGCGCGCCCTCGATGATGCCGAGACGCTAACCTATCTGCACGGCACAATCTCGACCTACCGCCATCCGGTCGCCATGCCGGAAACGCCAATGTATCTCGACGGTGTTCTGGTTGACGCGCCGCTTACCGGCGGCCTGGAGCCGATGCTGGGTGAGCAGCATCTGTGCAACCTCACCATCCTTGGTTTCCCGAACGTCACCCGGCCAGGGATCCTCGACGCGCTCAACCATCAGGATTTCGCCTACCGCTGGATGACGCGCTTCATCCCGCTCGACAAGACGGAAGCCACAAAGACACTGACCCGGTTGCGCCGTCAGTGGTTTGCCAAGCGCAAATCGGTCGCAGCCATCCTGCGCGAGGTCGTGACCAACGAACCCGCCCCTCTCGTCGATAGTGACGCCGACAACAAGGCGCTCGATGCGGATGCCGCCCTTCAGGCATTGGGCGGCGATCACGTCGGCTTCGGCTATCTCACCACAACGGTGACGGTATGGGACCAGGATCGCCAAGCCGCCGCGGAGAACCTTCGCGCGGTTGAGCGCATCGTCAACGGACTCGGCTTCACCACAATCCGTGAAAGCATCAATGCGGTCGAGGCGTGGCTCGGCTCATTGCCCGGCCATGTCTATGCCAACGTTCGCCAGCCGCTCATTCATACATTGAACCTTGCCCATCTCATGCCGCTATCGTCGGTTTGGGCCGGTCCGGCGACAAACGAGCATCTCGCGAAAGTCACCCGGATCGAAGCACCGTCGCTTCTTGTTGCCGAGACCAGCGGGTCCACCCCGTTTCGGCTTTCCACCCATGTCGACGATGTCGGTCACATGCTGATCGTTGGTCCGACCGGTGCCGGCAAGTCGGTTCTGCTTGCCCTCGTCGCTCTGCAGTTCCGCCGCTATGCCGGCGCACAGGTTTATGTCTTCGACAAGGGCAACTCGGCCCGCGCGGCGACACTCGCCATGGGTGGAGAGCACCATGGGCTTGGTGCGGACGGTGCGCTTGCCTTCCAACCGCTGCGTAATATCAATGACCAGGCTGTCCGCAGCTGGGCAGCCGAATGGATCGCCGGCCTCATCGCCCATGAGAATGTCACCGTAACGCCGGAGGTGAAGGAGGCGATCTGGTCGGCCCTGACCAGCCTTGCCACCGCGCCGGCGCAGGAACGCACGCTCACTGGATTGTCGGTCCTGCTTCAGTCCAATGCGCTGAAATCCGCGTTGATGCCGTACACGCTCGACGGCCCGTTCGGGCGTCTGCTCGATGCCGATGAAGATCGGCTGGCTTTGTCGGATGTGCAGTGTTTCGAGACCGAAGAGCTGATGCACAGCCAAGGCGCTGTGCTCCCGGTGCTCACCTATCTGTTCCATCGTCTCGAGGAGCGGTTCGACGGACGGCCGACGCTGCTGATGCTCGACGAGGCGTGGGTCTATCTCGACAACCCTCTCTTTGCCGCCCGCATCCGTGAATGGCTGAAGGTGCTGCGAAAGAAGAACGTCTCCGTCATTTTCGCCACGCAGTCACTTGCAGACATCGCTGGCTCGTCGATCGCGCCGGCGATCATCGAGAGCTGCCCACAGCGCATTTTTCTTCCCAATGACCGTGCCGTGGAACCGCAGGCGCGGGCAGCCTATGAGCGCTTCGGCCTGAACGAGCGGCAGATCGAATTGGTCGCCCGTGCCACACCGAAGCGCCAGTATTATCTGCAGTCGCGCCGCGGCAACCGCCTCTTCGAGCTCGGGCTCGGCCCGATCGCTCTTGCGCTCTGCGGGGCCTCTGATCCGGCCACGCAAGCTTTGATCGACAGCGTCCTGTCAGAGCACGGGCAGGACAGCTTTGCCTCCCGGTTCCTGAGTGCGCGCGGCCTCGATTGGGCTGCCGAGCTTCTCCAGCAATTCCCTCAACCAGACAAGGAGCAATCGTCATGATGCGGCGCCGCCTTCTCACCAGCCTGATCACCGTTTCCCTAATCGCAAAACCGATGGCCGACTACGTCCAGCCGGCCCACGCCCTAATCGTGTTCGATCCGTCGAATTATGCGCAGAACGTGCTGACAGCGGCACGTTCCCTGGAGCAGATAAACAACCAGATCCAGTCGCTTCAGAACCAGGCGACGATGCTGCAGAACATGGCGCGCAACCTTCAGCGCCTGGATTTTTCTTCCGTCGGCCAGCTCACAGGTTCGCTCCAACGGATCGACGGCCTGATGACCCAGGCCAGCGGCCTGAGCTTCGATCTCGACAAGCTTCAGAACCAGTGGCGTGTGCAATATCCGGAAAGCTACGACGCCACAATCAAGGTCAGCGATGTGGCGAGCGCCGCGCGCGAGCGCTGGCAAAACGCCATGCAGGCGTTCCGCCAAACCATGAGCGCGCAGTCGCAGATCGTGGAGAACGTGCGGGCCGACGGCGACCTGCTTACCGATCTCGTCAACCGCAGTCAGGGCGCGGCAGGTGCCCTTGAGGCAAGCCAGGCCACCAATCAGCTGATCGCGCTTTCGACCAAGCAGCAGATTCAGATCCAGACGCTGCTCGCGACCCAGTTCCGGGCTGAAGCCGAAGATGCTGCCCGCAAGGCGCAGTCCGAGGAAGCCGCCCGCGAGACGACGAAGCGTTTCCTGGGTACCGGAACGGCCTATCCCGGCAACTGATCAGCAGTTCTTCAAGACAACGAGGAAGGCGGCGACATGAACGACCTCGGCGTCATTGATCGCTTCATGGAGACTTTTACCCGCTATATTGATAGCGGGTTCGGTCTGCTTTCGGGCGACGTCGCCTTTCTCACCACCATCTTGATCGGCATCGACATCACGCTGGCAGGCCTGGTCTGGGCGTTCGGCGGCGAGCCCAATGTTCTTGGCCGGCTTGTCCGAAAAGTGCTCTATGTCGGCGCCTTCGCCTTCATCCTGAACAATTTTAAGAACCTCGCCGACATCATCTACCATTCCTTTGCCGGGCTCGGCATCAACGCATCGGCCGGCAATCTGTCCGCCGACAGTCTCCTGCGGCCAGGCCGCATTGCCGCGGCCGGCTTCGAGGGCGCCTGGCCGCTGCTCAATCAAGCGAGCCAGCTAGTCGGCTTCCCCGAGATCTTTGGCAACGCGCTGACCATCTTCGTGCTGCTTCTCGCCTGGTTTCTGGTCCTCATCGCCTTCTTCATTCTTTCAATTCAGCTCTTCATCACTATCCTGGAGTTCAAACTCACCACATTGGCCGGTTTTGTTCTGGTGCCCTTCGCGCTCTGGAACCGCTCGGCGTTTCTGGCCGAGCGCGTGCTCGGCAATGTGATCTCGTCGGGCATTAAGGTGATGGTGCTTGCTGTCATCGTCGGCATCGGCTCCACGCTCTTCGGCGAGTTCGCTTCCGCGCTGCAAGGCAAGGAGCCGGACTTGGCCGCGGCCATGTCACAGGTACTGGGCGCGTTGGCGCTGCTTGGGCTCGGCATTTTCGGACCGGGAATTGCCTCGGGTCTTGTTTCCGGCGCGCCGCAGCTTGGCGCGGGAGCCGCACTCGGAACCACCGCGGCGGCCGCCGGATCAACGCTCGTTGCCGGAGGTGCGGCGCTTGCCGGCGCGCGCATGGCAACCGGCGGCGGTCTCGCCGCCCTTCGAGCCGGCACGGCCATGGGATCGGCTGCTTCCACAGCTTGGCAGATGAGGCGTGCAACATCGCCCGAGTCCGGCCTCTCCGGCGTAGCTGCTGGACTGCAGGGCGTTGCCGGCGCAGCTGGCGGCGCCGCGATTCGGGGAATGCGACCTGCAACAGAACCATTCCGGCGCAGCGCCGATGCCGGCCGCGATGCCGCCTGGACCGCGACGGGCGGCACGCCGACCGCATCAATGACCGGAAACCCTGCCGCGTCAGGTGCCAATGCCGCGCCGGCGTGGGCGAGGCGCTTGCGTTCCGAACAGACCGCGCGCGCCCATCGCCACGCCGCCACGCAGGCCGTCCGCGATGGCGATCGGGGTGGAAGCGGCGCCAACCCCTCTCTCAACGATAAGGAAGACTAGATGCTCTTCAAGCGACCTGTTCAGCGTTACGGGAAGACGCCCCACCCCGTCACACCATACCAGAAGGCCGCCCAACTTTGGGACGAGCGCATCGGCACTGCGCGCGTGCAGGCAAGGAACTGGCGCCTGATGGCCTTTGGCTGCCTCGCTCTGGCCACCGGGCTCTCTGGTGGACTCTTGTGGCAGTCGATGCAGGGCCGCGTCGTGCCCTATGTCGTCGAGGTTGATCGTTTCGGCGAGGCGCGCGCCGTCGCTCCAGCAATCCGGGACTACGAGCCCACCGATGCCCAGATCGCCTGGCATCTCGGCCGCTTCATCCAGAATGTCCGCTCTGTTTCCACCGATGCGGTGCTGGTGCGGCAGAATTGGCTCTCGGCCTACGACTTTGCCACCGACCGCGGAGCCCTCTTTCTCAACGAGTACGCTAAGGCCAACGACCCGTTCGGCAAGATCGGCACGCGCAGCGTCTCGGTGCAGGTGACGAGCGTGGTTCGAGCGTCCGACAGCTCCTTTCAAGTCAAATGGACCGAGCAGGTCTTTGAGCGCGGCAGCCTCGCCAGCACAACGCGTTGGACCGGGATCCTCACCATTGTGATCCGGCCGCCGAACAATACCGATCAGCTGCGCAAAAACCCGCTCGGCGTCTTCATCAATGCCATCGACTGGTCGCGCGAGCTCGACAGTGCCGCGCAGACTTCCGTTCCCCCAAAGGAGCCCGCCAATGAAAAATAGACTCTCGTCGCTCCGCACTGCGCTGGTCCTGTCGACGTCGGCTGCGGTCATCTCCGCCTGTGCCTCGAAGCCGGTGCCGCCACCTCAGATTTCCTATGATGCTGCCAAGTTCCAACCGGCGGCAATCGAGAAGGCGCCGGAGAAGCCCGTCAAAGTCGTGGAAGTGCCGAAACCGCTACCGCTGCCCGGCCAGTTGCAGCCCGAGCCGGGCAAGGCTGCTGAAGACAGGCGCTCGCCTGAAGAACGTGTCGCCGATGCCAACAAGGCGGCGACGCAGCAACCCACCAAATATGGCTATGTGAATGCGGTGCAGGTTTACCCCTTTGCCGAAGGCGCGCTCTACCAGCTCTATGCCGCACCGGAGCGCGTCAGCGATATCGCTCTGCAGTCAGGCGAGAAACTCCAATCCGTGTCGGCCGGCGATACAGTGCGCTGGGTAATTGGCGACACCGTCAGTGGCTCCGGCGATGACCAGCGCACCCATGTGCTGGTGAAGCCCTTCGCGCCAGGACTTGCCACCAATCTGGTGATCACCACGGACCGGCGAAGCTATCACTTGCAGCTTCAAAGCACGGATAAGACCGCCATGGCGGCAATCTCCTGGACCTACAGCGAGGACCAGATTATCGCGCTACGCCGGCGCGATGCGCAGGCCGAGGCTGCTATGCCAGTGGCGTCGAATGTGGCTCTCGAAAATATTCGCTTCCGCTATTCGATTACCGGCGACATGCCGCCCTGGAGGCCGACGCGCGCGTTCGATGATGGCAGCAAGGTCTACATCGAGTTTCCGCGCCGCATCGATCAGGGCGAGGCCCCGCCGCTCTTCATCGTCGGTGCTGACGGGGACAACCAGCTCGTCAACTACCGCATACGCGGCAACTATTACATTGTCGATCGCCTCTTCGCCGCGGCCGAACTGCGCCTCGGCGCCAAGCAGCAACAGGTGGTGCGCATCACGAGGACCGACGGCAGGCAAGCGCCGCGGCGGATATTGCTCTTTTCGCGTTCCAGCAGGTGAGGGACGGCCCATGACGGATACTTCCCGCTCCGATCCTTCACCGAAACTCGATCCAGAACAGCTCCAGCTGCGGGCCCCGCCCCGCCGCGCTGTGCGCTTCAAGCGCGGCATTATTGTCGCCATTGCAGCTGTTGGTTCCGGCACCGTTCTAGGCATCACCATGATGGCGCTGCAGGGACCGGCACTGCGCATCAAAGAGCAGGCTGAAGAGCTTTACAACACTGAGCGGAAGCCAACCGCGGAGGCAATTGAAAGGCTGCCCAAGGACTATTCCGGGATCAAGCCCAAGCCTCCGGTGCTTGGACCACCGCTGCCCGGCGACCTCGGCCGCCCCATCCTTGAGCACCAACGCCAGCTGGGCATCGCGCCGGGCCAGGAGGTTTCGGCGGAGGAGCAGCGCCTTGCACAGCAGGCGATCGAGGCGCGCGAATCGCAAATCTTCTTCCGGATCGAAAATCGACCCCGGCAAGCGGATGCCGCCGGCAACGGGCAGGGCGGGCGTCCACCCTTTGATGGAACGGCTCCACAATCCGATGCCGCACGCGATTCAGCTTCCGTTGCACCGGCCGAGGGCGACCAAAACAATCAACAGCGCAAGCTCGATTTTGTCAGCCAGCGGAACACAAGTGGAATCTACAATCTGCATGCACTGCAGACGCCGGCTTCGCCGTATCAGCTGATGGCCGGCAGCGTCATCGCAGCGAGCCTGATCACTGGCATCAATTCCGACTTGCCCGGCCTCGTCGTCGCACAGGTCACCGAGAATGTGCACGACACAGTCACCGGCAGCACCTTGCTCATTCCGCAAGGCTCTCGCCTGATTGGCACCTATGACAGCGTTGTTGCCTTTGGACAAAGGCGCGCGCTGCTGGTCTGGCAACGGATACTGCTGCCCGACGGCTCTTCGATCGAAATCGACAATCTGCCGGCGACGGACACCGCCGGCTATGCCGGGCTTGAGGACAAGGTGGATTTCCACACCTGGCAGCTGATGAAAGGCGTTGCGCTGGCCACGTTGCTGGGGGTCGGCACCGAGCTGAGCCTCGGGCAAGACGAAAGCGACCTGGTCAAAGCAATCCGCGAATCCGCTCAGCAGAACGTCAGTCAAGCTGGCCAGCGCATCACCGAGAAGAACCTCAATATTCAGCCCACGATCACCGTCCGCCCTGGTTGGCCACTGCGCGTCATCGTGCACAAGGATCTTGTGCTGCGACCGTACCCGAATTGACTGGAGTCATCATGACCAATCTGAAACTCGGCAAACTTCCGGATCGGACACCTTCGAAGATCACCATAAGCGTAAGTGCAGACCTGAACCAAGCACTGAAGGACTATGCGGCGCTTTATCGTCAGACCTATGGCGAGTCCGAATCGGTAGCGGAACTCATCCCGTTCATGCTGGCGGAGTTCCTGGAGAGCGATCGAGCGTTTGCCAAGGCCAGAAAGGAAGGGCTCCCTGTCGTCGACAAGTCAGAGAAATCGCGGCGGCAGCCAATTTCAGGGTCCGAATAAGTGACAGCGACCAGTGAGTCCGAGGGGGCACCTTTCTAGGCGGGCAAATGCATTGAAGCAACTTGCCGGCGGCAAGCCGAAACACAGGGCACAAAAGACGAGCTGATCTGCCCCGAACCAATGCCGGCTCTGCGCCCGTTGTCGGTCGTTGCGGACTGTTATGCAGGCTCCTAAAAGCAGACGCTACAATTCCTTCGAATCGTCCGAGAGTGTGAAATGGGACTTTCACACTGAGACGGTCTTCTCTAAGGAACGACTCAATTTAGTAGATCGAATTATCCATAGGAGGCTCTTGGGGAACACTTCTACTATGGAATTGATCCAAAGACAGCGCCAGACAGTGAGGGCTTTGTTTTGGGCCGCTTGCAGTCCAACCCGTCCGAGTTTTTCTAGCGTGGCCTTTGGATGGTCGTATAGATCGTAGCTCGCCGACGCAACGATTGCTACAGGGTGAGGGCTCCGCTCTCCGCCTGCCTATGGGCGTACTCGTAGGATTGCAGGAAGTCGTCCGCAGTGCCGACACATTCCGCAAGTCCGAACCGATCGCGCAGGATCTCGTCCATCGGATCACTGGCGATTGACACGTAGAGCCCGGCTCCACTACCGCGCTCTACCAACACGCGTCTCGCATTTTCATCCCGGAGTGAGTGGCCAACAACAATCACTGGTCGATTCCCGATCACTTGGGCGATGCTACTCCAGTATAGACTGTCGAGGCGAGCGTGGGCTGCGTCCTCTTCGGTGACAATCAATGAAGAGGGGCTACCGACGGACCCATCGACCTGAAATATGGTGAGTTGCTCTCCGTCCCCACGAACCTCACCGTTCGATGATCGGACTGTGTAGGGCACGCCTCGTGCGACGCTGGCCCGCTCGAACAGGTCGTCGTAATTAGTGGTGACGATGTGGCGGAAGCTTGAGACCGCCGCCAGATGGCCAAGCGTCGGCGCCACACCTTGCACCATATCGAATGCTTGAACCACAGTCCTTTCCAGCTCCGCTCGGCCGAACCGGCGCTCAACGGCAGAAGCGACGTCCGCGAAGCGGTGCCTCGCGAGGATACGGTCCCCGTCGATGCCAAGCGACAAACGCGCGCCGAAGAGTTCAATCATCACGTTAGCCGTCGGCAGTCCAGCAGACACCGATATGCCTGCGCCAGCTAAGAGCACCGGGTCGAGACCGACGAAGCCGGTAGGAATCGGCATCCTGTCGAATTTCCGTCCAGAGGCCCCCGTAAGTGTCCGGATGCCAGTGAGCCGCTTCTCGGCCATCTCCTTCAAGACCGAGCGGTGGAAAAGATCAAGCAAAGCGTCTCCTACCTTGCGCTCGAGTTCATCAATCCACTCGAACTCTTGCCTGAAACGGCCAGCCTCCCAATCTCCGACCTCCCGGCGAAACGAGTCGCGCGCTATTGCCTCCACCGTGGTGTTGGACGATCCGTACGGGATCTTCTTGAAGAAGGGAAGAATCGGCAGCCCGATCGTTTTGGCGTACAGAGCCTCCATATGCGTTACCGATCGTCCTTCGCCGCCTCCAGGGCCGGTCGGCGGGATCCAACCGTAGCTGTCTCCACTCAGCAAGACGAAGAGGTGAGATGCCTCAATCTCTGCGCGGATGACGTCCCAACTGGCGCTACCATCGGGATGCATGTTTTCGGCATTGACGGGTTCAAGGTTGAGAGAGCTGAGCCGTGCAGACACGGCCCGACGCGCATCGCCGAGATCATTCATCGTGCTACTAATGAACACACGTAACCTGCTGGACACCGGCACTCTCCCATCCGAAGAACGCAATCTGTCACCCGCCATTAAAACGGGCGGCGTCAAGCTCTCTAGTCTCTCTACGCTGCTTAAGTGCCCAGGGCTCTGATTTCCTGTTCTACCACACGATAGCGCTCCCTAACCTCCTCTCCGGAGTAGAAGCTGATTAGATCCTGTTTCGACAGGGTTCCGTCCTTCATGAATTTCGCCAGATACCGGCCGTTGAATTCCATCAGGGAAATGCTCTTTTCTAGCCGCGCCAGAATCGCTTTGGCAGTCTCGATATTGGAAAGGACAAGCGAGCGGATGGCTGCCGCGTCAGAAAGATCCTTCGCAGTCCGGCTAACGATGAGGGCGAGTATTTCCAAATCGATGTCATCGCTCTTGGGTCGCAGAACAAGGTCCCGCGCCAACGCATAGGCGATCGCCAAGTTGCGGTAGTCGCCGCGGGCTGAATCCACAATCACCACAAAACCGACACCGGGAATGAACTTCAGGTCGTTGACTTCGGCGAGCACCGAATTGTCAGCCAAAGTAGCGTCCAGAACGATGATGCCGGCCTGTCCGTCGCGGTTGGCTTGGGTCTCCAGAAGTTGGCTCCAGGCGGTGTCGAAAGACTTGGAGAAGACGTCCTTGGATCGGATGTCGCCGAGCCGAATACCCTTGTCGAACTTGCACTCGATAGCGATGCGCGCGCCCGGACGCCCCGCTATCTCGCACAGGATATCCCCCGTCTTGTTCCGCGGAAGCAGTCCTGTGCTGCTTCCGGTTAGATGCACGGTGTCTTCAAACCGGCGTGATTTGATGAGGTCGTTGAGGAAGTCCGCGATCTCAATCTCAGCGTGCGCACCCTTGGCGGCGCTTTTGTAGAAAAGCTCTTGCTTCATATCGAAGATCAGCTTCAGGCTTTCCAGTTCGGTGCCGAGACTGTTTGCAGTTTGAGAGAGGAACGAAGACAGCCGGTCCTCCATCAGAGCAAGGACACCGATGTAGAGCGCTCGATGCAGCTTTTCATCACGATCGGCTGCAGGCAACCGGTTGAAGAAGGCGAACACCACCTCGTTTGCTAGCTCAAAGGACGAGATTTCGACCCGGCGTCGTTTCTGGTCGAGCGAGACGGTTGCCATGCGGTTGGGGCCTCCAGGGTTCAGACGCGGCTGTAGCGGTAGTGTCCCTTCAAGTTCGCGGCTAGAAAGACGCCTTTTGACTCGGACCGTTCGAACTCCTCAGCCATACGTGCCGGCACACCGTAATATTCGTACACGCCTCCATTATTGAACAGAACCTGCAGAACCTGCGTCCCCTCATCGTATCGCAATGCCTGGATGCTGGAGGAAGTGAATGGTGCAAAGTCTCGGAATGCCATGATCTAGGCCTCGTTGGAGTTTGTGAGGGAAGGATTCTGTTGCCGCCAGACACGAACGAAATCGTCGTATGATGCGTCCGCGTTGAGGTGAATATTCCATCCGCCCGGCGATTGGGAATCCTCTGGCATCTGGACGTCGCAGACCAGTGGATCCTGGCTGTCGGGCCTGCGGTCCTTGGGCGGGGCCTGGATAGTTGCTCGCATCGGCATGTTGACGGCTTCGCCTAGCACTATGGCTTCTCCCGTCCGCAAGATAGGCAACATGTTCGTCAGACCCTCAAGATTGTCCGAGAGCGTGCCCGTCACGTGTGAGCGATCGGTCGCGTTGCTCAGCCGTAGCGCGAAAAAAGTTCCGCACTGAGAGAGGATGGTCGGATCGATTTCGGCGGGGCGCTGGCTGACAATCATTGCACCGATGCCGTATTTTCGCCCTTCCTTGACTATCCGCTGCACGATGCTCGCCGCCAGGCCGTCGTTAGCGCCGTTGAGATAGTTGTGAGCCTCTTCCATGACTATCAGCAACGGACGTTCTCGCCCTCCCTCGGAGAGGTTTCGAGCCCAGAACAGTGCATCGTAGAGGACGCGCAGCACGACCCCGATGATGTCGTTGGTCATGGATGACGGCACGCCGGACAGGTCGATGATGCTGGTGTTGCGAGCGCCCCCAATCCATTGCTTCATCAACTCCATTAGGTCTTTTTCGACCTTTCCGTCCAGGGCAGGATGCCAATCACCCGCCTTCAGAAGAAAGTCGAACCGTGACACCCGGAGCTTGGACCCTAAATTTTCAAGCGCGCTGGCGAGATTGAGAGGGTCCGGAAGATAGCGGATCTTCTCATCGTCCCCCTTGATATCCTTGACCCTGCGGAAGCGAGGAGCGACGCCCTTCATCGCGTCGCCCACCATATCGTTGCCCGCGCCATCCTTCTCATACATCCACGAGCTCGGATCAGATGGATTGCCGAGCGCGGGATTGTAAGTTCCGAACTCGGCGCAATACAGGTCATACCAGAGTTTGTTCAGAGAGAAGGGAACAGGGCTGTCTCCGCCGACACTGGCTTCGTCAATCCCGGCAAGTGGGTAGGTGCGCAGGAACGCGCCTTTGGCTGCGATCACGCGTTCTAGGATGACGTTCCGCGCCTTGCCGTCTGCCGGTAGAGCCCCAAAGGTCAGGCGGAGCATTTCATCGAAATTCAGAGCCCAATAGGGGATGCGGAGCGGAAGCTCGTTGGCGGCCTTGGCGTTTGGATTGATTCGAAAAATGTTCGCCCGATCCCCCAGCGCTTTTGGGTATTCTCCATGAAGATCGAGAACAACGATCCTTGATGATGGAAACCGGCCTGGATCCGACAGCGCGGATAAGATGCCTGCGACGGTCGTCGACTTGCCCGATCCCGTGGTTCCGACGATTGCCGAGTGGCGCGTGACCAGTTTATTGATGTCGACAAGGGCGTCGATCGACTCGCTTCCCGTAATGTGTCCTACTCTTACGTAGTTGTTGAGCGCGCCCACGCGGCCGTAGATCGCCTGAAGATCGGTCTCGGAGACGAGGTGAACCTCGTCGTCGATGGTGGGGTACTGGGAGATGCCCCGCTGGAAGCTCTCGGACTTATGACCTTCCCCGATCAGCTGCACCGTCATCCACCGATGACTTTCTGCCTGCTCTCCGACCCTGGAGGCAGGGACAGCACTGGCTCCCACCTGACTGACGATTCCGAATAATTCTGTATAGCCGACCGGGATCTTGACGAAGCTGCCGATCTGGCCGATGCGGTAGCCTTGGCCCCTGACAAAGGTCAGCCCCGAATGCTGCCCGGAACCGAGCGTAACGCTCACAGTCGTTCCACTGACGTCCTGAACCGTGCCAATGACCGTCGCGAGGGCCGATTCAGACGGCGTCATCTTCGGTCACCTCACCGGTGAGATAACGGATCAAAAAGCCGAAATGAGCGAAATTACCTACGCCGACTTTTGTCTTTCCGTCGGCCGCTTTGATGACTATGCCCGGTGGTATAGAAGAGGAAACGTCATCAGCGAGGGCCTTCCAGAGCCCTTCAATTCGCCCGATTATAGCCGAATGATCGCCCAAGATGCTCAGGTTCGGCAGCTGAAGTCCGCACTCGCGAGCCTTCTTGTAACGAACATCAGCGGGATCACCGTATATAAGGCCGAAGACCTGGGCGGTCGGATTGGCTTCCAGAGACCTGCAGATGACGTCATTAATGTGCTCATCGCTAAACGAATAGCCCGACATGAACAGGATTGCATTCGGCTGAAGGATGAAGGCCTTCAATCGGTCGAGCATTGCCAGATAGGGCATCTTCCGGCTCTGATCGTATTTAAGATGCGACGGATAGATCAGATACGAGGTGCTCGTGTCGCGGTTGTCTGACCGCACGACTCTCTTGCCATCACCCGTCAAGCGCCAATTGAGCGAGCCGTGTATTTTCCATAAGCGCGCCCAGCGAGCTGGAAGCAGGTTTTCATCTTCTACGGCCCCAAGGTCAAAAAACGCCTTCCGAGTTCCGACGAAGCCATCGAAATAAGGTGTGGCGGACTCTTCGAGCGCTTGTTCGACCAAGAGATCGTAGTTGGTAGTAAATATCTGAACCGGTTTGGCGCGTCGGATCGATCGGGCCCAGATCGCCAAGTCGTGATACGCAGAACTGCGATCCGGCAGGGCCTTATCCACTTGCTCACTGATGACGGCGCAAATCTCGGCATCCAGCTGATCGAGCGTTGTTCGGTCGAGCCCTCTGACTGTACTAGGACCAGCAACGGCGGCCAGTTGCCGGATGTAGCTTAAGATATATTCAATATTATTGGCTCCGCCATCGTCCTCGATCACGGCCGTGAGCAACTTCTTCCATGCTTCCTTGTGCGCCCCGACGGCGAAGGTCTCGCTAATCACTTTGGTTAGGCCGGCGACGTCAGGGATCAAGGCCGAGCCGTCGGCCAACCGGATCGATAGCGGACATCCGGCTCCAATGAAGAAGCCGACCGCTCTCTTGTTTTGGGATAGAGCCTGCTGGATATAATGTATCTGGCGTACAGCTTCGTGTTCCAAGTATTTACCCCCGTCGCCCTCACGACGAACTATTTAGCACCGTATCTGATTGCTACGATTCGCGCCAAGGCAGTTGACGGTCCTATAGCAATTAGTGCGATGAGGGTATTGGCGGCAAGCTAAGTCTGGATGACCGCGCGGTGACAAAGAAGAATCACCTCGAAAAGGTCGGCGAGCTTGACGAGAAATTCGCCAAACTCGCCAAATCGTCGGCCAAGTTACTCAAGTCCACCGAGAGCCGAAGAGATCCGGGTGCAGGTGTAGGGTGCGTAGATGTCGCAAATTCCCTCGATGTGTATGTCGTCAGTGTGAAATACGGTTTTCACACTATCGGACATGCCCAAGGAATTTTGACGTCAGCTCACGGGCCAACAGCGGAACGGCCGCCTCTGAGCATCATCATACTGTGTGCTGCCAGTCCGCTCTCGTGAAGATCCTATGGGGATGGAAGGCGACCAGCGCTCTGCCAGAGTGAAGCCGCCAAACATCACCTGGAGGTCAGCATGCAAGCCAACACCACGGCCGCTATCCGCGTCGATCTTGCCGCAATATTTGTCTCGTTAGAACTGTCTCGTTCAAAATGGCTCGTGACTTCGCTTTCGCCAGGTGGGGGCGAGAGAATGTCGAGACACCTCGTGTCGGGGGCGACATTCCGGGTTTGCTCGATCACTTCGCAGAGCTGCAACGAAAGGCGGAAGTGCGGACAGGGCAGCGTTTCCGGGTCATATCAATCAAGGAAGCTGGTCTGGATGGATTCTGGATACATCGGGTCCTCGAACGCGAAGGCATCGAGAGTTATGTCGTTGACCCGGCATCCATTGCCACATCGCGTCGCCGCCGGCGGGCCAAGACCGACAGGATTGACGGGGAAGCACTGGTTCGAGCGTTGCTGGCCTACAACCGCGGCGAGCCTAGGGTTTGCGCCATGTTGCGAGTGCCAACGCTGGAGGAGGAAGACCGTCGCCGGTTGGTGCGGGAGCGGAAGGCTCTGACGAACGAGCGATCAGGCACGTCAACAGGATAAAGGGCCTTTTGTTCAGCCAAGGTGTGTCCGGATACGAACCGTTGAAAGGCGATCGACGCAGATGTCTCGACGCGCTCATTACCGCAGATGGGCGTCCACTGCCGCCAGCGCTCATTAGCGCAGATCAGCCGCGAGCTTGATCGCATCGAGTTGCTGATCCAGCAGATCAAGGATGTTGAAGAGGCACGCGACGCCTTGGGGCGCCTGCTCCTGAGTTGGCTTTGGAGTTGGAACAGGAATAGGCGGCTCATCTGTTGGGGAGGTGAGATCGCTTGGCTGCTCTATGGTCGGCAAAGCCACTGGCTCCGGCAAGGTTTTATCCCAGAGACCAAGCTTGATGCCCAGCCCAATCCCGACTGCCGCCACTGCAATGGCCCCGCCTGTCGCCATTCGGCGAATGGCGGTCGCTCGAGCTGTTTTCTCTTGAGCCGCGGCTTGAGCTTGCAGGGTCGGAATTGCCGACCTCTTGACGGCGAGATCGACGGCTTGTTCAAGCAGCGTGGTGTTATGCCTGACGAGCACTTTTGCGGTCCTTCATTGATACCGTCACGAGATCAGCGACCTCAGGCGGCAAATCTTGGTCCAGGGCTTTTCGAAGAACTTCGGGGTCGTCCGTGAAGAGCGGAACATAGAGGATCTCTTTGACCACCTTTTCCACAGGCACCTCAACCCGCTTCTCAACCTCTTTCTCGACCATAACTTCGACTGGTACCTTAATCGTTCGAATTCGGCGCCAACGCCAACTCAGAAGCATTCTGCGGAGCAGCCTGGAAGTCTTGCTCTCTGAATTGTCCTCTTCTCGGGCGGCAATGCGCTGGAGCGCTAGAGCGACCATTGCCGTAATTGGTCCCGCGAGCGCGGCGATGAGCGCGAGCGAGCCGAACCAAATCACAGAGATTATTCCGGCCTGTGCCTCAGTCTCCAGTTCAGGTTTGCTGCCGTACCAGCGGGAGGCAATACGGCGGACCTGATCTGTTCGCGCCATGGGGATCCGCTCCTTCTCCAAACCGCTGAGTTCCTTGGCAATCAGGTCTTGTCTGACCTGGTTTTGGGCCGAGATGTGTGCCTTGTTGGCCTCAGCGGCCTGCGCTTCTGCGAGCCGTTTGCCAGCGTCATCCAATCGGCGCTGCCAAGCCCCGGCATCACTGTCGCGCGTCTGTTCCAACGTCGAGCGTCTATCCATAAGTTTTTGCCTCTGGTCGGCAGTCATAGGAGGGCTGCTTGCCCGCAAACATCGAAACCTGCACGCAGGGCGGCGACCTCTTGGTCGAGCGGCTCTATCTGAGTGTCGAACTTGGCTATAATTTTAGTGCGTGGATTAGCAAGTTTCGCCACTTCTGATTCTAGCCGGCGTGCCGAGTCGCTATCGCCGGAATCGCGCGCCATCTTGATACGTTCAACAAAGCTGTCGCGTTGACGCTCGAACTGATCAACGGCTTCCTTTGCTTCGCCGTCGCGCTGCTGAATCAACGCCAATCGAACCGCGCTTTTTTCCTCCACTTGGTCGCGAACGCGCGACGCTTCTGGAGTAAGGGCGGTCGTTCCCTCCAATTCAGCATTGACCTCGGCAATCTGCGACTGAAAGGTCGCCCGGGATTTTTCCGCAAGAGACGCAAGCTGCTCAATTTCGGAACGCGCCTGTTCGACCTGATCGGATTTTCGGCCAAGTTCGTCGGCCGAGGCCAGCTTCATAGCCTCCTGGGTCCAGCGCGTCGATTTTGTTTACGAGTTCCTCGTAACGCAGTTGGCGCAGAGCACCCGCTCGCTCCATTCCCATAAACACCGTCTCAAAGGTTATGCCTGCCAGAACGAGGAGGAAGACCAAGATCATGGGCTTCCAGAACCAGGACGCACTAAAAAGCAGGGTGGCTATCGGTATTTTGGTGAGCTCAGCAATTGCCACCATGAGAAAGGGCGCACTGGCGAGCGTCAAATCCATGGCAGTTACGGATTCGCTCGCAGAAAACGCCATGGACACCTAGAGCTACGCCTGTCGTAAGGCCAATCGCTGCCGCAGCGATCTTGCTAGCAGAGTGTTTCGCATGGGATCCCATCCTTGTCGCGATCGAGTTTTCCGCCCCATGAGCAGTTTTGCAGGTACCAGTTGGCTTCGTCGCAGGAACCGATCTGCTTGCACGTTCTCCGCGGCTCGCAAGAATAGCCGCTCTGCGCGACCAGCTTACGGCTGATGATGCCCAGCGGGCGACTCGACGGCGCCGCGCCGTCGGCGTGCGCAGCGCGCCATTCCCAGGGTGCCTGAAACGTCCCGGCCCACAGGCCGATCTTTGAGGCTTGGGCTTGCGCCTGCTGCCCCCCATAGGCGCCCTGGCTGTAGTGAGGCCAATCCAGCGCCTGGCCGTGCTTGACCATCCAGGCGGCCACGCCCGCGCCGTCGGCGCGCCGACAATCGCCGACAAAGCGGTGGTAGCGGTCCCACGTCACGAATGTGCATTCGAGCGGCCTCGACGCGGCCAGGAAAGCGTCCAGCGCTTCGGCCGATCGCCGGCCGCAAGGATACTCGGCGCCATTCGCATCGCGGCACAGCTGCCGGCTCTCTGGCGCGTCGATGCCGTTGAAGCGGACGCGCTGGCCGTGGATTTCGATCGTATCGCCGTCAATGACGGAAGCGACACCGGTAAGCGAGGCGGGCGCCGCCCTTCGTGGGCTGGCCTTTGATGCATCGTCGCTACGTTGCGCGCCCGACGGCGCCAGGAAGGCGGCCACCGCCGCTGCCGTAAGACCGAGCATTGCCGGCACGCTCGCAAGTTGGCGCCGCCACAGCTTGGCACCGGTGGGTCTCTGCCACCGATTGGATCGATATTTGCGGTATGGCCTGCTCATCCGCTACGCCGACCAGCCCGGCCATGCGCTGTCGACCATGGGCAGGCCGGCGCAATAGTAATCGTCAAGGAACCGCCCGGTGGACCGGTCGCGGCAGCGCCAGATAACGCTGTAGTTCTGGCCATAGAATTGGTCCCACGCGACGCCATAGGTTTGTGGTGGCGGTGGCCGGTAATATGTTCCGCCTCCATAGCCGTTGTTGGCAGCGACACCCACAGCTGCGCCGCCGACAGCCGCGATTGCTATGCCTGTCGCGACAGCATTGTCGGTTTGCACAAGCCTGGTGCACTTCTCTGCTGTTGCGCCCCTGCGCACTAGAAGGGCCGCTACCCTGCTACGATACTGTTCGTCCGTGCTGCTGGCGAGAACGTGACATAGCGCAACGGTATTCATTGCCGTGAGATCGCTGTCCGACACGACAGCGCTCGTAGAGCAGCTGCTGACGCACAGGGCTGCACTTGCGATGAGTGCTCCAATTTTCATGTGAATCCCCCAAACAAATATTGGGGCGAGTCCGACCTAGAAGTCCAGAGTTTTGTTTTTCACTTTGCTACGATTCACAGCATGCTGCGGCTAGCTGGCATCCACTGCAACCAACCGTTCCGCCGGTCGTTGACTGATGCTGGGTTGATCTCAGCCACTCCAGAACTTGCCCGCTGGCTCAAAACCGGCGGGCTTTTTTTCCGCGACGCCGGAAGGCTCTATCTCGCCGCATGTTGTGGTACATCGGCACGGCGTCATCGGGCCGTGCCGTTGACCAAGGTGGTCCCTCCGCCATGGTCGGCCGGCGCAGCCTTGACCGTCCGCGCGGGCCATCCCAATCAAGCCCGCTGGCTTGGGTCGGCGGCTTTCTATTTGATGCCCGGCGCCGTCGGCTTGGATCTAGATCCTCGCCAGTGCCGGATTTGAAGGTAAGCTGCGGCGGTATGATCGCACTTCGCGCGGACGGACCATTGGTGTGCAGCAAGAGCGCCGAGTTCATTCGGCCAAGATTCTGCACTAGGCCGAGGTAGGTGAAGGCAGATAGCTATCCGGTAATCGACTGGATAAAATTTGGGGGAAACGTCAGGGCGGCCATAACTTTGCAGTCTTCAGACGCGAGGCGGCCTACAACAGCGCTGCCCACCATGCTTGTGGCCCGCGACCCACACGGCTTTTCCCTTCAGATCGTACATTATGCTTCCTTCATGATTACCGATGTCTGCATGACCTTTAGGTCTTCCCGCACCATTTCCGCGGCGAGCTCGCGCACGGATGTCTCATGCACCCAGCCGAGCTTCTCCTTCGCCTTTGTGGCATCGCCCAGGAGAAGATCGACTTCCGTGGGGCGGAAGTAGCGTGGGTCTACCTGGACTAGGCATCTGCCGGTCTCGACATCATAGCCCTTTTCGTCGACTCCCTCACCACGCCATTCGAGCTCGACGCCGACATCTTCGAAAACCCATTCGACGAATTGGCGGACAGGGGTCGTCTTGCCCGTCGCCAGCACGTAATCATCCGGTTGATCCTGCTGCATCATCATCCACATACCACGCACGTACTCACGCGCATGGCCCCAATCGCGTTGAGCATCGAGATTGCCGAGATAAAGCTTGTCCTGCTTGCCGAGGTAGATAGCAGCGGCGGCGCGGGTGATCTTGCGCGTCACAAAAGTTTCGCCGCGCAGTGGGCTTTCATGATTGAAGAGAATGCCGTTGGAAGCATGGATACCATAGGCCTCGCGATAGTTGACCACGATCCAGTAGGCGTAGAGCTTGGCGGCGGCGTAAGGGCTGCGCGGATAAAAGGGCGTTGTTTCGTTCTGCGGTACGGATTGCACGAGGCCGTAGAGCTCTGAAGTCGAGGCCTGATAGAAGCGGGTCTTGTCCTTCAGACCGAGGAGGCGGATCGCCTCAAGAAGTCGCAATGTTCCGATACCGTCGGCGTTTGCTGTGTATTCCGGCGTTTCGAACGACACCTGGACATGGCTCTGAGCGGCCAAGTTGTAAATCTCGTCTGGCTGGGATTCCTGAACTACTCGGATGAGATTAGTCGCATCAGTGAGGTCACCGTAATGCAAAATTAGGCGCGGATCGGGATCGTGCGGGTCTTGGTAGATGTCTTCGATGCGACCCGTGTTGAAGGAAGAGGAACGTCGCTTAATCCCATGAACGACGTAGCCTTTTTCCAGCAGAAGACGCGTGAGATAGGCACCATCCTGTCCCGTTATGCCCGTAACCAGAGCAACTTTCCTGTTCTCGCCCATTTTCTTCCTGCTCTATGGTAGTTGAAGTTTCGAATCTGGCTCGCCACACCGGCGGCCCGCCTCATACCCTATGGTAGGATTTCGACAGATGCGGCGCGGAGCTCGTCATTGACAGTGTCAGCCAGCGAGCACACCTGCTCCGGCTTCGAGGCATAGCAAAACAGAGTCTCGCCGCTAACCTGCCTAAGTCGCACATGCGGCCTGAGTGCCGAACTCAGCTCGCGGGGTGAGCGACATAGATTTCAATCACGTCGCACCCGATTTGCTCATCAATCAGCGAGTTAGGACGCCCTTCTGGGATTCTACATCCGTTCTCAAGCACGCACAGTCGGTTGCATAGCCGCTCCGCTTCTTCCACGAAGTTGGTGGCCAGTAGAATCGTATTGCCCTGCGCCAGCAGGGCACGTAGCCGTTCCCAGATAAAATGGCGAGCATGTGGGTCCAAGCCACACTAGAACTCCACCATCCCTCTTTTGCGCTGACCAAGTAATCTTTGCCTGCTTCAGCGTCTTCTAATGGAAATTGTTTTGATCAGTGAAATCGATTGTTTGGATGAGGTGCATCCATAAAATGGATTGTTTGACAGGCAGCGCGGCACATCGGCGGCACAAAGTCGTGGGCGCGAGGTTTCGCTCCGCGCGAAGACAAAGTTCGTGGCAGTCGGGGGCTTTGGGCGAACCGCACATCTGAGACGGCGGCGAAAAGCCGGGTAGGGCATTACGTATTGACCTCCAAGGAATTTCGGGCGCGCTAGCCCGAAAACGGTAGCTGGGCTTCAACGATGGGCGGGACGAGGCGACCATCAAACTGTGTTTGAACGGCCGCCTTTGCCAGCCCTCGCCATCGCATCCGGCTACAGGTGCCGAAGATCTTCTCGATCCGAGTACAAATTCTAAGGATCGGTTGGTTCCAGGCGTCGAGCTTTCGGCCTCGTCGCGCCCCCACATAGCGGTTGCGACGATGCGCGGCCTTCCACCCTTGGCGCGCACCGCGTCGCCGAGATGATTGCCTCGGTAGGCGCTGTCGGCAAACACTTCGCCGGGATTGTCGGGCAGAGCATCAGGAACGGCGTTGCCGTCCTCGGTGTGGGCGCCGTGACGGCGATCTCCTCGACAAGGGCCGTCTCGGCGTAGGCACCGAAATGGGCTTTGAAGCAATGAAACGCTGGTCGGCGCTTGTACTTGACCCAATGGCCCTCTTCATCATCTTCGCTGGCCGAGGCGATGATCGCCGCATCGACCGGCGTGCCGATCTTCACCTGGATCGCTGAACTGGCGGGTGATCTCGGCGAACAACAGGGTCATGAACCTCAAGGGCCTGTCGAAAACGGACGAGAGCGGGTTCGCACAGGTGTCGGCTCTGACACCGAGAACCCGCAGAACCGTCGGAACGATCCTCCACATGGCTGCAGACGCCAAAATTCCTCTCCCGGCCATCGTCGCACAGCATCGCGTGCCAGTCGCTCAGTCCAGCCGGCTCGAAAGCTATCCGGCAGGAGTTGCGCCATGTTGGCGCACTTGAGAGCGTCAGAGGGCGCCGTGTCGCATCTTTCGGTGGGACCGACGCCATGATGGCCATAAATGACGTGGATGGCCTGCGCCTGACATTCGACGGCTGGCGGGTCCTGCACATCCGTCCTTCAGGAAACGCCCGCAAATGACATGTTACGTTGAGGCAGTTAAGAATTGGACTGAAAAAGGGACTTTGTGGACTGCCTCGACCGGCTGTTTCGCTTAGCTAAGCGCGGCCCCACGTCAGCAGAGGCTCATGGTCAAGGAACGCCTTAGTATCCATCACATGGATGGGCCACATTCACGCAATCAATTTTACACATGTCGCCGGGCGCATTAGAGAACGCTGAATTTAAACCGGAAGCGAGTGTACCCGGCGTCAAGATTTGCGAGCGTCACAGAAGATAAGGATAGGCAGTGCTGAGGGAGCTCTTCTGCCCCACGCGCAGCCTCTACCAAATCGCCCGGCGTAACGGTCGACTAGTATCGATTAAGAGATCCCAAGCCAGATGCAACCTCGTCTCTGAAACGAGATTTCCGAAAATGCAGGTCAGTGGATTGGTAAAGCGCAGGTTCGTCGTCTCTCAGAGGCGTACGGGCTTCGGTGATTGTCTGTGGTCGCTGGCGGCCGCTTGGCGCTACGCTCAGCGGTCGGGACGAACGCTAGCCGTCGACTGGCGCGGGTCCTGCTATCTCGACCAACCCTTCACAAATGCCTTTCCGGTGTTCTTCCAACCGATCAATGACATCGCTGGCGTACCGGCTATTTGCGACGACCGGATCAACGACTTTTCCTTCCCGGGTCCATTCTTCCCGGAGTGGTGGAATAGGCCAGCGATCGACTGCCTTTACCGCCCAGATGAGCAGATTTTCCAAGAGCGCGACGAGTTGGGCGAGCTCTTTCAGGCCGAACACGATGTCGAAGCGAACACAGTAGTGTGTGACGCTTGCTTAATGTGGCGCTGCGATGAGGATGCCGAGCGGCAGGTCTTCCAGAGTGTCAAGCCTCGGTCTGAAATTCAAACACGCATAGATGCCATTTACCAAGAATGTTTTGAGGGGCACAGCATCATCGGGGTTCATGTTCGACATGGTAACGGTGAAGACATCATGGACCATGCGCCCTACTGGGCCGATCCGGAGTTCGCCGTTCAACAAGTGTGCACTGCGGTTGATAAGGCTAAAGCGTTACCGCACCCCAAGCCTGTGCGGCTGTTCTTCTGCACGGACAGCGCGCAAATCCTGGATCACCTGTCGGCCAGGTTTCCCGATCTTCTCACCGTCCCCAAGCATTTCCGATCCGATCAAGACGGCCCCTTGCACACTGCAGCACTTGGGATGGACGGCGCAATTTCCGCCCTCGTTGAGATGTATCTTCTCGGGCGCTGCGATACCGTTATTCGGTTTCCTCCGACGAGCGCCTTTACACGATATGCACGCCTTTTCGTACCGCGGGTAATTGAGTTCGATCTGAAGGACCCAAGTCGTTTGATTTTGATAGAAGGCAGCCAAAGAATCTCTCATCTTGATTAGGGCCCGCTACCGGGGCAATTCGGCAGATGCAACGAACAGGCATAGAGACATCGACCGCAATTCACGAGAGGCGGGCCATGGCATACGCTAAATGTCCCGCAGCTGCTCAGCTTGATCCGCAGGCTCGAGGATCCGGACACACTGCAGCAGTTCTTGGCTCCATTCGGGACTGTTGCCGACGTCGATGAAACCAACGGCCTTAGGGCACGAATACAGAATGACGAGATCATTCATCTGCGGCCGTCCGGCAACGCGCCAGAACTTCGCTGTTACTCGGAGCGCCGCAAGACCATCCTAGAGCGACGGCGGTCGTGACGCTGACGCTAAGGGCGCGGGCAATGACGTCCAGAGACGAAATCGAGGTTGTTTAATGAAAGTGGTTCCCGTCATCATCAGCGGTGGAGCCGGATCGCGGCTATGGCCCGCTTCGAGGCAATCGCACCCCAAACCTTTCCTTAAAGTAGCAGATGGACATTCTCTCATTCAGCACACTGTGCTGCGCGTCGGTTCGATAAAGGGCGTAGTGGAACTCGTCGCCGTGACATCTGGGGAACACCTCTTCCTTACCAAGGACGAGTTCGACGAACTAGATTCCGTGGTCCTGCCACGCACCTTTCTGCTCGAGCCTGAAGGCCGGGATACGGCCGCAGCCGTTGCGGCAGCCGCCATCCATGCCAAGGCAACGCAAGGCCCTGACGCGATTCTATGCGTCTTCCCAGCCGATCACATGGTTGGCAACCTGCCTGCATTTTTAGACGTCATGTGCCGGGCCATCGAACATGCGAAGCTCGGGCGGATCGCCACATTGGGCATCGCCCCAACCAGACCGGACACGGCATTCGGCTATATCGAAGCGGATGGTGAGAAAGTCGTCCGTTTCGTTGAAAAACCGGATCTGGACACAGCCAAAGCCTATGTCGCGTCCAAGCGCTTCTTCTGGAACGCCGGCATTTTCTGCTTTAGCGCACAAACCATGCTCGACGAGATGGCATCGCATTGCCCCGCGGTGATCCAGGCCGTCTCCGACAGCTACGAGAACGGGCGCTTCAGTCAAGGCGAAGGCTTTGCCAAAATCGAACTCGCGCCTGAGCATTTCGGCTCCGCCCCGCGAATCTCGCTCGACCACGCTGTCATGGAGAAGACGAACAAACTTGCCGTGGTTGCCTGCGACATGGATTGGAACGACATCGGATCCTGGAACGCAATGGCCGATTTGATCGCCCCCGACGAAAGCGGGAACAGGATACGCGGCGATGTGCATATGGTCGACACGACCGGCAGCTATGTGAGCTCCGACAAGCGCGTCATCGGCACGGTCGGTGTCAGCGATCTGGTGATCGTCGATTCCCCGGACGCTTTGCTTGTCGCATCCCGCGACCGCGTTCAGGACGTCAAGAAGCTGTTCGAGGGCCTCAAGGCTTCAGGACATGAAGCTCACCTGGTCCATAGCACGGTACACCGGCCGTGGGGTACCTACACGGTTCTTGAGGAAGGCGAGCGCTTCAAGATCAAACGCATCGAGGTGAAGCCCGGTCGGCGGCTGAGCCTGCAGATGCACTATCATCGTTCGGAGCACTGGGTCGTGGTCAGCGGCTCCGCGAAAATCGTCAATGGCGAGCAGGAGTTGTTCCTGGCGACAAACGAATCAGCCTACATCCCCTGCGGCCATAAGCATCGGCTGGAGAACCTAGGCAGAATTGACCTGGTGATCATTGAAGTGCAGAGCGGCGATTATCTCGGCGAGGATGATATCGTTCGCTTCGACGACGTATATGGTCGAACGCAGATTTCACCCGCGCATGACGAGAAAGGTCAACGTGTCGCTGGCTAATTGCCACTAGGAAGGCCGTCTGCCCACTCAGGACCGGATGCTTGTGGAATCGGGAATTGACCAAGGCAGCGGCGAATGACCGCAATCGGCATCAGGGTGGGACAAATCAAACGGAAAAGACCGGAGAGCGTAGCAACGCAACACAGTCCCACTGTCGAATAAGCCTTTGATATTTCTGACTTTCCAAGCACCCCGCGCCCACCAAAATGTTTAATGTCAATGGCTTATGGCCGACTTCGCTCTGAAGTGGGCCAAATCGGCCTCGCTATCCCCGCAGCACTCAGTTGATTATTTTCGCATGAAAACGAGCAAGGACAGGGGGAGGGCGATCTTGTGCTGGCTTGTATGTCCAATCTTGCTCCTGTTCGTCGTCAGGTTGTGTGCAGCCGCATAGCGCGGCTATCGCGAGGCTGGAAGCCTCCGATCGATAGGTGCGGCGAACGGGGGCAACGAGGTGCGAATAGGATGGGTGAGCGTATGATCGAGAATACCGCAGCTGCGGTCTAGCGCGAAATGCGGCGTCTGTGACTCATCGGTCATTGCAGCGCGATGAACCGGAAATCATGACCCTAAGCCGCCCTTCATCAGCCCACCAGCGCCCAGAAGAAGGCGAAGATCCGTCACAATGCCCACCTGTACCAAGGCTTCAAGCAGTTCACCGCGAATGTGAAGACCGCCAGCCATTGCTTCTTCATTTTCGGCCATTCGCTCGCTACGAATGACGACCACATCCTTAACCGCATAGCGCGTGGCAAGTTTCGCAAGCTCTGTGTTGGCATCTATGGTGAACCAGCATCCGCGGATAACCAGCGGATCATGAACCACGCGAACGAGCTAGCGGTGCAGCGCAACGAAAAATCGCCGCTTGATGTCGTCTTTTATGATGCTGCTACAGTTCATGTCTGGTGTTTAGGGTTAGAAGCGGAATGACTGCCAACCAGGTCATCGAGCCGGAAACTGACCGGCCGGTCGGCCCAAAAATGACATTCAGTTGCCTCCAGCCTTTCGACACGAGCCACTTCACGATCTCGCGATTGCCAGCTAGCGGCTTGTTGCTCGAGCTGCGCGATCCTAGTCTGTGGTCGCTATGCCTCAGCAAGAAGAGTCCGGTTTCTAGCCGGGCGGAGGGGCAACGAGATAGCCAGCTCAGGACAAGGAGAGCAAGCCATGGTCGCATTTACCCTCAATGGCGAGGCGCGAACACTCGACGTCGATCCAGAGATGCCGCTGCTCTGGGCGATCCGTGACGGCATCGGACTCACAGGAACGAAATTCGGTTGCGGCCTTGCCCAGTGCGGCGCTTGCACGGTTCACGTTAACGGCATGCCGACGCGCTCGTGCCAGACCGCAGTCGGCGACATCGAAGGAGCCTCGATCACCACCATTGAGGGCGTGTCGGGCAAGATCGGCGAAACGGTCCAGGCCGTGTGGGCCGAGTTCGACGTACCTCAATGCGGCTATTGCCAGTCTGGCCAGATCATGTCGGCCGTGGCCCTCCTGACAGAGACGCCGAAGCCGACGGACGATGATATTGATTCGGCGATGAGCGGCAATCTCTGCCGCTGCGCCACCTATCATCGCATCCGCGCGGCCATCCACGAGACCGCCAACCGGCTGGAGACTTGAGGCATGTTGCAGTTTCTCCCGAAGCATAATGCCGTGGGGCCCACGCGCCGCCAGTTCCTCCTCGGCACGGCCGTCACCACCGCGGGCCTCGCCGTGGGCTACCGGCTAATGATGGCCGCGCCCGCCAACGCACAAACGACGCCTGCAGCGGTCCAGGCGAACCCCTTCCAGACCTATGTCGAGATCACACCGGAGAACCGAATCGTCATCCACTCGTCGCAGTTCGAGATGGGACAAGGCTCCTATTTCGGCATCGCCACCCTGGTTATGGAAGAGCTCGACGGCGCCTGGGCGCAGGTCCACGTGGTCGGCGGATATGGCAATACCGCGCTCTACGGCAATCTCGCCTGGGGCGGGGCCGCGCAGGGAACCGGTGGCTCCACGTCGATGAGCTCGTCGTGGGAGCGCTATCGCAAGGCGGGTGCTGCCGCACGGGCCATGCTGGTGGCGGCCGCGGCGCAGCGGTGGGACGTGCCAGCCGGCGAGATCACAGTCGCTTCCGGGGTCGTGTCGCACGCCTCAGGGATGCAGGCGCGCTTCGGTGACCTGGCTGAAGCCGCAGCGGGAATGCCGGTTCCCGACGACGTGCCGCTAAAGCCGCGCGACAAGTGGGCCCAGATCGGATCGGACAGCCTCAAGCGCTACGATTCCGCCGGCAAGACCAATGGCGCGCAGACCTACACGATCGACCTCAAGATGGATGGACTCAATACGGCCGTTATGATCCATCCGCCGAAGTTCGGCGCTGAGATCGAGAGCTTCGACGCCTCCAAGGCCAAGGCACTCGACGGCATTGTCGATGTCGTCCAGACGCCGCGCGGCATTGCCGTGGTCGGCAGGGACATGTGGACGGCGCTCAAGGGCCGCGATCTCGTGGAGGTGACCTGGAACGAAGAGAAGGCCGAAAGGCGCGGCACGGCCGAGATCATGGCCGAATACACTAAGGCAGCAGACGATCCGGGCGCGGCCACCGCGCGCGACGACGGTAACACTCCCGCAGCGTTGGCCAGTGCTGAGAAAGTCATCCAAGGGCACTACGAATTCCCCTATCTTGTCCATGCTTCGATCGAGCCACTCAACGCGGCCGCCCGAATCAACGAAGACGGCACCATCGACGTCTGGGGCGGACACCAGATGCCCGACCTTTATCAGGCGGCTGCCGCTCAAGTAGGCGGCACCACGCCGGACAAAGTGAGGCTGCACGTGATGAAGACCGGCGGCAGCTTCGGCCGCCGAGCGGTCTCGGACGCAGATCTCATTATCGAAGCTGTTTCCACAGCGCGTGCACTGGGACCCGGCAAGCCAGTGAAGGTGCAGTGGACCCGCGAGAACGACATGCGGGGTGGGCGGTACCGGCCGGCCTATGTGCACGCAGTCGAGGCGGGGCTCGACAAGGAAGGCAATGTCGTCGCTCTCCATGACCACATCGTGGGCCAATCGATCGCGGGCGGTTCGCCCTTTGCGGCGATGATCGAGAACGGCATCGATCCGACCTCCGTAGAGGGCGCCACCAACCTGCCCTATGCGATCCCGAACCTGAAGGTCGAGCTGACCACCACGGACGTGAACATCCCAGTGCTGTGGTGGCGTTCGGTAGGCTCCACCCACACCGCTTACGCAATGGAAACCCTGATCGATGAGCTCGCCGCCGCTGCGAACCGTGATCCGGTCGACTTCCGCATGTCGATGCTCGGTCACCATCCACGGCATGCCGGCGTGCTGAAATTGGCTGCTGAGAAGGCAGGCTGGGACAAGCCTCTGCCGGAAGGCCGTTTCCGCGGCGTGGCCCTGCATGAAAGCCTCTCGACTTATGTCGCCGAGGTGGTCGAGATCACCTTCAACGATGGAAATGATTTCAAAGTCGACCGCGTCGTCTGCGCGGTAGATTGCGGCACCGCGATAAATCCTGACCAGATCCGCGCTCAGATGGAGGGCGGTATCGGCTTCGGGCTAGGCGCGATCCTCCAGGAGGAGCTGACCCTGACGGGCGGTGTCGTAGACCAAGAGAACTACGACACCTATATGCCGCTCAGGATCGAGCAGATGCCGCGCGTCGAGGTGCACATTGTGCCGTCCGACGAGCCGCCCACGGGCGTTGGCGAGCCGGGTGTGCCGCCGATCGGCCCGGCCGTCGCCAACGCGCTACGGGCGGCGACGGGCAAGACGATCCGCAAGCTGCCGATCATAAAGAACTTGTCAGCATAGCCGGGAATGACACCATGAAAACGGCCGCGATGAAGATCGCGGTCGTAGGTCGTTTTTGAACGCCTCCTGACATGCGATCACCTCCATTCGATCAATTTCCGGCGGCTGCCCGGTCCAATATACGGTTTAGAGACGGTAACCCGTGTTCTGAACGACCGCCGACGGTCGTTGGTGCTGGTAGCACTAAAGAACCGCTTTCGAGACGCAAATGCCGCACGCAAATGTCTCGAAAGGGTCACGCTAGAGATTTTGTACCACCTAGTTGCATGTCTGCTATCGCTTCTTGGCGCGACAAGCGGCCGGTCCTCTGACGGCCCCATAACAGGACATTGATGTCTTCGCGCTGAGCGTCAGCAGTTGGCGCTACCGCGACCTTTCTCAGGAAGGCTGCACACCGACGCGATCTTCCTTTCGCCTTGCGCAAACCTCCCTTCGGAGTGAGGCGTTCAGTGCGTCGGCTTGGTGGACTGAGGCACTTCTGAGTGGGACAACAACATTGAAAAACATTGGAAAAGATTTGAATGCTCTGAAGTCCCACTGATCTCTTACCAATTGATTTTTATGGCTTTCTGAATACCCTCCGGGCCCACCATAACCATTGATTTAATTACGAAAAAGTGGCCTCGGCCCAAAACGTTTTGGGCCCGTTATGGGCCCAACAAAAAAGGGCGGCAGATAAGCCGCCCTGCACCGGCCAATTGAAACCATTCACTTGATGACGCGAAGCGGTTTCCGCTGCTTTATGGCGTCGCGTTTCGCCTCCCGCTCGTTGATCGCGCGGGCGATATCGACGGCCATCCGCTTCTTGTTGGCTTCCCGTACGTACGCGTCCGTCACCGTCATCGAGGAATGTCCCATCGCTTCCATAATGGCGCGTGCCTGGATGTTGCATTCGGCGAGATACGTGCCGAAGGTACGCCGGAGCCCGTGCAGGGTGTAGCCCTCCGGAATGCCGGCCTGCTTGTTCCAATGTGCCATCATGCCGGTGAGGCTTTTTTCCGCAAACGGACGCCCATAGCCATTCCTCAATACCGGTCCACCTTTCGAACGGTCTACCGGCTCCAGAGCCTGCGCCAGCTTGTCCACGACGGGGATAAACACTTCCCTGCCGCCGTGGCGGTTTCGGTTCTTTTTCTGCCGGAACTCGAAGGCCTCGATCAAAACCAGCGAGCCATCGAACAGTTCGATTTCCTCGCTGACCAGATCTTCCCATTCCAGTGTGGCGATATCGCCGCGTCTATTCCCGAGCCAGAAGCCGAGGGCATAGCAGGTGCGTGCCGCCGAGCCGACCGCATGGCGCGACTCGAACTTTTCACGAATGGCCATCGGCCACCCGGGATTGGCCGTCGATTTGGGAATGCGAACGCGAATTGACAGCGAAGGATCGTCCTGCGGCTTGATCCATTTCTCAATGTCAATCGCCACCCAAAGGAGCTTTTTGATCGCTACCAGCAGGTGCTTTGCGACTGTCCGTCTGGTGCCAAAGACGCCTTCGATAATCGCACGCAGACGGTCGGCATCGAGATGCTCGATCGGCGTGTCGCGCCAGGTCAGCGGATAGGCGGGGTCGACCTTCATCTCAAGGAAGCGTTCAATAAGCCGAGCATTCTTCTGCTGGGTCGCTTGGTCGAAGTCCAGCCATTCCATCGTCGTTTCAAGTCGGCGGGCAGCATGACCGAAAGTCTTTGGCAACGCCCGTCCAGGCAAGTCGATGATCACGGCCTTCTGACTCTGGCCTTGAGTTGCCCGTCCATAGGCGGCTTCGAACTCTGGATCACCCGGCCGGCCTGGAAGCCGAATTTCGGGCTTTCCCTTGCCGCGGTAACGATAGACGAGCTTACCGCTTTTCAGGCGCGACGAGACTCCGGGATATTTGTCATCCTTGAATGGCCGGCCCATTAAGCCCTCCTTCCAGCCTTCTGCTGTTCCAAGCGCCGGGGCACCTCGATCGTCGCCGGAGACGAAGGGCTTTTGCTCTCCATGGCGACCCGAAGGAGCAACGGGTAAGGGAAGCCCCTGCCTTGCTCAATGCCTTCAAATGTGCGCTTCGGTATCCCAAGCACCTTGGCTGCGGCTTCGGCCGTGAATCCTGCCTTGGCGCGCCAAGTTTTAACTTCATGCGCAAGCTTTTCACGATCGTTCACGTCGCGTGTTCCGTACGAGCCCGCGACTTTATTACGCCAGCAGCGTATGCGCAAGCTGCCTATTCTATCTCCTTGCTTCCTTTTTGCTCCGCTCCAAAAGCTGTTGCAGACCGTTGTTTTTGTCGGGTAACCAGGTGAACGCGATATCGAGCGCTACACGGTCCCAAACGGCCCGACTGTTGATGTGTTTAGGTCTCGGCATGCGCCCGTCAGCAACCATCTCTTCAAAAAGCGTCGATCCGACACCGACGTAGCGTGCGGCTTCGTCGCGAGAGAGTCCTCTCGGCGGGTAGGAGATCGCGTCACTCTTCATAGACGCTGCCTCGGAGATATCGGCGCGAAAAGGCCGCAGCCGCGCGAAGCCAAAATAGGCAGTTGCTTCGGCAGCTTCGTGGCAAAGAAACAGGGCTATGTTGCCATGAGTGCAACCAGATCCGCATATCAATATCATCCCAACAGGGCGAGATCGTCCTGCCATAATAGGATGTGGCTTTGTGCGGAAGCTGCCTCAATAGTTCGTTCGGCAAAAGCGAACAGCGACGTGTAAATCGGACAAATGATACTCCACAGAATGTTCCGCTGCAAATGTGGGGGGCCGAGTCGCTAGACCGCTACATCGCAAGACCCCCTATCGAGGAGGCGTTCTTTTGCTATCGTCGGCAAGCGGCCTGACAACAAATCGAGATCGAGCAACCACGAACTCGAAATTGCGAGTCGGGACGATGATGGATTGGACGGATACAGAAATATAATCAACTAATTACGCGATGTTGTGTGCATAAATCGCACACGAAAGTTCTGCTCCTATTCCTTTTTCGTTCCTGCGACGGAACCGCCGATAGCCCTTTTGGGGCGATCTTCTGCCGAAGGTGTTAGCCTCTCCAACTCGAATGCTCGCCAGGATATCCTTTGGACGCCGCGCTTGGTTGGTTGCCATCAAGTCGAGTGCTTCCCCCCAAGGCTCTCTCGAAGTTCTCTCAGCCGCGGAACCGCGCCATGCGATGTTGTCGTTTCATTCTCATCGCAGACATTTCCTATCTCAAACTGTTACCCCTTTTGGCACCGCTGGCCGAAGGTGGATAGGACCGAAAAGATCCGCCTGCAACCGAACGGCCACAGACGGGAACCAGTGATCGTCACTGACGGTCAATGCTGGCGTCGGCGTGGGCCCCAGCAGGCGACCGGCATCGGGGGCGCAAGACCGGAATCGATCGACGCCAAGTAGTTAGCAAGCGAGGGATTTAAGCGTCGATACAGCGACCCGATGGAGGCGACACCGAAGTTATCAACATTGGACAGGAACTGCATCGATATCTGACAAAACAGGTTGCTTTGACTCGGCTCCGAAAGTCCGCACGTTCATCGCTATTTGAATGGAAATTGATTCCACATTGAATAGGGTATTGGTGGTAAAAGGGGAAGTGTTGTATCGGCGGCGGCGGGGAGGAAACGCCATGATCGATTCAGAGGTGTTTGACTTCGTCGAACGCTGTCGAAAACATGCCAATGTCGGTCAACTACTCACCGACCTGCTTCACACGGTCAAAACCCTCGGCTTCGAACATCTTATCTTGAGCGGCGTGCCGCTTGGCGGCCAGAAGCTTGCTCCTATGGTCGAACTGAACGGCTGGCCCAACGGCTGGTTTGAACGATACGTCGATGCCGAGCATGCAGTTGTTGATGGTGTTTGCATCTACTCGGCAAAGACCTTGAAGCCATTTCTCTGGGCAGATGTTCCGGCGAAATGGTCTGGCACAAAGGCCTCCCAACGGGTAGCGGGCGAAGCAGCTGAGTTTGGCATCATGAGTGGTTTTGCGGTGCCAATGCTTAGTGTCAGTCATTGGCAATCGGTACTTTCGTTTGCATCTTCAGCCAAGGTCTGCTCGCTGTCGCCTCGGCAGGAGGTTCAGTTGGTGACAATGGCCATTTACGCAGGAATGGCTATCCAAGCACTCTCACAGAGAGACGATAAGAACGAAGATCTACTAACCGATCGCGAAAGAGAGGTCCTTCTATGGGCCGCGGCGGGGAAAACATCGTCCGAAACGTCTCAGATCCTTGGGCTCACCGAACGGACTGCGAAATGGCATCTGACAAAGGCCCGCGAAGCCTTTGGGGTTGCGACCACCACCCAGGCCGTAGTTGAGGCAGTTCGCAAGCGCCTAATCCATCCATAGCCTAGTCAACTGTCCGATCGGACAGGTGACGCATTTTAGCGAGCCTGCAACTATCCTCCAGGGAAGGATAAGGGGGTCGCGTTGTGATAACTGCCCATGTCGTCAATGCGCTGAATAAGCGCCTCTACGAGAACGAATTCGACGAGTTCTTGCGCCGCCGCCACGATTTCTTCGTGCACCAGAAAGGTTGGCGCCCTCCGAGCCCGGATGGTCGTGAACGTGACCAATTTGATACGGACGCCGCAACCTATTTGCTTGGCATCGAAGAGGGGCGCGTGGTGACCTCGGCTCGATTGATCCCAACGAGCGAACCACACATGGTTTCGGAGATATTTCCTCACATGTGCGAGAGATCGGGTGTCCCTCGTCGACCCGACTGGGCGGAATGGACGCGGACTTTCGTCGTTCCCGAAAAACGCTCGACCGGACTGCGTGGAACGCTCACCCAACTATGTTGCGCAGTGATGGAATATGCCCTTGAGGAGGGCCTCGCCGCCGTTGGAGGTGTTCAGGAAACATACTTCATGCCGCATCACGGCGCCCTGAAATGGAGGGCAGAGCCGATGGGGATGGCTCGGGAAGAGAACGGAGAATGGTACATCGTCGCATACATCGACGTGAATGAAGACGCTCTCGCAAGCGTTCGGAAGATTCTGCGCGTTGACAATTCGCTATTGGTAAGGCGGGGAACGCAAGTGCCCTTTGTCGACGGAATGCCGGTCCCTGAAAGCAAACGGCGCGCATGTGCTTAGCAAGAAACGGATCATGGGAGGATGAAATGAAAAAGCTTGGTCTAGCTATCTTCACAACAACTGCCTTTGCAGCGCTTGCATTCAGCGCTCACGCCCAACAGGTCAATGCCTCAGGTTGTGCAGAGAAGGGCGTTGAAAGCGGCTGCGTTGTACTGAAGGACAAGGACACACTTTACAACATTACGCATGCCTCGCCGAAGCCAGTTCCTGGTACCTATGGCACCGTAACGGGCACGTGAGCGGTGACGCCGATATCTGTCAGCAGGGGGCCTTGCTCAAAGCTGCGGAATGGAAACCCGACCCAGAGAAGAAATGCGATAACACCCAGTAGGGCTGCACACGAACGGGCTACTGGTACCTGAAAACAGAATTGATGGATCGAAAGAGTCTCCCATGGCGACCGCAGTTGTGGACCGCAGCGGAAACGGTCTGAAGTCATTCTCCATCCACGCGCAGGACGAGCAATCCCACGCTACATTCACCGCACTTGCAAGCGAGCAGGCAGCTCACCCAACGTTTGCCTTCCCGGCTGCGGCTACGGAAGCTGTCGACCCTGAAACTGCAGCCAGGCGCTATCTGAATCAAACGCTCGAAAGCAAACTCACTCCCGAGTTCGTTGCTCCCAAAACGGAGGATGCGGAGAGCCAATTCAAAACGATCGGAACTGATACGGTGCCCCTAACCGGCACGCGAACCGTTAAGTTTCGACAAGCCTTTCATGATATCCCGGTGTACGGGTCGCTGGTGACAGTCGAACTCGACGAAAAAAACCGATTGGTGAGCATTAACTCCGCGTTGGGCGAGCCAGCAGGTGTGCAGCCGCTAGCAAAGATTTCACCCGCGGAGGCAGCTAAAGCGGTCGTGAATAAGCCACCCTACAAGAAAGACCTTACGGGCATCGCTCCGCGACTCAATTACTACTATGTCGCTTCGCGCGCTAAGTGGCACCTAGCATTCATCTTTGAGGACGTGCCAGTCGCCCACTCGAAACGGGCCCCCAAGAGCACCGATACGATCGCCCCACGCTATTTCGACTACGTCGTTGATGCGAAAACGGGAAGGGTAATTGCTGAGCTTCCGCGTACGCCTAGTATGGCGTCAGAGGTGCAGAATGCAGTCGATGCCCAGCAAAATCAGCGAAGTATTCGAGTTGAGACGATCGGCAACCGAAGCGTTCTGAAGGACACGGTAAATAACATCGAGACCTTCGATTTCCAGTTCGACGATCCAAACGTGCATGATGGGGCTTTACCTGGTCAGCAGGTGACGCCGGCTTGGCCCCCTGGTGCGGTGAGCGCCCATGCAAACGCTGAAGCGGTTGCGGACTTTCTTCGCACGGTCGTTCTTCGGAATAACATCGATAATCAGGGCGGCCCTATGAACGCGAGCGTGAACTGCGTTGTCGCGAGCGAGAGCCGTGACGGAAGGCAATGGTTCAATGCTTATTGGAACGGCCAGCAAATGGTGTATGGCCAGGTTATGAGCAACGGCCAACTCCTGACTTTGGCGGCCGCTTTGGACATTGTGGGCCATGAGATGTTCCATGGCGTAACGGACAACACTTCGCGTCTCGAATACGCCGGGCAGTCGGGAGCGCTGAACGAGTCATATTCCGATATTTTTGGCATTCTTATTGCCAATCGAGGCGAGCCGGACCGGCGCCGTTGGGACTGGAAACTCGGCCAGGGTTTCGCCAATGGGGGAGGAGCATTTCGTGACCTGTCAGATCCGGCTTCTCTTGGTCAGCCGGCGCATATGAATGACTTTCGAGTATTGCCGAATACGCAGAGGGGTGATTGGGGCGGGGTGCATACAAACAGCGGCATACATAACAAGGCTGCACATTTGATAATGACTGCTTCAGACGCCGGCGGCTTCGTTTTCGAGGCGGACCAGGTCGCCGGTATTTTCTATATCGCCGTCACTCAGCAACTCTCACGTACGTCGCAATTCACCGACAGCCGGAGAGGCGTACTTAGCGCAGCACGGACATTGTTCAGAAATTTGCACGCCGACCAATTGGCGCGCCGTGTGTCGGCGGTCGAGACTGCCTTCGACGCCATTGGCATCCAATGATGCGCAAAAGCACGCCGGCAAACTTCGCTAGGCAGGTTATTCTGAAGAAGGAATGCGCAAAGCCTCCTTCCTCCGCTGAGGCCGCCGAAAAGCTTGGCCAAGCCGGTGCCGTCATTGTTGATGAGCAAGCGTCGTCTCTGCTGGTAGAGGGCCATGAGGAACGATCTGGCAGTGTATTTACTTTCAGGACAATGACATGCGGCTCATGAGCATCATGTGGATACTTCTTTTGCGCCTGCCATGGCCCTTGCTGCTCGTCACGGTGTTGGGCTGGGCCTTGACGGTCGGATCAAATATCATTCCGACGATGCCTGACCTGTGTTTAGCGGGAACATCTGGACAGACGATCACAGCCAGGGCTGAGGCGGCGCTTGCAGGTGGCGACCTGACGGTGGTCGCGTTGTCGTGGTGTGCCATGCTGATGGGGATGATGGCCCCGCTGCTGGCAGCACCTTTGCTCCATGTTTGGCAGTCGAATTTAAGGCACCGGAGGTGGCGAGTAAGTTTGCTGTTCTTGCTCCCCTACCTCATGGTCTGGGTGGCAGTCGGCGTCGTTCTGATCCCGATTGCGTTCTTAATGCAGGCGTCATTCATGCCAGCGCTCCTCGGCGGCACCGTCACTCTGATCTGGCAGATTACGCCGCTCAAGCAAATGTCTCTCAACGCATGCCATCAGCTTCCGGGCCCTTCTGTAGACGGTGAATTTAGCGCCCTACGGTTCGGCCTATCGCATGCTCGAGCTTGTGTTGGCACGTGCTGGGCCTTCATGCTTCTCGCTATTGTAGTGACGGGCCCGATCCATTGGGTCGTTATGGCGACGATAGTATCCTTTTCGATATTTGAACGACGTCATGTGCCGCGACCACCGCGCTGGTTCGCTGCGTTTCGTATAGCTCCGCACGATTTTTCGCGATCCCCCCTGTCATTCGACGGAGGTCTTCTGTGATCATCAGCATCCCCGTGTACAATGAGGTCGACCTTCTTGACGTTGCTGGCCCTCACGAGGTCCTAAAATGGGTGGATGGGTTAGAAGTCCGTCTAGTAGTAGCAACAGCGAAAGCCCCGATCGTCACGCGCGATGGATTTCGCTTTTTGCCAACGCATTCGTTCGCCGATGCCACGACAACCGATGTGCTCTGGGTTCCCGGTGGGAACCCGGCAGCGCTGGCGCCGATGATGAACGGCAGTGGAGACCGACGCTATGTCGAATATCTCGTGCAAGCAGCAAGCGGTGCGACCTGGGTTTGCTCAGTCTGCGAGGGCGCACTTCTTTTGGCTGCAGCGGGTCTTCTGGACGGCTACGAGGCCACAACGCACTGGAGATTTCTTCCCTGTCTGAAATCCTTCAAGAAGGTTCGGGTCGTACCGGGGTTTCCACGTTTCCATCGTGATCGAAATCGTCTCACAGGCGGTGGAATTTCCTCGTGCCTCGATGAATCGCTCGAACTTGTCCGGCTGCTCACACGCGACGATACGACCGCCCGCGATGTACAGCGGACGATACAGTACTATCCACAACCGCCGTTCCCTAGCGACCTGAGTGAACCACCCCGCTGCATGTTTTCGTGGTAGCCGCGACCCTCGCGGCGGAGTGTCGCCACGAACTGGAATCGAATGTCGGTCTACTGGACCGGACTGTATCGACAAAGTCTCGAATGAAAGTGAACCCCAGGGAGCGTGTTCATGACGATATCCGATCTCGCAGGCTCATGGACTTACCGCAGTTTCATCAACAACCCCGACATGGTCGATGGCGATCCGCAGAAGGCCATTGATCTGTTTTTCGCGGAAGCGGAATTTCGGTTCGAGGCCATCTCTGACACTGGATTCAAGGGCGTAATCGATTGGGGAAGTGGTGGCTTAGATTTGGCAGGGCGGATTAATCCGGGCAGCGCCGATATGCCAACAGCTTTCGCAATCACTGGAACGGGAAGGCAGAGAAGCCAGACCGACGGTTGGGAATACGACTACAACGGATGCATCGGCTATCGCTGGCCAAACGGGGTGAAGCAAATCCCATCTCTTGTGGGAACCGTCATTCGAGCAAAGCCCCACAATGGGGCTCCGGCGGGCTTCACTGCCTCCTTCATCGCGGTCAAGAGACCGTGATTTCAAGATCCTCAGATTTCACGGCGGAGAGCCGCTCGAAGTTGAGCAGTTAGTCGCCAGACCGTTCAAATTCGCAATCGCAAACGTTAACGATACCGGCAAGGAGGGGAGACGAATGACCAGAACAGACAACGACAACTTGGTTGAACATCCGACCTGGTTTAGGGACATTCGAAGCTACTTTACAACGGTCGATGTGGACCACATGGCCAAGAAGGGCATCGATCTCGGCACGTATAACGGCGTAGTCGCGAACGCAGTCTCGATCTATTCACAGACCGAGGCTGGTACCATGCCTCCGGGGGAAACTGGAAAATGGAGCAAGAACCGCGTCCAGACATTTCTCAACTGGATTACTGACAACTATCCCCTTGGTACGCCCAGCCAGCAGACGATGGCCAGCAAGTCAGCTTTGGCCGCCGTAGCCGCCGACCGGTTGCGTAAGGAGGTTTCGGCGCTCAGCGCAGATGAGCTTGGGAAGCTGAAGCAGGCTTTCACAGAACTCATGAAACGAGAGCCAAGCGACCCGCAGAGCTATTTCGCCATTGCAGGTCTCCATTGGTTCCCGGCAATTGACCAGAACCCTCTTTTCCATTGTCTGCATCACGAAAATCGCTTCCTGGCATGGCACCGTTACCATCTTCGAACACTCGAAGATGCTTTGCGATCTGTACCTGGTTGCGGTGATGTTACGCTGGCCTATTGGGATGTGACTACAAAGCCGCCAGCATTCCTATACGAGGAACCTTTCGCGAAATATGCCTTGCAAGCCAAGATCGGGCATAACTACGACCCCCTAACGACCAGCAGGTATGACGCGGACGAGATTGTTGTGAACATGGGCCTTTACGGTGTGCCAGCCCAGATAGCACTGTCGCTCAGGCAATCCACGTGGGAGACCTTCAACTTCGATCTCTGGCAGGCTCACGACAACGGCCACGTCGCCTGTGGCACGACCATGGAAAATCAGGACATATCTTCATTCGATCCGATCTTTTGGTTTTACCATTGCAATCTCGATCGACTTTGGCTGGAATGGCAGAAGAGTGTCAGCGCTACGACGCTCGCAGGATTCAAGTCGACCTGTCTCCAACCGACGACATGGCTCGACAATCCAGTGTTGGGCGCCTTGCCGCCCTTCCAAGGACACGCTGCTGACGCCGTCACAATGATGGATATCGACTATGAACCGCCACCTCAGGAGGTTGCAACGATGGCCTTCGAAAACGCAGCCGGCAATATTGCTGCCGCGAAAGCTTTCACAATCGATAGCGCTTCACCGTTGTCGATCCGAGTCAAGGACATCAACCGCGCGGGCGTTCCTGGTACCTTCGTCGTCCATCTTCTAGCTGACGGGAAAGAAGTCGCGCGGCAAGCCTTCTTCCAGCCGACCGATCCTGGAATGTGCGCGAATTGTAGCGAACAGGCCAAGGTTTCCGTGGACTTCCGAGTGGAATCCGCAAAAATATTAGATCGAAGACTCTCGATCGAAATTCATGTCCCTGGGCAACGAGACGTCGGAACTCAGTTTCCGCTGTCAAAAGTCGGACAGCCCACGATCAATGTTCGTCATCTTGTGGCACCGCATGACGTCGAGGCAGCCCCCTCGTCAGCCAAGACTGCAGCGCCCGCCAGAACAAAGAAAGGGACCCGCCGCGACAAGTGATGGCGAGTGCCATCCTAGGTGTGCTTGTGCTCCTGATGCGTGAGCTCGGGAGCACTTGCCAGATTGGGGTCAGAATGTTGTGGAGTTTGCAACGGCCTTGGGACCAACTTTGCTGTGGTACATGCGAGGCGTCACCACTCACGGTCAGGGAAAGTTCACTGGTCGCCCGCTCCATATGCAAGTTGCAGGACCGCTGTTTTCTAATATTGTATGTTCAGAGTCGAAGGGACTGCTTACCAAGTACACAGCATGCCCGCTGCGGGTTGCGTATGTTCATTTCCTCATCGACTTAAGTTAGCTGCCTGACGCTGGTGGAAGCGTGCGGCATGAAGGGGAGGGGCCGGCCGTGAGTTCTCAATTGCCAAATGATTTCTTCACAATTCAAAGCATGCTGACGTTGAGTGGGGCGACAGGTGCTACATTCGTCATTTGTAATGGTTTGCAGCAAGCGTTTAACTTCAATCCGAAATGGCTTGGACTGCTGGTCGCTCAGCTGATCGTTGGTGCGGGTGTGGCCGCGTCGGGCGGCGATGGGCTCATAGCGTACCTAGTTGGTTTGATTAACGGCTTCCTCGTCTTTTGTTCGGCGGCGGGCGCAACAAGCGCACTCGGTCAGGGCGGTCCGCCGGCCATCGCACGCGGAGAGGTCGCGGCGGCCGATAAACAAAGTCCCACCAATAAGCGCCGTTTCCTTTCATCCTGGTTCTGATGCGTACGACGGCTGCCGAATTCGGCAGAACCATTCGGGTCGTAGCAGTAGGGGTTGGAGCCGTTCCAGGTAATTGGCTGCCGAAACTTGAGTCCCCTGAGAACGACGCAAAAGCGATCACTAGGTCGCTCAAAGAACCGGATGGGTGCGCGGTGCCGGGCGAGTTGGTCGATCCGCCGCTAATCGGTACGTTTGCAACGCGCGATGCGGTGCGCGACCGCCTGAAGGCCGTGATAGACCAGAGCGGACCAGGCGACACGGTCCTGTTCTACTTCGCTGGTCACGGGGTCCAAACAAAAGACGACTTCTATCTCTGCACAACCGAGGCCGACCCGAGCGATCTTGGCAAAACGGCCATTTCGGGGACGGATCTTGGGAGCTTGATTGATGCCGCAAACTGTCGCGGGGTGCTCGCAGTGCTCGATTGCTGCAACAGCGCCGCGGTGGTCGAGCACGCGCCTTCAGCATTCACGAAGCTGCGAACGGGGGAGTTTCGCATCCTGTTGTCCTCAGCGCGAGCCGAACAGAAATCTTGGGAAACAGCCGACGGAAAGGGGACCCTCTTCGGGCGCACGCTGGTCGAGATTCTCGATGGTGACATAGTCGTCGGACACGGTGATGGAGCAGTCTATTTCTCGGACTTAATCCAAGGATTGGAAACCGGGATCGCCGAAAAGCGATTGGAGTTACCCGACCTCCCCCCACAAGAGATGGTTTTCGCTGGATCTTACATCAGCGATCCGCTCGTCCTCGTGATGCGAGGCCAGACGCTAGATGCAGTCCGGTTCGCGACAGCCCGTTACTCCCCACGACAATTGCGGCGCATGGTACGTGCCAGTGCAGTGTCCATCGTGAGCGCAATTTGCTTTATCTTGATCACTTGGTATGGCTTGATCGATGCCACGCAATACGTGGTTGAGGAGGGCAAGCACCTCATCGCCTACAAGGGACATCCGCGCTTCTCTCTCCCAGGGTATCCCAAACCGCTGTGGCAATTTTCCTACGGCTCGGAGCGCCTCGACGGGGGTGCGAACAATCTGCCGATTATCACGCCTCTCGGGAAGCCGGTCACGCCTCTGGTAGAAGCGCACTATGATCGGCTTCAGCTGGCTGCGCAGAGCGCCGATGCAGGAGACCGGTTGGGGGCTCGCGCAGCAACGATGGATATCTTCAATGACCGAAAGTCACCATTCGAGACCCGATTTGGAGCCAAGCTTCTCTTTACCGAGGTTGCCATAGTCGACGACGTGCCACTGCTAAAGAGATGGACCCACGACGACCGATCGGAGATCCGTTTAGCGGCGTTGCGGGCACTTCTTCGCCTCTCACCGAAGGTTGGCGCTACCCTCGCGTACCTCGACGTTCGCGGGCTCGGTACGTTGTTTGCCCACGCAGATGTTCTCCGCCGATTGGACGTGCCGTGCGGTCCGGAAATCGAGAAATATCTAAACGCACTTGCGGGGGCAAAAGGACTGGTACCTGTGTCGCTTGTCCTCGATGCCGCCGCCCGCACTGGCTGCCAACTAGATGCGGACGCCATTATGGGGATGGTCGCGAGGCTGCAACTCTCCGAGGAAGGCCCCTTGGCTGGGTTTATCGAATGGAGGGAAGCGGTAAAACCGAAAGATGATCGGGGCGACGCCGAACAGCTGAAGCCGGACGAAGCAAGCGACTGGCGCTGGATATTGCTCCAGGCCTATCTCCCCAACGCGCCATGTGATCCACTATGGGCCGACGTGCTGGCCCACCCTCAACCCCTAGCCCTGGTTCCGGCATTGTTGGCCACTGCCCGTCACTGTCCAGGTGCTAATTTGATAATCAAGTGGAACAACATTCAGAGCTTCATACAACTGACATTGCAGCAAGACGGGAAGCCGCCTCAACAATTCAAGGATGTCTTTGGTGATGGGGGCGCCGATCTGATAGATTTTCTGCCTCTCATCGCGATCGTTCTGAAGCCGGACCTTAAGGATGTGAGCGCCGCTGCTGTACTTACAATCGACCCGCGTCTGAAAGCGGCTTTATTGGATCTGCTGGTCGCTTGGGGCGACAGCACTGAATTTTTTGGGAACCACCTCGACGCAAATGATATTGATCTTCGGCGTGCCTACGTCGAACACGAGCGCGGGAGCAAACACAAGATAGTAGATGAGTTGATTGATCGAGTAGGCCGCAGCGATATTTTTTATACAAGCTTGCTTGGCAGGATCCCACTGCTGACAGCGACGAAGGAACGGGTCGCCGCGATGTTAAAAGGGACGACCGAGGAACGCACGTCGGCTGCCTGCGTGCTTGCGATGCAAGCCTCCACCGCCGAGGTACTATCGCTTCTGACCAGCATTGAGGCCGACATCCGCTCGGAAGCGGCGGACTGTGTCTCCTACAACATGTCGATTGCTGAGATCGCAGCAGCTCTCCCCGGGAAACACGATCAGTTCCCCATTGAAGGCCTCAGTGCAATAAAGGAACAGGCCCGGCTTAAGGCATCTTTCATATCGCAATTGGCTACGATCCCGCCTGAACTACAAGCTTGGCGTCTTGAGCTTGCGGATGTCACTCCGGGGTTGTTTGGGCTGTGGGGCCGGGGTATGCGGGATTGGTTTGCAGAACAACGGTTCCAGAGGCGGCTGGCCGCGGGAATTGCGAGGCAGTGATTCCAAATCCGGATACAGCACTCACGCGACTTTTTCGCTTCAACTGCAATAGTGCTGGATGACTAGGACGATCCACGGGTAACGCAATCACGTCGGTGAGGTGGAACATTGCTGCCGCCCACCAAGCGCCTCGCCTCACGCTCGTCCTAAACTCCCAGCCGCCGTCCAAGGCGAGGATGCCTCGTGGACTCTGTGTCACGCGCCAAATCTCAGTTGTGTGCGTCAAGTTCTGCAAAATGGCGTGGCATTGCGTTGACGTCGGCGTGTCCGCCGCGCAGCCCCCGTGTTTAGCGGAG
>NZ_JAMYPW010000039.1:0-60939 GCF_040320565.1 Mesorhizobium sp. M0664
TCGAGGCACCTATCGCGCGTGCCTTCAAGGTCTTCACCGAGGATTTCGGGAAATTCAAACCTCGCGAGCACAATCTTCTTGCCGTGCCGATCGCAGAGACCATCTTCGAACCCAGGGTCGGGGGCCACGTTTACGATCGCGGCGTGGACGGCAGCGAGTGCCACTGGGCTCGTGTGTTGGCTTACGATCCCCCCGGCCGGCTCGTTCTGAGCTGGGACATCAGTCCTCGGTGGCAGATTGAGAGCGACCTGAACAAAACCAGCGAATGGGAAGTCCGGTTCACGCCTGAGACGGAGAACCGAACCCGGGTCGAGATCGAGCACCGGAATCTCGAACGCCATGGCGAAGGCTGGGAGGGCGTGCGCGTGGGGGTTGATTGCGATCAAGGCTGGCCGCTGTACCTGCGGCGGTTCCAGGGCCTTTTCCCCGGTGCGGCGGCCTGATCCGTCCGCGCCCTTGCGAGCATCACTCGCAAGCACCGTCTGGTCCACTGCGATTCCAGGGAGTGGAGACAACATGGAAGTCTATTGGTTAAGTCTTCTCGGCGTGCTCGCGCGCTGCTTGCTATCGGTAGTGTTGGCAGTCTACTCGGGTTCGTCCAGAGGTTTGCAGGAGCGCTGGCACGACCGGTAGTCCCGGCAGACGACGACAACCGGCTCTATAGGATCGACCGGGTTCACATGAATTCGGTCGAGGCACTGGCGCCCTTTATCGTCCCCGCAGTGCCAGCGATGATGGTTGGTGTTGGAGCGGCCACTTTGGCGATATTGGTCTGGACCCACGTCGCGATACGCCTCCTCCACCTGGGAATCTACCTGCGTGGTGGAAACGCCGCCAAGGGGATAGTGTCAGGACAATCTTGTACGTCTCTGGCGCGCTGCTCACGTTGGCCCTCATCGTTTTGACTGGATGGGCAGCACTCAACTGACGTTCGCCACTCCTTGGAGCCCGCAGTTCACGACTCCAAGCAGCGATCCCCACCCGACCCTTAGTCCTCCGCGTGCCGATTTCAGGCGAATGCCGCCTTGCCCGCTCGGACTCGACGCCCAGCAGTTCGAACTCACTTTCGGGCCTGCAAATCTACCTCGCTCCCGGCGGGGGCATGGCCAAGTGCGCGTGCTTCTGGAAGATGCCAATCTTATCGGGATACGTAATCCGGACCTCGCGTCCGCATTCCTCGCACTTGTAATGGGAAACGACCTGAAACCAGCTGCCGTTCCTGACGACGGCGAAGTTGCAATGCGGGCATTGGAAAGTCAGACCGACGGAGGATAGACTGGGAGAGAGGGACATTGCAGCGCCTCGCATTCTGGAGAGCTCATGCTTGGCTTCCCGCCGCACCCTTCGGCACGGCGGGCGGTCTTCTCAGACGTTCAGGTTACTGGATGACTTTCACGATTTTACGTGTGCCCGGGTCAACGACAACAGTCCGGTTGTCGACCACGACATAGCGATATTTGACGTTGGGGACTTCATGAAGCTCGACGCTGTCCGGGAGCGTCGAGCCGACATTCAACTCTACCCCAGGGACTTTCACCGAAGCGAGTGGCTGCTTTTTCACATATTCCTTGATGACGGTTTCCTGCTGCGGGTCAATGACCACGTCCTGGGCGGCGGCGGCACCGACACCGGCCAGCAGCAGAAATCCTGCCGCTGCGGTGGAAAGATGCATTCTCATAGCTATCTCCTTGTGGGCTCGTGGGCGCAAAACATAGCGCCAAACCGCCCCAAACCTGCAGCTTCTCTAGACGTTCCAAACGGAGCCTTAAGGCTGGCCTTGCGTAGGGACCTAAGTCTGATTCGCTGCGCGCAATGGCCCCGGAACTGCGTCTGTTTGTACTCGGTGCGATCCCTCAAGGGAGGAGCCTATGGAGAACAGTGTTCACAAAGCTCGCTGGCCGCTTGCACCGGTTTTCGCCACCTCCATCACGTTGTTGGTGATTGGAATAGTCGCGAGCTGATGGCCTAGCCAGAAATGACGCTCAAACAGTCCCAGAAATTGTATCTGCGCAGCTAGGGCCCCTTCCTGCGCTGGTGGGATCCGCCCGCCAAATCGAGGAGTGGCGGGCGGATTCTCATTTGCAGCTGCTGAGTGAGCAGGAAGACGGAAACTAACTAGAACGAGGCAACCAAGCCTACGTCGACCGGGCCCCCCTTTCGATCGATGCGTTTTTGAGGTGGAACGTTTCGCGCGGGAAAATTGCATTTCACCAAGTCAAATCAGCAAGTGATTAAAAAGATCGGCAACGACCGCCAGACCCTCACCAAGGCAGTGAAAAGCTGCGGGATCACCATTGAAAAACCCGCCGGACTCCAACCAAGAGTTGGGGATTGCATATCCGGCCTCATGTTCGCTTTTTACACACCGTTGACTCGTGCATCCTGACGGGCACTACACTTGATCCATCGGCTCCTACAGCGACGGTCTTCTGAAGCTTGGGGGGTTAAATGCCTTTCAAACGGGCCGGTCTATACCCATCCAATCAGGACCTTTGCCAACGCGTTTTGGACCAACTCTGCAGTGAGGAGAAGATCGCCCGGTCCCCCCAAGCTGGCCAAATGCTCGCAATGCAAATAGCATTGAGGGGTTCGGTCGCGGCTCGATGAAAAAATTCCAGGATATGCGTCGTCGGTTGTCCAAAGATTCGCAACCGCTTAACCTTATGCTTCCGTTCAACTCCATCTGCGTCGCAGCTATGCACCCTGCCGATCAGTAGTCGTCCGATCGTTTGTCATCGGCATTGGTCGGTTCTTTGGAGATAGCGCGCCGCAAGGTGTCGTTGATCCGATCCTGCCAGCCCGGTCCATCTTCCTGGAAGTGGTCCAGCACGGCCCTATCGATCCTGATCGAAACAAGCTCTCTGATGTTTGGAGCCGACGGTTCGCGAACCGGCGCCGCCGGCTTTTTGATCGGCTTGAAGGCGGCTTCAGCGGCCGACATCGGATTTGTGGGTCGGCGTGGAGGATTTGCCATTTGATGATCCTGACTGGTCATAATGGTTGTCGAGCCGTTCAGTGCGAATGCGCATCATAACCATGTACCGCAGCCCACCCACAAAAAGCAAAAGGCCGGACTGTTGAGCCCGGCCCAAGTATGAAGGCAGCTTAAACCTCCAAAGCGGAACGCGCCGGACGAATGGCAGGAGAATCCGATGCGATGTCCATGTGGGCCAACTCAGGCTATCCCCAATCACATTGCTGTGGGATGCAACAAGCTAAAGTGCTCTGCGGGGCAACGCCACGTGGCCCACTCCTACGCTGGAGGACGCAAACGCGAAAACGCAGGAGGCTTCCCGCCTTCCGTTGCCCGACAAGCTGGTTCACACGATCGTTTCTGATGCGTTGCAGCAATCTGCTGCCCAGGTCTCTCCATCACACCAAGCTCGCGCGCTTTTTACACGGCGGGGTCAGTACATTCGTGACTTGCCGCGCTCCTGCGGCTTTCGCCACGGCGCGCGAGAGAAATCAACCTGCTTTGCGGAGATTGCCAGCAGAAGACTTGCCGGTACGTCGGTCCTGCTCGATGTCGTAGTTGATGTTTTGGCCCTCAACGAGGTTCGACAAACCAGCGCGCTCGACGGCGGAGATGTGAACAAAAACGTCCTGACCGCCATCGTCGGGTTGGATAAAACCAAACCCTTTAGTGCTGTTGAACCACTTCACGGTTCCAGTTGCCATGTGCATATACTCCTTGTGACTTCCCAGCGTGTTTGATCGACGAAGAGGCCAGACCGGTTGATAAATAGACGCAGCAAAAGCGAGAAATCGCGAGGCCCGGATGGATCGACCAGAATACCAACTTCTCTCGGACGGCCCACTCGTCTCACAAGTCGACACGAATTTTCCTTTCCGGCCTGAAGCTCCTCCAGTCATCCTTGCTGTCCTGGGTTATCACGGCCCGTTCGTTTCCCTCCGGCCCTTAGCTTGCCGACTTGCGTTTCGAGTTCTTGGTCGACCGTGCTGACGCGGGCACTATCCGGCTCATAATGTGTCACCTCAATGTCTAGAGTCGAGGCTTGGTCACAAATAGTCGATGCCAACTCCGACGTTACGCGCCCAAAAAGCCATTGATCCGGAGCACGACCCCTGCAAAGTCCGACCTTTAAAGGAACATTTCGCCTATGGCGGAGTTGGGCGCGTGGCCCGCGATCGGACGCCAACAGATGATGCCGGCGGGCTTTTGGGAGGAAGCCATGATACGTGCCATCCCTTCACTCCACCTTTCCCGTCGCCGCGCATTGCAATTTGGGCTGGGAGCCAGCCTCGCCGCCACGACGGGCCTGGCGCCGGTTTCTCGCGCCTATGCCAAGGAGGAAGTGCAGGACGAAGACATCTTCCGCTTTGCGCTCAACCTGGAATACATGGAGGCCGAATATTATCTTCGCGGCACCACCGGAAAAGGCATCGACGCTGCCGATGCCGGTTCCAAACCCGGCGATGTCGTCGGCGGAAAGAAAGTGTCCTTCGAGACACCCGCCATCGGCGAATTCATGCAGGAGGTTGCTGAAAACGAACTCGCGCATGTCCGGTTCTACCGCAAGACGCTTGCAAAGAACGCTGTCGACAGGCCGGCCATCGATTTCGATGCGGGGTTCAAGGCGGTTGCGGAGGCAGCGGGCCTCGGGCGGGACTTCGATCCCTTCGGCAACGAAACGAACTTTGTTCTCGGCGGCATGCTGTTCGAGGATGTCGGCGTCACCGCCTATGCCGGTGCCGCGACGGTTCTGAAGAACAAGGAGTTTCTCGCCGCCGCCGCCGGCATATTGGCGGTCGAGGCCTACCACATGGGAATGGCGCGTTCCACACTGTACCGGAAGGGAGAGAAAGCCTGGAAGGCCGCCAATGCCGTCTCGGACGCACGAGACAAGATCGACGGGCCGGAAGACAAGGACCAGGGCATCCAGGTGAACGGCAAGGCCAATTTCGTTCCCTCCACGCCCGACGCCATCGCGTTCACCAGGACGCCGAAGGAAGTGCTGCGGATCGTCTATCTCACCGATAAGGACGGCGTGAGCAAGGGCGGCTTCTATCCGGAAGGGATGAACGGGACCCTGAAGAGCACCTGAGTCGCTCGCGACAGGCGATCGCATCGCCGGAAGAGATGCAGCGGGCCTGCGGCCGGCACTGCTGGTACGGCTGCGCGACGATCACGACTCAAATCCGCCGCAGGAGTCTTGCGCTCCCGGTTGTCCATCCTAACGATGCCACGCCCGCGGAGCGGGAGCCTTCCATCGCGTCGATTTTGAGCAGCTATTGTTCTGACCCCTTGTTGACCGCGATTTTGAGACAAATGCAGGAGCTGTCCGGTTCAGCGCGATTCCTGAATTAACATCAGGGCCGCCGCGCCCTGACCTTACCGGGCAGCGTCTCGCACTTGGCGAAGTCTTGCGCTGCCGAATTCTGCAATAGGGACAGGCACGCTGCCAAATCACCCCAGCCAATACCTCGGCCCCGGCCCCTTGCGTCCTGCCATATCGGCAGGGTTCGCAAGGCTACACCGGTCCATCGACAGGCAGCCGCAACCGATGCACTCGGTAAGCCCCGACCTCAGGCGCTGCAACTCGGCGATGCGCTGGTCTATGCGCTTGGTCCACTGGCCCGACAACCGCGACCAATCCCGACGCGACGGCACGCGATCGGCTGGCAACTTGGCCAGCTCGGCGCCGATCTCCTCAAGCGTCAGCCCAATTCGCTGCGCGAAGACGATGAAGGCGATTCGACGCAGCACGGATCGCGGGTAGCGTCTGTGTCCCGAGCCGGCCCGCTCGGACGCGATCAGCCCGCGCTCCTCGTAGAAGCGCAGGGCCGATGAGGCGACGCCGCTGCGCCGTGACACGTCGGTGATGGTCAGCATAGAATCCATGCATGAACGAAAGCACAATTCCCGCTTGACTTCAAGTTAACTTGAACTTGTAGCAAGAGGCATACGGATTAAGGGAGCACTGGCAATGCAGACGAATATCGAACTTCAGGGACTTCGCGTGGCGGTCACGGGCGGCACGTCCGGCCTCGGACTGGCGCTTGTGCGGCAGCTTGCCGCACAGGGTGCGTGCGTCGCCTTCGTCGCCCGCACCGCCGCGAACGTCGCACGCATCGCTGACGAGACGGGCGCGCACGGCATTGTCGGCGACGTCGGCAAGAAAGAGGACACTTACTCGATCGCGCTACAGGTAACCGCGAGCCTCGGCGGGCTCGACGTCCTGATCAACAATGCCTCGAGCCTCGGCCCTGTCCCTCTGGCGCTCCTCGCCGATACTGAGTGCGAGGAGCTGGAAACGGCGCTCGCGGTCAACCTGGTCGGCGCGTTCCGGCTGACGAAGGCTCTTTTCGGTGCGCTTGCGGCGTCCGCGCGCGGCGGCCGTGGCGCGCTGGTGATCAACCTTTCCAGCGACGCCGCGGTGAACGCCTATCCCGGCTGGGGAGCATACGGCGCGAGCAAGGCCGGTCTTGCCCATCTGACGGCGATTTGGGACGAGGAGACGAAAGCAGACGGCATCCGGCTCCTCGCGCTTGACCCCGGCGATATGGACACCCCACTGCACGCGCTCGCGATCCCTGATGCTGATCCGGCGACCTTGAAGCGCCCCGAGGAGGCAGCTGCCGAGATCATCGAAAAGATGCTCGACGCGTTGCCGGTCCGCTCTACGCTTCTGGCCGGAGCACATGGATGATTGCCGCCGATCGTCCCGATCGGCGCTCCGCCAGGCTGTTCGTCATCCAGGCGGACGGCACGATGCGCGACCTGCCGCGAGCTGGACTCGCGACGCTGTTCAACCCCGGCGATCTGGTCGTCGCCAATGACGCCGCGACCTTGCCTGCCAGCTTGCACGGCACGCATGTCCCAAGCGGTGAGGCGATCGAGATCCGCCTGGCGGGCTGGCTATCACTTCCCGATCCAACCCGATTCGTGGCGATTGCCTTCGGCTCGGGCGATCACCGCACGCGCACGGAAGACCGGCTGCCTCCACCTCCGCTGTCACCAGGCGATCGCCTCCGGCTCGGCTCGCTTGACGCCGTCGTCGAGCGCCTTCTCGACCATTCACGCCTTCTCGAGTTGCACTTCCCAGGCAATCGCGCAGCGGTGCTTGCAGGACTGGCGCAGCACGGCCGGCCGATCCAATACGCGCATGTTCCCGAGCCGTTGGCACTGTGGGATGTTTGGACGAAGATTGCCGCCGGGCCGGTCGCGTTCGAGGCGCCATCGGCAGGCTTCGCGCTCGACTGGCGCACGCTCCAAGCCTGGCGTCGGCACGATGTTGGCTTTGCAACACTCACGCATGCTGCGGGAGTCTCTTCTACCGGCGATCCCGCGCTCGACTCGCGCCTTCCCTTCGACGAGCCATACCGCATCCCTGGGCACACCGCGGCGCAGGTCGCGTGGGCGAAGCTGCGCGGCAGCCGCATCATTGCGATCGGCACGAGCGTAGTGCGCGCACTTGAGGCAGCCGCCAATCCCGGCGGCAATGTGCGTGCCGGAAATGGCATTGCGACAGGGCGCATCGCGCGGGGCACGCGGCTTCGCGTGGTCGATGCGGTTCTCACGGGCGTCCACCAGCCCGGCGAAAGCCATTTCGCGCTCCTGCGCGCCTTTGCCGACGATGCTCTGCTCGCCAAGGCCTCCGCGGCCTTCATCGCGTATCGATACCGCGCGCATGAATTCGGTGATTCCATGCTGCTTAATCGCCAACCGCTGCTTCTATCGCGCGAACGGAACCGCGCCGAGGTGCTCCCGAGAGCGCCATGCGCAACTATGCGGGCCATCGGCTCTCGCCCTGGCTTGGCCATCTGATCGTGTCGCGCTCCGAGACCGCCAGACCGTTGCTGACCCGGGCGAGATCATGCAGCTCCCGCCCGCCGACGAGATCGTCATGGTGGCGGGCACGCCGCCGATCCGCGCGAAGAAGGCACGCTACGAGAATCGCCGTTTCAAGGACCGGATCATGGCGCCGCCGGTGCTTACCAGGCCGGCACAGCCGGGCACGGACGACTGGAGCCCGGCTGCCGCTTCGGGCCAGGCCGGCGAGCATCGTGTCGGCCGACGCAGCCGGCGCCGCAGACATCGGCGACGAAGATCCAACGGGATCGGAACGGCGTCAACAGCCCGAGCTGAACCGCGCCGCGCCGGTGGAGAAGAGGGCGCCGATCGAGAACGATTTCGACGGCGGCTTCGATGACGAGGCCGATGACGACACTGCGCGGATCAGCCGCGGCAACCAGATTATGCCGGGCATGGCCCGCCAGGTCTCGCTCGATCCGAACGACGGCATGGAGCTGCGAGGCGCCCGTGGCCAATCCGTCGAAGAAGCAGCGCCTGTCGGTCTGTCTCGAACCCGAGGTGATGAAGGCGCTCGCGGCCCACGCGGCACGACGTGACCAATCGCGCACGCTGATTGCAGAGGCGGCCATCGCATCCTTCCTGTCGCCGGACGCCGCCGAGCGACAAGAGGCCGCGACGACCAAGCGCCTCGACCAGCTCGATCGCCGCATGCCGCTCATGGAGCGCGAGGTCGGCATCTCGGTCGAGATGCTCGCCGTTTTCGTGCGCTTCTGGCTTACCACCAATCTGCTGCTGCCCGGGCCGGCGCAGGCCGCAGCAAGGGCTCAGGCTGGCGAGCGCTACGACGCCTTCGTCGCGGCGCTGGGGCCCAGACTCGCCAAGAACCCAAAGCTGCGGCAGGAGATTTCCGAAGATATCCCGGGCGACCCTGTGTAGCGACTAGGCGACCCCGCTGGTCGCTCCGCCTGGAGCGCAGCGAACACGTGCGCAAACAGTCCAGCCGATGACCGCTTCACGATCAAAACTCAAGCGCGAGCCGTTCTGCCTCGAACTTTGCGTTCGCACGCGCCGCCTGCTCAGCTTCAAGCCCAAACAGCGTGCGCTCGATCAAAATTGAATCGATATCCGTCACTCCGATCAGCTTAAGCCGAGCCTCGACGTAGGGTCTCTGGAAATCGTAGCTCTCGCCCGGCGTCCAAGTTGAAGTTGGCGCATAGTCCAAGCCCCGAGCATAGATCACGGCGGCTCGATTGGCTTTGACCCGGCCCGCGAATCCGTCATCGTCGAATGAGAACAGCACATCCTTCTGCGAAATGAGGTCGATCAACTGCTCTGCGAGCACTTTCGGAGAACGAGGGGCTGCCGGCCTTGCCGGACGTCACATACGTTCTGAGAGTTGCACCCGGCGAACCTTCGACTGCTGTTTCAGCGCTCATAATTGTCATACAGGGCGCATCGGGTATGAATACTGCGGCTTGAATTGCCAGGGCATCCCGACCTCCCGGGATCGCGATCCGATCCTGACGCAGTGGACCATCTGTGTGCAGATACGATACGCCGGAAATTGCCCTCGCAGGTGCCGCTCGCATTCATGACCAGCAAATGGCGACGGCGTGTGCGCTCTGATGGCACCCATATCGACCTGCGCGCCTGGGAAGTGGCGGTTCTCGTTCATCTGCGGGAGCGCCCCTTGCGGGCCGGTGATATCTGGGTCGATGGTAGCCGCGCATGGCGCAGTTTCGAGGATTATCTTGTGCCTCGGCCGATCTTCGCCCTGATGCGCGCCGCAGGACGGCTCGGGCCTGCAATCCCCGACAGCTGTGCGGAGTGGCGGGCCGAGCGCACCGCCACACTCGACGCAAAATTGAAAGGCCGATGGCGATGCGACCAGTCAAGGCCCCGTCCGGGTCAGCAATCGGATGTCGCTCCCCTCGATGCGCGCATGCATCCGGTACCCGTCATACTTGATCTCGTGAAGCCAATCGGGGCCGTCGGGCGCTTCGTCGACCAGGCGCGTCAGCTGAGGCTCGATCCATTTCGGCGGATGCGTTTTATTCGGCCTGAGGGATCCACCGTCTTCCGCGTCAATGGAGATAAAGCGTCGTCATGCGGGCCCACATGATGACGATATATCCGCTGCAGCTTCTATCGGAAATCCCGCGTCTTCACCTTGAGGCCGTCGATGTGCTCGTATGGATCGACGATGTTTCGGCCCTTCGGCAGGCTCCGCGGATCGACACCCGGCGCGCCGTGATGGGCTTCGCCACCGCGGCCATGCGGCACGGGAAACGGCGTCTCGCGGTTTCCCAGGCTGGCCAGCTCGGCTGACGGGTCGGCCAACTGATGCGAGACGAGATGCACCACCTCCCCTTCCCGCTGGATGCGGCCGCGCACGCCGAGCATGGCCGACGAAAGAAGCACGCGACGGGATTTCTCGAATACCTTGACCCAGACGACGACGTTGGCGGCGCCCGTCTCATCCTCCACGGTGAGGAACATGACGCCTTTGGCCGAGCCTGGCCGTTGCCGGACCAGAACCAGGCCGGCAGCCTCGAGCCAACTTCTGTCTCGCGCCTGCATGGCCTCCTGACAGGTCACGATGCTGCGCCGGCGAAGATCGGCACGCGCCGGATGGCTGCGCAAGGTCAGCCCGATATGGCCATAATCCTCGACAACGTCGCGGCCGGCCGTCATGGGCCTGAGCGCAACAACAGGCTGGTGGATCTCGGGCAAAGTCCTCTTCTCACGGCAAGCAGCGGCCGCAAACAGCGGCAGAGGTTCGTCGCGAAACCGGCAACGCTGTCCAACGGCGTGCGCACCCTGGTACCGCTATACATCAGCGCCGGCACCCGCGTCGTGGTGATGACTGCCGATGGCGCCTACGTGGAGCGCGCGAAGGAGGGCGTGCAGCGATCTTCAGGGCGGTCAAACAGCTTTGTGCTGGCGTAGTCGCCAGACGAACCTCGCTGGCGACCTATCGAGTTCGCGCCTCGGTGCGGACGCTCATCTCTCACTGAGAACCGGCATTTAATCAAGAACTAGCTAAATTAGCAGTTTCTTGCACACCTTTGGAACTTTGTAGCTTTCGTTACATTTTCAACCGCATGCGAGACTCTGTGGTCCACGGCCCTGGAATGACGGTGAACAGATCACCGCCTCGCTACTCGCTCGTCCTGCCCATATACAATGAAGAACAGGTGCTGCCTCGGCTGATCGAGCGGATCAGTTCGCTTATCGACCGGCTGGACGGCGAAACCGAGGCCATCTTCGTCGATGACGGAAGCCTCGATGGAAGCGTCGAATACCTCCAAAAGGTGGTTGCCGCCGAGCCGCGCTTTCGGCTGATCGAATTTTCCCGCAATTTCGGCCACCAAGTGGCGATTACCGCCGGTATGGATGCCGCTGCGGGCGATGCCGTCATCGTCATGGATGCCGACCTGCAGGATCCGCCGGAAGTCGTTCTCGATCTGGTGGCCAAGTGGAAGGAAGGCTTCGAGATCGTCTATGCCCGCCGGGTCAAGCGCGAGGGCGAATCCTGGTTCAAGCGCTTTACGGCAAGTCTTTTCTATCGCCTGCTGGAGAAAATGACGTCGGTCGATATTCCGCGAGACGTCGGCGACTTCCGCCTGGTCGGCCGCAAGCCGCTGGAAACCTTCAAGCGTATGCCCGAACATGACCGCTTCGTCAGGGGCATGTTCGGCTGGATGGGCTTCAAGCAAACGACCGTGCCATTTGAGCGCCACGCGCGAACCCTGGGCCAGACCAAATACCCATTCTGGAAGATGGTGCACCTTGCGGTTCACGGCATCGTCAGTTTCTCCGAGAAGCCCTTACGCCTGGCGCTCTGGGGCGGATTGGCCATTTCCGCGCTTGCGGTGGTCTTTGGCGCCTATGCCATCTTTGCCTCGTTTTTTGAAACCGGCATCATTGCCGGGTGGACATCCACGGTGGTGATCGTGTCGCTCCTGTGCGGCATCAATCTTTTCATGACCGGTGTGGTCGGGCTCTACGTTGGCAGCATCCACGCCGAGGTGAAACGCCGCCCGCTTTATGTGATTAACCGGCTCACCGGCTTCGACGAGGCGATGCGTACCGTCTCTGGTGACCGCCGCCTATCGTTTCACAAGCCCAGGAGTGGAGTCCCCGCCAATGGCCGAACTCTTCGACAGCTATAATTCCAACTACGGCGAGGCGGTCGAAGGGTCCATCCGGTTTTCCGGACTCGGGCACGACTTCTTCCTTGTCGCCAAGGCGGACCTGCTGCGGCGTCTGGTGGTCGAGCGAAAGCTTCGGCGGGGTGGGGCGGCTGTAAGGGCGCTGGATATCGGCTGCGGCGTCGGTTCGCTCCACCCCTACCTCGACGGCGCTTTCGACAGCCTCGATGGCTGCGACGTGTCGGAGCAATCAATTTTGCGCGCCGGCCAGGACAATCCAGGTGTGACCTATAGGGCCTGCAGGTCGCCGAGTCTGCCCTACGAGGATGGCGCGTTCGATCTGGCTTTCGCCACTTGCGTCGTCCATCACGTTCCGCCCTCCTCCTGGTCCGATTTCTTGCTGGAATTGCGGCGTGTCGTGCGGCCAGGTGGCGTCGCCTGCATCATCGAGCACAATCCCTATAATCCCCTGACGCGTCTTGCGGTGTTCCGGTGTCCGTTCGACCACGACGCGGTCCTCCTCAACGCTGCCAACGCAGCGTCCCTCTTTCGGGAGACCGGGTTCCGGGACATCCGATCCGAGCATTTCCTGCTGCTGCCGTCGGCAAGGCCTTTCGCCAGAAGAGTCGAGCGCGCGCTCGCGTCGCTGCCGCTTGGAGCGCAGTATGCCTGCAGTGCGCAAGTCTGAGGGGCCCTCGACCAGCGACGCCGGCCTGAAACTGCTGGTGCGTTTCGGATCGGTCGGCATCGCTGCAACGATCCTATATGCAGTGATGGCCACCGCTTTGGTCGAATGGCAACGGTTCGGCCTCTCGCCGGTCGGTGCCTCGCTCGCAGCTTATACCGCTGCCGCCCTGTTTTCTTATCTCGCGCACAAGTTCGTGACCTTCGCGTCGAGCGGATCGCATCGATCGGAGGCTCCGCGTTTTCTCTTGCTGACGGCAACCGGCTTCGCGGTGGCTTACGCGGCGCCGGCGCTTTTGACGGCGAAACTCAGTCTGCCGCCGATCATTTCCATCCTGGTTACATGCTTGCTTGTTCCAGCGGTCAATCTCCTCATGCTCGACCGCTGGGTTTTTGCGCAGCGAAGACGCGGCCAGCAGCGCGATCGCCCGCCCTAATCCGCGTCAATGGGATCGAGCCGGAGCGACAACAATTTGATGGAGCGCTTATAGATGTTGCTGGCGGCAGGAGTTTGCGGAATGCCGTCGAGGTAGTCGAAGGCAATGTCGAGTGTCTTGGCCTCGCCGAGAGCCGCCGGTGGGATGACGAACGAGACGGTGCGTGGCTCTTTGCCGGACAGCGTCACCGCATGCACCCGAACGCCGTTCACCGAGATCACAATCCTTTGCGTGATCTGTGGCGGACGAATGACGGCGGCCATTTGCAGCGTGGCAGTCAGGCCGTCGCGAAGCGGCGGTATGTCCAGGCGAAGCCGCGAGGTCTCGCCCAGCGAATGGGTGCCGTCGGCTACCGGCCCCGACCAGCCACAGACCATCATGCCGGTTGCCTTTTTGGCTCCGTCGGACCGGAACGACACCGTCTCGCCAAGTGTGTAGCTGCCGACCGCATCGCGATTGAGGCAGGTCGTCGTCCGGTCGATGTAATAGGCGCGATAGTCGGCATTGACGTCTGGATTGAGAGCAAGCGCAAGCATGATGATTTCCGCCCCGGCCAGAACCGCCGCCAGCGTGTAGCCGCCAAGCGAGGCCGCGCGCCGATGCGGGCCCGGAGTGCTAGACCAGGGCAAGATAGCCCCCGATCCACGCGACGGTCATGAAATAGCAGGCGCCCAGGAAGAGACCCAGAGCCGCAAGAAAAGTCAGCTTCGACGCCGACAACAACGTGGTCAGCAATATTGTCAGAGGCGCAAGCCCAACGACGTATCTGACCATCGAGGCCAGGTTCGTGATCAGCGGCGAGATGATGCAGCAGGCGCAGAACAGCGCGGCGCCATATTGCCTGCGAACCGCCAGAACCGCCGATAATGCCAGTCCTATGAGTGCGGCGAGCGCGCTCCATTGCGGCGCCGTAGGCAGCCATCCAGTCGTCGGAACGGCCGAGAGTCCATCCCATATGAAGGCGAGCGGATTGCCCGCCACACGTCCAAACGCACGCTGGACGTGCAGGAAGGCAAAGCCGTCCCCGACCGTCAGATAGAGGAACAGGATGTAGGCGAACAAGCCGGCAGGCGAGATGAGGATTGCAACGAGCAGATCCGGTCGGCCAAGCACCCAACGTGGGAACGAAAGCGCCGATCCGCCCTTTGCGCGGTAATCTCTGAACATCTGAATGACGGTCGCAAATACAACAAGCACTCCGACCAGCCTGGTTGCCGACAGCAGAGCCGATGACAGCCCCGCGGTCAGATAGCTGGAGCGTTTGAGTGCCAGAAAAACGCACGACGTCAGGAGCACGAAAAGAGGTTCGGTCAGGAAAGTCGTAAAATGAAAGGAGAACGGGCCGCTGAGCAGAAAGGCGCAATATAGCACATAAGCGCGCATGTTCTTCTCGAGCAGCGGCCACGCCACCAGACAGGCCGCGTAGCTGCACGCAACCGATGTGATCGACGCGAGCAGTATCGTCGGCAAAGGGAAAACAGACCGGATTGCCGCCACCAGCATCGGATAGAATGGGAAGAAGCCCCAGCGTCCGACATTGCTCTGGTTTGGAATGGGAAAGCGCTCATAACCGTGTTCGGAAATGTCGACATACCACGCGCAATCCCACCGGCAGAGCGCCTGGGCATAGGCTGCGAAGCCTGGTTCCGCCGAGATCGAGGCAAATGCCGCATAGCGGATGGCCAGTCCACCGACGACGAATAGCAGCGGCACCACCACGACCGCAATAAAGCGGCCACCGGCGTTCGGACGCGCGACAGCTTCGAGCGCCATAATCTGCCTCCACCCGTTCAAGTGACTGGCGCCACTCAAAGCTAGATGACGCGCGCCCGGGCGAATTCAAGGCATGCAACGCGGCTCAGATGGCGATAGAGCTACCCCGCGCTTCTGAGCCAGACCAGCATCTCGCCGGGGTCGCGATTGTCCCAGGTAAAGTACGGCACGGCGGTGAGTTTCGCTTCCGCCACCGCGCCAGGAGATGCCGGCCGAACAGCTTGCCGAAGATAAATTGCAGCACGTCGCTGCCTTGCACGGTGATGATCAGGAAAGCGATCAGCAACAGGTTGCGGCCTTCGAAGCTTGGGCGATCCGGTGAGGTGATCGATCATTCAACATAAGCGCGTTTCCGCTGAATCGGCGGCGGAAATTGGTCGAAGGTATCGCCCGGGTCCTGGAATCCAAAAACCTGGAGGACGCGAATGCCTTCTGGCGCAGCACCGCCAAGACAATTCTCGTTCAACTCCGGCAGGCACAAGCTGAGCGGCCGACATGCGGGCGCTTCTCTGAGTTTCAGTTCTCCTCACGGGCCGCAGCTTAATAGCGGCCATTCGGCAAAAGGAACAAAGTGCGGTGTCGCTGGTTGAGATTTGTTGAGACCAGAGCGGAGGCTTTCGCCGCTGTCTCATCCAGCGCAAGGATTCGCCGTGGGCATTCTCGAGAGCCTGAAGAAAGCTACCGAGCAGGCGACGGGTATCGCGCGACCGAGAAAGCAAGATCTCGCCGAATTTGTGAAGATGAAGAAGCCACTCGAATTTCGGTTCAAGGATGACGGCCTCGTGCCGAACCACCCCTTCTGGCCGTTTGTCGTCTATCGCGGCGCCGTAAGGTCGGTGGAACAATTTGATTCCGCAGCCGTGCCGGAAGAGCTTTTCGAGGCCAATGGCTGGTGTAGCGGCTGGCGGGACGGCATCTACCACTACGTCCATTACCATTCCCGCAAAAATGAAGTGCTTGGGGTTGCGGGCGGCACCGGCAAGGTTCGGTTCGGGGGCAACAGGGGCCGTACATTGTCCTGGAAGGCCGGCGACATGGCAGTTCTTCCGGCCGGCACCGGTCACCAATGTCTCTCCGAGTCTGCTGGTTTCCTGGTGGTCGGCGCTTATCCCGCATCCGAGGCTTATGACGAATGCACGACAGCCCAGGAACATGAGCGGGCATTACGAACGATTCCCAAGTTGGCCGTCAACGCAAGGATCCGGTCTATGGGAGCAAAATGCCGCTGGTGTCAGTGTGGAAAAAATGAAGCTTGAAGATGAAGTCCGCCACGTTTCCGAAGACTTGGACGATGATGTACTGAGTGACGCTGTGCGGGCGCTGCATCGTCGGGTGAAGATCGTTCATGATTTCGATATCCCCTACATTGCTGGCTACAGCAAAGATGGCAGGACGATTTATATCGATCGCCATATGCCTCGCACTATGGATTGGAAATCGGCCAAGGTCCGGCTTGCCCCATTTCTGCTAACGCACGAAATCGTTGAAAAGGCGCTCCTAGACGAACTCGGGCTTCATTATCTGCACGCGCATCAAATCGCTCTTCGAGCCGAACGCGATGCAGTGAAGGCGGCGGGTGTTGGCTGGTCCGCTTACCAGGCCTTCAACAAAAAGAACGAAAAACCGATCTCCGAAGAGAAGCTCAAGAAGATCCCCAAGGATCTTGACCTGACGCCCTACCGCGACATGAGTGACTTTTCAACGCTCGAGCGTCTGCTGAAGGCGCAACGATAGCGGACAAGCCAATGGTCCTCGCTTGCCAGTTCTATGACCGCCGCCTCGACAGTTCAGCATCGACGAGCTCGCGGCACATGTGCAAATGAGCGCATCGACCCTGCACCATCGTTTTCGCCAGCTGCAGCTCGTTCGCGTGGCGCTGCGTGCACCGAACTTTCGCGGTGGTCCCGTGTTCTCAACCGAGATACACAAAAGTTACCCGTAAAAGCGAGTCGTTCAAGCCGCTTGGGTTTTCATGTCTTCGCCGCTCACCATTTTGATCACAGCGGAGAAATCGAGCTTGCCTGAGCCGAGGACAGGCACTTTCGCAACGACGCGCACTTCGGCCGGCACCATCAGGTCCATGGCGCCGTTGGCCCTGGCGAAGGCCAGGAATTCGGCACGCGTGGCGTTGACAGCCTCGGTAATGAGGACCAGCTTTTCGCCCTTGCGCGCATCTGGCACGGCGGCGACTGCCGAGAGCGAGCCTTTCCACAATTCGCCCGCCAGCGCCTCGACGGCGGCCAGCGAAACCATCTCGCCACCGATCTTGGCAAAGCGCTTCGCGCGGCCTCGAATGGTGATGAAGCCGACGTCGTCGACGGCGACCACGTCACCGGTGTCATGCCAGCCGTCTTCGAGCGGCTCGAGCACGCCCGGCTTCTCGGTGCGCAGATAGCCCGCCATGACATTGGGCCCGCGCACGAAAAGCCGTCCGCCATCCTCGACGCCAGGCACCGGGTCCAGGCGGTACTCCATACCCGGCATGATTTTGCCGACACTGCCGGAGCGGTTGTACATCGGCGTGTTGATAGAGATCACGGGCGCGGTTTCGGTCACGCCATAGCCTTCGAGGATGCGCAGGCCGAACTTTTCCATATAGGTCGCGCGCGTAGAAGCCTTGACCGGTTCCGCGCCGGCAAAGCAATAGCGCACTGAGCGGAAGTCGTAAGGGTGTGCCGTACGCGCATAGCCGCTGAGGAACGTATCGGTCCCGAAGATGATCGTCGCGTTCGATGCGTAGACCAACTCCGGCACCATGCGATAGTGCAGCGGGGAGGGATAGAAATAGACCGGCACGCCCGAGATCAGCGGCAGCACCGTACCTGCTGTCATGCCGAACGAGTGGAAGATCGGCAGCACGTTGAAGACCTTGTCGCCCGAATGGAAGTCGATACGCGAGGCGGCCTGGGCGGCATTAGCCAGGATGTTGCGATGGGTGAGCACCACGCCCTTAGGCGTGCCTTCAGAACCTGAGGTGAACAGGATCACCGCCGGTTGGCCGGGCTTGCGGGCGACCCGGGGTGTATTTTTGCGCAAAAGGCCGAGCAGCTTGTCCTTGAGGCCAATGGTGGCCCTCAGATCATCAAGCCACACAATATCTACCGAGCGGCCGAGTTCCTCGACCACGGCGCCAAGTTTCGCTTGTTCGACAAAGGCGCGTGAAGTCAGCACGGTGCGCACCTCGGCGGCCTTGCAAGCGGAGAGGATGTTGGCCGCACCGGCAGTGAAGTTCATCATCGCCGGAACCTTGCCGGCGGACATGACGCCGAGCAGCGTCGCACAGGCGCCGTTGGCATTGGGCAGCATGATGCCGAGCGTCTGCTGGCCGGCATAGAGGTTCTTGAATTTCTCGCCAAGCACGGCGGCGGCTGCCAGCAGCTTGCCGTAGCTCAGCGAACCGGTGACGGGGTCCTGCACGGCCAGTTGCTTCATGCCGCGTTCGCTCGCCGTCTGGATGATCTTCTCCAGCACAGTCTTGTCGATGTCCTGGGTGCGGAAGACGAGATCCGACATGACCTGGTAGAGGGCAGCACCCGCCGCTGCGCGGCGCTTCCGGCCCTTGAGGTCCGGCGGTACTTCAAGTTTGGCCGGTTCTAGTATCGTCACCCTGACCTTTGGGAACAGCTGGCGGCGCACATGCAGCGAACTCAGCCGCGAAAAATAGCTCTTCTCCAGGCCGTCGATGCGCACTGGCACGATCATCGAGCCGGTCTTGTCGGCCACCATGGCGCCACCGTCATAGACCTTCATTAGGCCGCCGGTCACGGTGATCCGGCCTTCGGGGAAGATGACAAGCGGATCGCCGCCTTGCACGGCCTTGATAAGCGTGCGGGTCGACATCGGCTTGGCCGGATTGAGCGGCAGGGCGCGCGCAAGTTTCATGAACGGCTTCATCCACCAGGCTTGGGCGATGGTGTAGTCGATGGCAAACACCGGCTCCTCATCCGTCAGCGTCAAAGCCAATGGGCCGTCGAGGAAACTGACATGGTTGAGCGCCAGGATGGGTGCCGGGCCGGCCGCCTTAAGGTTTTCCAGCCCCTCCACCTCCAGACGATGGAAGGCTCGGAACAGAATGGAAACGAAGTCGCGGAAGGCGTTGGTTGGCAGATATCTCAGCATCAGCCAGGCGGCGACCACGTTGAGTGCGGCGATGCCGAACAGGATACCTCCAGTGGAGACGCCCACTGCTTGAATCGCGGCGACAAGTATGCCGCCCACCGTCATGAAGCCTGCATTGACGATGCTCACCGCGGCGACGACGCGAGCGCGGCTGGCTTCGGGCGCCCAGGCTTGTACGGCGGCGAAGGTTGGTACGACAAGAAAGGCGCTGGCAATAGCCATGCCGGCAAGGTCGATCGCAACATGGACCGTGTTTGGCCCGGCGAAGAATATTGCGAGCGTTTCGGCCCCGATCGAAGGCTGCATGCTCCAGATGATCCAGGCCAGGTCCAAGCCGAACAGTGCCATCAACGCAGTGCCAACCGGGGCTGGCAAGAGCACGATGCGGCCCTGCGACATCCATGCGGCTATGGCAGAGCCAATGGCGATCGACACGGCGAACACCGCGAGATAGGCGGTGACAGCGATTTCTCCGCCACCGAGCGAATCCTTGACCAGTGTAGGCAGGATCGAAAGGACAATGGCCCCGATCAGCCAGAACCACGACGTCATCAGTCCGGCGCGCCAGATCCGCTTGTCGGCACGCAAACCGTTCACCTGTCGCCAGGTCGAGCGAAAGATGTTTTTGTCGATGACTAGGTCGGGAGCCGCAGAACCGGTGGACGGGATGTAGCGGCTGACAAACCAACAGGCCACGGCAAGGACCATCATGATCGGCCCGAATACCGAGACCCCAATGCCATCGGCCGAGACGACGCCTCCGGCGATAGTGCCGCCGAGGATGGCGGCGAAGGTTGCCGATTCGATCCAGGCATTGGCGCGGGGCAATTCCTTGCGCTCGAGATGATCCGGCAGGATGCCGTACTTGATCGGTCCGAACAGTGCCGAGATGATGCCGAACATGAGCAACGCGATCATCAGCACCGGGATCGACGACAGGGTGATTCCAACGACAGCGACAGCCGCAGCGGCGATCTCGGTGAATTTCAGCCGACGGGCGATGAGCGCCTTGTCGAACCGGTCGGCGATCTCGCCACCAACGGCGGACAGGAGCAGGAAAGGAGCCATGAAGACGGCACCCGCCAGCGTAACCAGTGATGCAGCCTTGTCCGCCGCCAGGGTGAACAGAATAAGGAACACCAGCGTGTTCTTGAGGAAATTGTCGTTGAAGGCGGAAAGGAACTGCGTCCAGAAGAGAGGCGCAAAGCGCCGTGACCTCATCAGATGGCTAGTCGTATGGCCGTTCGTGGCGATTTCCATTGGGGCGGCTTCCATTGGGCAAGACCGTTGAACATCGTGGCCGTATCGATCAGCGGTCTTGCGCGGTTTGAGCTTCTTGTAGTGGGAACCCGGTTACACTTCGTTACTGCGGCTCAAATCGATCAGCGGCTTTTGGGTTTGGGGTCTTCTAGCCGCTTCATGCGGCTCGCCTCTTCTGCGTCTCGCAGGGTCTTGGTGATGGTGATCGAGGTATGCACGAGCCTGATCGCCGCCATCGGGCAGAACCCCTTCGCGGCAAAGCTTGCTCCATGAAATTGATGGCGCCGTCATTATCGAAGCGGCGATGGCGAAATTGGCATGGTGAATGTTTGCAGGCGCTTGAACCCTTGGGAGCATAGCTGTTGAAGGTCATCGATATTATCTTTTGGTTTCAGGGTGAGGTTGCGCCGGCGTTTGTCTGTCTCCAGGCCGGATACAATCAAGCGGTCTTGCGACGGTCCGGACGAACGCAGCGTCAACGCTGCTCCGCAGCAGCGGGCTGCAGACGGCGGTTGCCAGCCAGTTTGAGGCGCAGTTGCCGCAACCACTTGCCATCCTCTCCAAGCGGATCGCAGGACAGCTCCGCGATTCTGAGCACTGCCAAATCGGTTCCACTGCCGAATGGAGGATGAGACGCATAAGCGAGTTTCCGGACCGGAAGCTATGCGTTGGGTTGCCCAAACGATGCAGAGGCGCTGCTGTGTTGGCGCGACACGCTCGACCGCAGGTGCGGACGGCATAAGAATTTTGGAGAGGCCCGTGGTGACTGGGGATTGCGCCGGTATTGACGACGCGCGAAGACTGGGTCGATATCTGGGCGAAGGCAGCCCCTGCGACGCAGCTTCATACCGGAGAATGGAGGCCGCGCTGGGAGGTTGTTGCTTCGGCTACCAACTCAAAGTGATTGTCTGGGAGAGTTCGGCGATGTCGCCATAGATCATCGAACCTGTGACGAGAAAACATTTATCACCGAGGACTTCGAAGAGTGAGCTTGCCGCTGTACAAACCGGCAAGTTCTTCGAATTGGCATACGTGCCGAGGGTCGCGGTTTCGACCTTACGGTGGGTCGCCGTTTCGACCTTACGGTCCTTGGCTTCGGCACAGCCGACACTGATCGAGAGGATTGCGATAGCAATGAGAGTCGTCTTGCTCATATTTTGCCCCTGGAGCCAGCTCTTGTCGGGTAAGGCGCGCGATGCATCAAAGTAGCACCGGCCCACGATCGGCTTCATCCATCGATTGGAGGAAGCGGGCTCATCCATAATTAGCAATATCTTGAGTAAGGCGCCGAGCGCACCAGACTCATGGACGGCGCGCGGAATTTCCATTCGTGACGAGGTGGCGATCCCGGCCGCGTTCGCAAACGGGTCACCCAGCACTGCGTAAACGTCTCGATTCCGAGCTATAGCTTTCCGCATTCGATCATCGATCATACCAAGGTGAAGAAGGGGCAGCAGATCGAGCTTACCGGAGAGATCACGCGCGTAGACGAGGAAGGCGGCAGGGTGACTATCGATCTGGGACCGCTGGTGACGATCGACATCGACAAGGTCAGGCTGGTCGAGAAGTACAGGACGCCAAAGCGCAAGAAGCCGCTGCGCGACATGGTGGATTAGCTCGCGGACCGCCGCTTATCCACGCGACATCGGTACCACTCAAACGAATGGCAATTTTCTGTCTGAATGCGTTTAGGGTCCATGCTCGGAGACCACGCATGGCTATCGCGCGGGAGACAGGTGACTCCCCGTTTCAAGGCTTCGAGATGATACGAGCACCGAAAAGTCAGTTCCTTAGACCAAAAGATCGGGCGATCTGCCAGCGGGTGGTCGACCAGGTAACCGCCGATGCCAAATGGTACAGCACCCCGATGGACGGTCAGATTCTGGCCTCGACCACGCTGAATCTCTTTCAATCAGGGGTCGTAAACGAAACGAATTTGCTGGCACATGTTCGCGCGCGGCGCCACGACTTCACTAAACTGACAGGCTAGATCCTTCGCCCTCCCAGTGCCAGTTGGACTTTGTAATGGAACGCGCAGCAGCGAGCACGTGTGGTTGATCGGCGCGTCTCGCGTCCATGGCCCGTTTTCCTGGCGCCGATCTTCCGCGATCTTGGCCCTCACCCGCATTGCTGGGGATTTCGTGAGGTGAATTGAGATCCGCCGACGGCGCCGATCCTCTGGAAGGATCAAGCCTGTTCCGCGGCTTTGCTCCGGAACAATGTCTTCTTCTGAAAGTTTTTCCTTAAATAGCAAAGGAGATTCGAAATGTCAGAAAGCCGGGAATGGTTTGTCCAATGGCTTAGAGACGCTCATGCCATGGAAGAGCAGGCAGAAACGATGTTGAACGGGCAGTTGAGCCGTATCGAGAATTATCCCGAACTGAGCGACCGGATCCGACAGCACCTCGACGAGACCAAGCAGCAGGCTGCCCGGCTGAAGACTTGTCTAGATCAGATGGACGAGGGTTCATCCATGATGAAGGATGCTGGCGGTAAGCTGACGGCGATGGCGCAATCGCTGAGCGGCGTCTTCGCTGGAGACGAGGTGATGAAAGGATCGCTCGCGAGCTACACGTTCGAGCACATGGAAATCGCCTCCTACACGATCCTGATTGCCGCCGCTCGATCGCTCGGCGAAACCGAGGTTCTTCGGGCTTGCGAAGAGAACCTGCAAGAGGAAGTCGCGATGGCGGATTGGCTGAAATCCCGTCTTCCCTCCACGACCGAGCAGTTCCTTGTGCGGGCCGAAGCCGACAGTGACAGCGCCAAGCGGTGAGCGGGTGGGACGCAGTCATCGTGAACTGGGTGATGGGGGATTCGTCCGCCAGCGCGTCCCCTTCGTGAAGGCTGGACGACGAACACGCCTGGCTGGCAGGCGGTTGTCGAGTTGCGCATTTCCAGAAATTGCTACGACGAGTGATGCTAACATTGCGGCGTCGTGACTTTTGAGTTGAAGCGTTCGTCTGCGCAAGCCTGGTCGAATACGCATTGGCAATAGCCAAGATCGGAAGGGCTAGTGCAGCGCTCGGCGAGATCAAGCTTGAGGGGGCGTGTTAAAACGTTCGAAACGAGGTCGCGATAGTGGAATGCCCGAGAACACTCCTCCCTGATCACTGAGCAGTGCGTGCGCAGGCACCGGCAGCGCCAAGCCGGATGGAAGAAAGTTCGTCCCGACAGCGGCAGGGCGCACCAGCGACGGGGAGAGGTTTCTGTCAGCGTTCCAGTCAGCCCAGCCCAACGAGGGAACTTACATGGCGCGACGCGGCGTATCTGATGCCTCCGACGGGGCGTTCGGCGGCAATTCATGCATTCATGATGCTCAAATCTCGCGTGGAAGCTTGCCATGGTCATGCGTCGAGAAGCGGGCTCTGCCCTGCCTGACAGCTACGACACCGAGCGTCGGCCCCTTATTCACGGCACCCTCGCACAAGCACTCGCGCGGCTTCAGAAATGGTTCAAAGATCCGGCAAAAAGCCTGCCTCCGCAGGTCGATCTGGTCGAGGGATTGCGAGGCCGTCAGGTAGCGCTGGCCCAACACAACGCCTTCCGCAGTCATCGTGAACACCGCAGCCGGGGCGTTGGCGCTGGCCTCGCTTGTTGCGCAGGTTTCGCCATCCACCCGCACCTCGAACACCCGTCCGTGCACCCGAAACTCAAATGTCTCGCCCAGCCGTGCCCGTTCGGGCCGGAACCGTGGAAGTCCATTATGCCGACCTGACCTTGCCTTTCACGAGGCGGTCACCGCGCGGCGTCTTTTGGCGAAAGGCGTCGCGAAGTTGATACTCGCAAAATCGTCTAAATCGCGCTCGCGAACTGGTCGATGCAGCGACTAGAAGACGGCAGCTGCCGCCGTAGAAATGCGAGCAGTTTCAAATCGAAGGGTGGCCGATGGCGCTTGCTCCGCGGTGTCGACTCCATCAGGCTTTCAAGCTAGCGATCCTGGCGGAGTCTGCCTTCGAAACATCCGGCAATCTGGCGTTCACTTGACGCCAAGGGCGTCCTTGAGTTCTGCCAATTTTTTCATGCAGCCTTGCTCGTCGCCAGCTTGGGACATCTTGTGAGCTTCCGCCATTAGCTGGCTAGGATGTTCGGCATTCTGGGCGCTACGGTTGCCAGTCACTTGCTCCTGATGAGGTGTGGTTGGCTTCACATTTCCCGCCGTTGATCCGGTGATTTCAGGATTACCCCCCTGCTGCTTGCCGGCCATGACCTCCTCTTGGTGCTTCGTCGCCGGGATGCCTGATTTATTTGGGCTCGCGCCCGTTTCGGCGGTGATGACGTTCGGCTCAAGCACTTTCAACTCTTGGCCGCAGTCGGCAAAGCCTGGCGACGCGAAAGCAAGGACGAGCGCCGACGCGCTTACTATTCGTATAAACATGTGAACCTCCGATAGGCTTTTCCGTATGTCGAGGAAACGGCCACATATCCAAAGAGTTCCTGGTGGGGCCGGTCCATAACAGGGTAATGAGGATATATTCCATCGACCCTGACAGTGATCCCACAGGTGCTTTCGCATGTCGCCCTGAAGCCGCCCAGCACGGAGGATAAACATATCATTGGAAAATACCGCAACCATCTTTCATCTTGCCGCGTATGGTCCGATCATCTGCCGGTGCAAGTTTGAGGACATGCAATGAAGAAGGTCGCTGCTCTCCTGGTATTTTCCCTCGTAGCCATGCTGCCCGCCATGGCAGCCGCGCAGTCCTACGTGCCGGAGCTTGGGCCATCGCCGCCGCAGGATGCTATGCAGCTGTATCCCGGCGGTGTCGAGAAGGCGCTGGCCGCGCTGCCGGACATCGTCAAGAAAGTCAAGGAAGCATCCGACGTTCCCGGCTTCGCCGTGGCGGTGGTGCATGGCGGCAAAATGATCTTTGACGAGGGGTATGGCCTTCGCGACAACCGGGACGACACTTCTAAGGTCAGCAGCACCACCATTTTCCAGGTCGCCTCGGTGTCGAAGTCGATCTCGGCCACGGTGGCCGCGATCGCCATGACGGAGGACCACAGCTTCGACTGGGATACCCCGGTCGGCAAGGTCTGGGACGGCTTTCGCCTCAATCTCGACTATGTCTCGGGCAACGCCACCATCGGCGATTTCTTCGCTCATCGCTCGGGGCTGCCGATGGCGGCGGGCGACGAACTCGAGGATCTCGGCTTCCAGCGCAAGCAGATCGTCGGGAGCCTGTGGATGGTGCCGCTCGATCCCTTCCGCATCTCCTATCACTACGCCAATTTCGGCACGACGATCGGCGCCGAGGCAGTGGCCCACGCCGAGAAACAGCCTTGGGAGCCGCTGGCCAAGAGCCTGTTGTTCGATCCGCTCGGCATGCGCTCGAGCAGCTATCGGCACGAGGACTTCATTGCCGCCGGCAAGAACCGCGCCCTGCTGCATGCGCGCGTGGCGGAGAATGTGTTCGAGCCGCTCTATGATCGCGACCCCGACCAGCAGGCGCCGGCGGGCGGCGTCTCCTCCAGCGCCCAGGATCTTGCCAAGTGGATGATCCTGCTGCTTGGCGACGGCACCTATAGCGGCCAGCCCATGATCGACCCCAAGATCCTGCAGCCCGCCATCACACCGCAGAGCGTGACCTACCGCGGCGAGACGCCCGATACGCGGGCCAGCTCCTATGGCTATGGCTTCAATGTGGGGGTGAACGCCAATGGGCGCACCACCATGGGCCATTCCGGCGCCTTCCTGCTCGGCGCCGGCACCACCTTCCAGATCTTGCCCTCGGCCGATGTCGGCATCGTCGTGCTCACCAACGGCTCCCCCGTCGGCGCCGCCGAGGCGGTCGCCGCCAGCTTCATGGACATCGTGCAATATGGCCAGGTCACCCGCGACTGGTATCCCTACATCAAGCCGCGGTTCCTGGGCTACTACAAGCCGGTGGGCGACCTCGCCGGCAAGGACAGGCCGACGAACCCCGCCAAGGCGCGCAGTCCATCCTTCTACGAGGGCCAATATACGAGCAACTATTTCGACACCGCCACCGTGCGGGCCGATGGCGACAAGCTGATGCTCGAACTCGGCCCCAAGCCCATGCAGTTCACGCTCGAGCACTGGGACGGCGACACCTACGCCCTCACGCCCCGCGGAGAAAACGCGCCGACCGGCTCGCTGTCATCGGTGAAGTTCGTTGGTTCCCCCGGCGGCATTCGCGCGCGGGTGATGACGGTGGACTATCTCAATGAGAACGGGTTGGGGCATTTTCAGAGGTAGGGGTGGGGCGTCGGGTGCTCCATGCACCCTATGCCGTCGAAATGGCGAACCGGCCGTCTGCAAGGTGATGCCAGAGATGCGGATTTGTGTGACGGTTCGCTTCCGGGCGTGGAAATCAGGAAGCCGGCATTTGCTCGGGAGCTTCCGACAAGCTACGTCGGCTTTGGCCAGCCGCTGATCCGAAGCAGACCGACGGCTCCCGGCCGGTCGTTCCGTTGCTCCGGCTTAGTGGACGCTTCTGGCGCTACAGCCATCTTCGCCAAGCGATACGGATACGAGCTGCATCTTCACACCAACCCAACCCTGAAATCCTCCAGGACCTGAGCCAGCCCTCGCGCGCCGAGAAGGGCCATAACACGCTTCGCCTGAAGCTTCGGTACCGCGCGATCGTAAATGGCAAGATTGGTCGCCTCATTGAGGCGCGAGGGATAAATGATCCCGTCGGGCTGAGATGGCTGCTCGTGAACGCCAGTGACCACCGGCGTGCCAGGTTCTGGCGCTGTGCGCGAACGACATCGGTCGGCACACCCATCCGAGCGGCATTGTCGCCTCTGAGATCGACCAGGCGTAGGTCTGTCGTGGTCGCGATCTGCGCATAGCGCCGTCGGGTCAGCTCCACCTCCTCTATTGGAAGATCGTCAAGGATTGCTTCGCGGCGGTCGCGGAGCACGGTCTCGAGGAAGCACACCTTCAGGGAGTCACCGAGGTACAGAACGCCAAACCGGTTGGCGTCAAGACGGCGTCGAGGGATCGCTGAACCGGCTCGGCGACTTCCCGTACCACAATGGATCAGGATAGGTGCTCCAGTAGATCCGACCGAACGTCCGACCGCGCGGTATGGTCTCGATTTCGAGCTTTGCACGCCCAAAATCGGGTGGAGGTGGAACGCCGGGCATTCAGTCGAAATCGCCCCTGGCCATGCCTTCCGCCGCGGCCAAAACCGAGGCGTCATCGCCTTGTTGAAGGGCTCGAAGGCCGGTCCGGCCATCGAGGGCGCCATGGCGCGACACCAGAAATCGATAGACGGCCCAGGCACTGTTGCCCAACATGGCATGCAGCCCCGGCAATGCTTTGAAGGGACGGCCGTCCTTGTCGAGTTGCCAGACAGGAAAGCGGAAACCGCGTTTGGCGCCATCGATGCCGAGCACCTGCCCACTCTGCCGCCTGGCGTTGACGGTCACGCGCGACGTGCCGAGCAGTCTGGCAAAGGCTTCCGCGCTCAGCATCTCCTCGCCGGCGACAATTTCGGCGACACGCTTATGGCCACGCGCGCGCGCTCTGGCAAGAGCCGCCTCGAGTTCGGCATCGGGCATGCCCGTGTCCTCGACGGGAAACACATCCGAAGCGATCGGTTGCTCTTCGACCGGCGTGATCGTCTGCGCATCGGCGGCCGGATCGACCTCTACCCGGAACGATACGCGGTGGCCGATCTTGCGGCTGCGTGCGATCGCTTCCTGATAGCGTTCGAGCAATACCTTCTTGAAGTCGGCCTGTGCCGGCAGCTTCGTGGTGAAGCTCAGGGCGGCGACTCCCGTATGCGATGCGGTCCCGCTATGATTGTTGCGTTTTGGAGCGGCCATGATGACAACCTGTTGCTGTCACCAATATGCCTACAGAGCGCAGTTCGTCAAGTTCGGTAATTCCGTAAAGTTCGTATAGTCGTGTCAGCCAGCTACATCACACGACGCCCCATGCCCGAAACCTTCCCCCTCCCTATGATCTCGCGCTGCCCAAGCTCGCCGACCACATTGAGCGCCCCCTGTTTTTGTCACCTTTAGCCGCTCCTGGATCATGCCTCCCGAGACAAGTGGCCGCGACAGCACGAGTTCGACCACGTCGGACAGTTTGGAGCTGGCGCGGCGGTCGCGGAGTTTCGCTCCATCTGGCTTTTCGCCATCACCAGCCGGTCGTGCTCCTTCAGCCCCACGAGTGCGGCGTCATGGATCGCATCGAGGGAGGCCAGCAACCGGTCACTGCGATTGTGTGCTCGCCGACTCTCGCGCGGAATGTTTTGGCACCGAGGTGCCGGCAGGCGAGATGGTTGGCGGCAAGACCTTCCTGCCACAGCAGCGCGGCAATCAGCAGTGGCCCAAGCCATGCGGCATGCTGCAGCACCTCGATGTTGTCGGACCAGGCCTTAAGCAGGATTGCACCGCGCAGAACGATGGGCTGATCGCTCGCCCCGGCAATCACGGCCTGCCATTCGGCCAGCCGTTCTTCTTTATTCCAGTCGAGATCGTAGATCAGGCCGTTTTGCGGCTCCGGCCGGTCACGTCGACCAGGCACGTCTGCGCCGCTGAGGACCTTTGATGAGCGTGCCAAGACAGCATCGATCTCGGCAAACTCCTCAGAGGCTGTTTCGAAATTCGCTCCGGCGAGTCATATGGTGGTGGTTTCGAGAACCGGACGCAGCGGACATTTGGGTCCGTGAGCACCGGAAGCGCAGAAAACCCCATCAGATGGCCGTCAGAGTAGAATTTCCAAACGGTCTCTCAGCCAGAAGCTCGTCCTCAATATCGTCCCGAACATCGGCTTCAACTACGCTGTTTCCAGGTTGCGATCCCGGCCGCGGTACGGAGGGGGGTCACCGACGACCGTATCAGCGATATACGCACTTCCTTAGCGGGCGGCCCAGCAGCTTGGGTTAGGGGGCCGCTGAGCCTGACCAGCGAGCCTTCGGGAATGCCCGACTGGCTGGTTAGTACATTAGATAAATATAATGTAATCGAACAATGTGAACGAAGTACTCGGCGGTAAGAAATTGACTGGCACGATTCACTTACCGCGCGCTTTTGCCTTGGGTTCTGGCGAGCTTTCTGACGGGTTTGCAGCCAATTTTGCAGATCGCCGATCTGTTACCCATAGGGACTTTTTCCTCGCCACCAAATCGTCACGATCGCCCTCAGGGGTCGCTCGGCTATGCATGGCAGCTATGGCGAAGTCGGCTCTGTTGGTTCATAGTCTTCTTTTTGGACAGTCATCGTTTTCTCCCAGTTTCATAGCCCCTCTTTTGCCCTTGCGGGGAGATTAACTGCCTGTGCATTACGCGAGTCAATCGATGGAACGACCACTCCGCAGTCGCGAGGGCCGGAAGCAAGCCGACAATTTTAACGTTGGAGCGGCTTACAGAGTGCCGGCAACACAGCCGCCCTTTCGTCGGGCTGCGTTGATCGCGTCCATGTTGCCCTTCAGCTCGCCGATCTTGGCTTCACCTGCATTGATGTCTGTATTGTCCATCATGGCGATCGAGCACTGCCGCACCGCGACCCTTGGCGGTCACGTGGAGGCCTGCGAGGATGCGGCCAATGGGTCCCAAGCCAGTCCGCACGATAACAGCGACGCATCGGGAAATTTGGCCAGGCCCTCAAGAATTGTGTCCGTCGCCTTAACCAGGCGTGAACTGCCCAAAAAAAGAAATTGGATCGAAGGAGAAGTCGTACTCTCCAAGATCCGGTGTGTCCTTTTCCCAGACCTTCTTCTTCGATTCGATGCCAAGGCTGGTACCGCTTGCCCCGCCTGAGCGCGCGCCCGTCTTGGACACCTCCGCCTTTGAATGGCTGTTATGGCGCGAGGCAGACAGCCGATTTGCACGCGATAGTACATCGCCGCCCTCTGCGAGTGCCAGGCAGCATGTTCGTTCGAGGCGTGACGCCCAAAAGCGGACGGCCCGCGGTCAGGCCAGCCGCTTGAATGGCGTTTCGGCCCAAAGCACAGGCTCGGTTATGCGGTAGAATTGTCGCGTCGCGATCAAGGCTGACGGGCTGACATCAACCATCAGACCGATGATCGTCATATCACCATGTGCGAGCGCAGGCCCAAGCTGCTTCGGATTCCAGCCAATCGATGCGAGGCGGTCGAACCAGTACTCCTCGCACACGATTGTCAGATTGCTGATATGTCGCTGGATACAGAATTCCAAAATTCCGCAGTAGATCACGCCGGCTGCTTGGCAAGGTCGGCCGGGCTCACGAAGATCCCGCGCCACGAAGAATCTTGTCCATTCAAAGATATTGGGTCGGCGCGGAACGCCGCCCTCGGCGAGTTGCGGAAAGGTTTCGCTCATCAGATGGGGCCGAAGGCTCGGCACGAAACGGGATCCGGCAACGACGCCTCTTCCTGGCTGGATGCCGAGCAGATGAATCGCTTCTGGAGTATCAAACGCGTCGATCTCGCGACCGTCGGGGCGTCTCAGGTCCTGCCATCCACGTTCATCGACATAGATTTCATGCCGCAGGCGGAAGTAGCTGTCGAGATCCCCTCGATAGGCAAAGCTGTTTGACGCGTCGACGACATGGACCTGAATCATTGCGGTTCCTCGAGATGGAACCCCATCCGACCACGCGACGTTTGCCCGGGAAATACCCAGATCTGGGGATGGATCAAAGTTCGATTTCGTGCCTGCGAAAAGCCTCGACGATCGCGTGCACAACGTTGGCGGTGCAGAGCTTCTGCTTGATGTTGCGCAGGTGGGTCGTCACAGTGTTTTCCGAGATGCCAAGTATTCGGGAAACCTCCCACGCGGTCTTTCCTCCCGCGACCCACTGCAGGATTTCACGCTCTCGTTGGGAAAGCTTTTGTCTCGGCCGCCTGCGCGAGTTATCAACGAGGCGTTCGGCAGCCGAATAGGCATGGCGCGCAAGGGCATGAATGGTGCAGCGCACCGTCGGCGCCAAATCAATTTCATTTCCGGCAACCGTTACACAGGCCGGATCGCCAAACGCGGGCTGGATCGGGATACAGATTCCGTCGCAAAGCCCAAACTCTTTCGCTTCATCCATCACCCTCCTGGCATTTCGGTCCGTCAAGCCATGATGGACGTCCCGCCAGAGGAAGGGCCCGATCGCACCACGGCACACAGCAACACAAGGGTCATGGCGATAGTGTCCGGCAGCCATATAGCGGTCGTACCATTCCTGCGGCCAACCGTTGACAAGGATGTGTCCATCCAGTGATCCGGTGTCCTGGCGTGGCAATTCGGTGACGAGACAGGCTGCGTAGCCGTGACATTCGATGCTCTTGCGCAGTTGCCGAATGATCTCGGGGGCGCTGGTTGCACGGTCAATCTGCGCGGTTGCTTCAAAGATTTGTATTAGCTGGTCCTGTAAGACGCCCCCGTGAACCGCCGCCATTGTAGGCCCCTTCAATGTACTGAGACAAAGAAAACAAAATAAATAACTTAGGTCCGACCGCAACGTCCGTCATGACTTTTGACTACTATAGTAGGTGGCACTAAAGGGCGCGTTCTGACTGCCTCGCCGCATGAGGCTGAGGTCTGTTTTTGCTCGCAATCTGAGGTTGCTTCGCCAGGGCACCGGCCTGTCGCAGGAGCAGCTCGCGGACCTTGCCGGCCTCGACCGCAACTATGTCGGCAAGCTCGAGCGGGAGGAAAACTCACCGACCGTCGACACGCTGGAGGTATTGGCGTTGGCATTGCAAGTTGACGTGGAGCAGCTCATCCGTCGAAACTCGCCGTGATGCACTGGTCAGCAGGCCGCCGAGAGCATCAGGATTTTCCCTTGCGCCGCTCACGCGGCGCCACAGCACAATCACCAGCTGGGGCTCGGGCGTTTTTGCCGGGCCGTTTCGTCAGCTCCTCGATGTCGACGCTCAATGCGGTGGCAAGCTTTGCGAGCGACAGGAGTGTGGGATTGCGACGGCCGGCCTCGAGACCACTCAGATAGGCGCGCGTGAATCCTGAACGGAACGACAGTTCCTCTTGAGAGAGGGCCTGTGCGCGCCGAATCCTCTGTACGTTGAGGCCGACAACCAACCGTAGGTCCATGACGGCATGGTCGTCGCTGGGCACACTTTAGGACGACACACTATAATGAACATTCGTCATTGACAGGCGCGGCCATTGCTGCTTTTCTCATCATATTAAGGAACGCCATTCCGAAATAAGGAACGCCAGTGACAGGAAATCTTTCGTTGGAACGTGGGCTTGCGGTTCTCAATGTCCTCAAGGAAGCGGACGAAGCAGTCGGGGTGCGCGAACTCGCCCGCCGGCTTGAGCAGAGTGCTCCCGCCGTGCAGCGAATTCTGAATACCCTGGCAGAGCAGGGCTATGTCGAGCAGTCGCCAGACTCGCGGCGCTACCGGCTGGGTCACTCCGTGCTGGCGCTGGCGCGGAAGGTCCTGGGCAGAGATCGCCTGGTTGGTTTGGCTGAAATCGAACTGCAGGCGCTGGCCGCCGAAGGGTGCTTCAACGCATTCCTCGGTATCAGGCGGGGCAGCTGCGGAATTTATCTCCTGACGGTGCAAAGCAAGAGTCCGGTCGTCATTCGTTCTTCACCTGGCGAGACCTTCCCCTTGCATTCCACCGCGTTGGGCAAGGCGCTCCTGATGGAGCTGAGCGGCGAGGCGGTCATTGGGATTCTTGGACGAGGTCCACTGGAGCAGGTTGCCGTACGCACAGTCACCGATCCGCACAAGCTCGTTGCTCAAATCAGAGCGTCCGAGCCCATTGGCTACACAACATCCCTGGACGAGAACTTTACCGGGCTGATTGCGGTCGGCGCACCGCTTCGCGATGCATCAGGCACAATCATCGCGGCTATAAGTGCGGCTTACCCCCGGTCAGTGGGACCGCATGTGGAGATCGCTGAGATTGGGGAGGCAGTAATGGCGGCTGCGGCGCGCATTTCCACCGGCCTCGGCTTTCTGGAAGCAAAACAGGCTCGGGATTCCCATCATGCTGCTTAACGAAGCGCGCCTGAAACAATGCATGACGGCAGCCGGGCTTGACGCAATTATAGCGACTGCCCCGGAAAACGTGACCTACATGAGCGGCTTCTGGGCTCTGCCGCAATGGATCCGTCGCGGCCCGCAGGCTTATGTGGTGTGGCCGGCTCCTGACAAGGGCACGCCTGAAATCATCGCCAGCTCCAGCACGCTCGACCTCGTAGCAGATCAGGAACTGTGGGTAAGCAAGGTTCGGCGCTATGGAGACTTTTACGCCAATGTCGGTTCCTCGACCATTGTGGACCTCGCCAATGAACGACACCTCCAGCTTCGAGACCTGCCGAGGCATGGCGATGCCATCGCGGCTTTGGTCGCCGCATTGGAAGAAGCTCAGCTCGGCCGTGGGCGGATCGGCATAGACGAGGCCGGGCTCGCACCAGGATACCAGGAAACCCTTAGAGCCCATTTTCCCAATGCATCGTTCCTACCAGCCACCGCATTGCTTCGCGAGGTTCGTGCCGTAAAAACGGCAGATGAAATCGAACGGCTCGGCCAAGTTGCCCAGATTGCCGAACGCTCCATTCAAGCAGCACTCGGCGTTGCTCAGGAAGGCGCCACCGAAGCAGATCTGGCGCGCGCTTTTCATGTCAGGACGGTCGAGGAAGGCGCCCTGCCCGTACTGGGATGCATCGGCTTTGGCGAGCGCAGCGCGCTCATGAACGTCCAGCCGTCTGACCGCAGGTTGCGCGCTGGAGAAATCATCCGCTTCGACGTCGGTGGCCGGTTTCGGCACTACCGCGCCGACATTGCCCGCATCGCCACGCTGGGCGAGCCGCCGCCGCAGGCGCATCGACTTCAGCAAGCGCTGCTGCGCGGCGTTCAGCATGCCTGCGACGTTATCCGGCCGGGCATGGCAGCAGCAGAGCTCTTCGAGACGGTCGTGCATGTGGTGAGGCGCGAAGGAATTGCCCACTACGAGCGCGATCACGTCGGACATGGCATCGGTCTTGATGGTTATGATGCGCCGACGCTCTCGGCGCGCAGTACAGACATCCTTGAAGAAGGAATGGTGCTGTGCGTGGAGACGCCCTACTACGAAATCGGCCGCTGGGGACTCCAGGTGGAGGACATGGTGGTTGTTCGCGAGCGCGGAGTGGAGCGGCTGACGCAGACGCACGATGCAATCACGCGGGTGCCGTTATGAGCCGCGCGGCAGGGTTTTCCTGTATTCGATGCGGCGCCTTGTTCCGGATCGATACCAAAATCGACTCGCGCGGCTGCCCGAAATGCTGTGCCGAAGCACCGGCCAATCTTAAGGTCGTCTACGATCCGTCCGGAGCTACATCGGCCGCTTCCGCAGCGGGTGCCGCCCTGCCCTCGCTCTGGCGCTATGCCGACATGCTTCCTTGTGGACTCAGCGATGCAATCTCCTTGGGCGAGGGCCTGACGCCGTTGCTGAGCGCCGAGAAGCTGGGAAAGCAGCTCGGCGTCCCCAAGCTGCTTATCAAGGACGAGGGTGCAAACCCTACCTGGTCCCACAAGGACCGCTTCTCGACCGTGGCGGTGTCGATGGCACGTTTGAGTGGCGCACGCGTGGTGGCGACTGCTTCGTCGGGGAACGCCGGAGCCTCACTTGCCGCCTATGCTGCACGGGCGGGCCTGAAATGCGTCGTTGTCACATTCTCAGGCACCGCCGGCGCAATGTTGGCGCAGATCCGCAAATACGGCGCAAGCGTCGTATCCCTGGCCGACAAGTCCCATCGCTGGCCATTGCTTGAAGCTGGTACCGAGCGTCTCGGATGGTTTGCAACATCACCGTTTCACAGCCCCGTGGTGGGCAGTCATCCTGTCGGGATCGAGGGCTACAAGACCCTGGCTTACGAAATCGTCGAACAAATGCACGGTGCAGTGCCGGACTGGTGCGCCTTGCCTGTTTGCTACGGGGACGCGCTTGCCGGGCTGTGGGCCGGATTCAAGGATCTTCTCAGCCAAGGCAAGATCGAGCGGTTGCCGAGACTCGTGGCGGCGGAAGTGCATGGATCTTTGGCCAGAGCCCTTGCCGGCAAGGGAGATCTGGTTGCCGAAGTGCCCGCAAGCTTCGACACGCTTGCCATCTCGATCGGCACCACACGAAGCACGTTTCAGGCGCTCAACGCCCTGCGTGAATCTGGCGGCACGGCAATGCCGGTCGGCAATATCGGCTTGATAGCGATGCAGCAGCAGCTTGCGGCCACCGAGGGTGTTTTTGCCGAGCTTGCCTCGGTGACGCCATTTGCAGCTATCGAATCCTTGAGGCGAGAAGGCACCATCGCGCGGTCGGACAGCGTCGTTGCCATCGTGACAGCGAGCGGCCTCAAGGATTTGGATCGTTCGACCGGTCCGAACAAAGCACAAGCATCGTTTCAGTCAGTTGCCGAAGCGTGGGAATACGTTGCCGAGGGCCGTGACTATTTCACGCCCTCACTTGAACGGCGCGCGACCAAGATGTCCTGAAGAGAAGATAGAGGCGATCATGAGCGGATGCGATTTCTGATCGATTGATGATCTCGTCCACCATTGGACGGTATTGCGACTTCCTAAAAGCTATCCAGGAGAGGCAAATTCAACTCGCTAGCGAGCGGAATCTCGATTCAAACATGATGTAAGGGGAATGTTCATGCTTCGCAAAACGCTCATCGGCTGGCTCGCAGCCCTCAGTGTCGCAATGGCAACTCAGACGATGGCTGAGGAAACGCTCAGAGTCGGCGTCACGCCAACCGGAGTGCCGTTCACGTTTGTCGACACCGCAACCCAAAAGCCGACAGGCGCGATGGTCGATCTGGCAAGTGCGATTGCCGCGAGCCTTGGCACGACCGCCGATTTTCAAATAAACGCTTTTCCAGCCCTGATCCCGGCATTGACGACCGACAAAATCAATCTGATTTCCGCCAGCATGTTCATAACGGACAAACGAAAGCAGGTAATCGATTTCAGCACGCCGGTTTACGCCTATGGCGAGGCGATGTTTGTTGCTGCCGGCGATAGCAAAAACTACACGATCGAGGAACTCAGAGGTGCGACCGTCGGGGCGCAGATCGGCTCGACCTACGCTGATGCTCTGGAAGCGCTTGGCGTCTTCGGTCAAGTCAAGCTCTACGACTCAATCGCTGACATGATGCGCGATGTGGTTCTGGGCCGCATCAAGGCCGGTTTCGGTGACGCCCCGATCGTCGCATATCAGCTTTCAAAGAATCCCGGCCTGGGTGTTCGCCTCGTCGACGGCTATCAGCCGATGAAAAAAGGCGAGGTCGCGTTGGCGGTTGCCAAGGAAAATCCACTGCTTCTCGAAAAGGTGAACGCCTCCATCGCCAAGCTGAAGGAAAGCGGCGAATTAAGCCGAATATTTGCCAAATATGGCCTTTGAGGCCGACCCGCACTGACCTCGACAGAAGCGCCGGCTGGCAGGACCAAGGATCGCATCGGAATGACCGGCTTTGACGGCCGGGGTACGTGCCAAGAGGAAGCCGGCCATGACCAAATTCATCGCGCATGCAACGGAATATTTGCCGCTTCTTCTTAACGGCGTTTGGCTGACCGTCATGATAACCCTTCTTGCGCTGTGTCTTGCGACGGCGCTCGGCCTGGTCTGGGCGCTGTTCAGGACATCGGGGATACGCTGTCTCGCCGTGCCGACGCGGCTCCTTGTCGACTTCGTGCGCGGCATACCATTGTTGGTGGTTCTCTTTTATATCTACTTTGTCGCGCCCGAGATCGGCATCAACCTGACCGCGCTCCAGGCTGGCACGATCGGGCTGGGGCTGGCTCACTCCTGCTATCTCGGGGAAACCTTCCGGGCTGGCATCGAGGCGGTCGATAAGGGTCAGGTCGAAGCGGCAAAATCGATCGGCATGAAGCGTCCGTTGATGATGCGCCGCGTCGTGCTGCCGCAGGCATTCAAGATCATCCTGCCGCCTTACGCCAACAATATGGTCATGCTGCTGAAGGACTCCTCGCTTGTCTCGGTGATTTCAGTTCAGGAGTTGACCATGCAGGGCAAGATGCTTGCGTCGTCCACATTCGACAACATGACAGTTTTTACCTTGGTGGCACTGCTTTACCTGTGCCTGACGGTTCCGCTGAACCTGTTTATGCGTAGAATCGAAAGCTATCTTGGGGCGGCGGGATGATCACCTTTGAAAACGTGCACAAGTCCTTCGGCTCCCACGAAGTCCTCAAGGGGATCAACGCCGAGATCGCCAAAGGACAGGTCGTATGTCTGATTGGGCCCTCGGGTTCCGGCAAATCGACGCTTCTGCGATGTGTGAACGGGCTTGAGACCTATCAGCGCGGTCGCATCAGCATCGACGGCACCGTGGTCGATGCCGCCTCGCCCCAGGTTCACGCCATCTGCACCCGCGTTTCCATGGTTTTCCAACGTTTCAACCTGTTTCCGCACCGCACAGCCCTGGAAAATGTCATGGAAGGGCCGCTCTACGTGCTGAAGGAAAATAGGAACCAGGTCCGGGAGCGGGCCACGGCATTGCTCAATCGCGTCGGCTTGGCCGATAAGACGAATGCCTATCCCGCGTCATTGTCGGGCGGCCAACAGCAGCGCGTGGCCATCGCCCGCGCCCTGGCGATGCGCCCACAGGCCATTCTTTTCGACGAGCCCACCTCCGCACTTGACCCGGAAACGGTCGGCGAGGTCCTGCAGGTCATGCGCGCACTCGCAGACGAGAGCATGACCATGCTCGTGGTTACGCACGAAATTCAGTTCGCCCGCGAGGTTTCCGATAGCGTCCTCTTTCTTGACGGCGGCCGGATTGTTGAGCAAGGCCCGGCCAAGGAGTTGCTTCGACATCCGAAACACGAACGCACTAGGGATTTTCTTCACCGGGTCATGCACCCTGTGTGACTCTGGCCGATGGTGGTTTCGCCTAGCCTGAGTTCGGAGCTGTCACTGCGTAGGGGACAGGCCGCCCGGCCCCGCTAGGACGGCGTTTAAAGCTCTGCGGTTCCAAGGGAATCTCGTCCATGCCGTCTCTTCGGCCGGACGAATTTGCGTGAGAACAGTTGGTTCAAGAGGAATGGAGATTGGCCAATCCTTCAAACCGGCGAGCCAGTCGGGGTTGTAGACTGTATCGGAATGACGATGCCCTTCATCTGGCATTATCACGACGGTGGAGGCTTCCGGATTTTGCCTGGCGAACCAGGCGCCGACCAAGGCTGCGGCGCCGCTGGTCGGCCCCATGAAGAGCCCGTGATCGCGAAACAGCCCATGCGCCATTGCGTAGGCCGGCAATGCCCCCACCCAATGAATATCGTCGATCATCTCATGACGAACATTTTCCGGCAAAACACTGTTGCCCAGCCCGCGCAACATGCGACGTCCGACAGGCTGGCCAAAGAGCATGCTTCTGTGGGTATCGACTGCAATCATCCTGAGATCAGGAAAGAGCTCACGAAGGAAGCCTCCGGTCCCACAAAGCGATCCCCCGGTGCCCACGCAGCCGACGAGGCAATCGATACGGCCGAATGATCGAACAACGAGGTCGGCCAGGCGCGCGTAGGCCAGGCGGTTTTCCGGACTGTCGTATTGCCGAGGCCAATACGTGCCCGGGCTATCTTGCAGGGTCTGCTGAAGATACTGGAGCCGACCGCGCTGATTGCCGTCTCCTTGAGGATCGTCGATGGCCATGACTTTGGCACCAAGTTGTTCCAGTCGCCGCCTGAGTTTCAGGTCGATGAGGCTGGAGGCCGTGACAAGTGTAAGCGCATAGCCACGAGCCGCAGCCAGCATGGCGATGGCGAGGCCGAATGTGCCCGACGTCGTTTCGATGATGTGACCTTCCTGCTTGAGGCGTCCTGACGCTTCCGCCTGATCGACCATGAACCGGGCGGGGATCAGCTTCATGAGGGAAAAGCAGGCGGCGTTGAGGTTAGGTGCGAGTTGGGCAAAACGCGGCGTCTCGTAGGCGCGTAAATAGTCTTGCGCCGCGGTCACTGGATCAGCCTCGTTTCGGCATTAAGGGCAAAGGTATGGACGCCTTGGAGACCTGTGCCGCTCACCTGCCTTGCGAGCTCAGCAGCGCGCATGGCCGCTCTGGGCGCAGTCGCATCCAGAAGGATGCCGATCAATGTTCCGCTGTGGGCCACCTGCACACCGCACGCGTCATGCGCCCGCGCTATATCCAAAACGGTCTTGAAGGATGCCTTCGGCAGGTGCTTTTGACTGATACTGGCGCTGATGGTTGCGACACGTCCAAGCAGGCGGGGATCTTGTTGCCGGATGGAGCGGTTCGCCAGTCCCCGCAGAACACGGAACAGCCCGATTTCCTCACCATTGTAGCGTGCCCGTGGCATGCTCAGCGTATCGATCGGCCGGGCACTGCCGTCCCTGAAACCTACCAGGAGAAGGGGCGGGAACTCGCCACCGAAGTGTTCGATCGTACGGCCTTCCCGGTGGGCGAAGAGGAGAGGTTGGTCGCCGTAGGCAATGGCGTCGCTTGCGCCTTCCGCGGCCACCGCCAGTCGCGCAATCGTTGACTGGCGCAGCGTGAGGCCCGCTGCAGCTGCCACCGCACGAATCGCCGCAATGACGTCTGCGGTCGAGGAACCATAGCCATGCCCTATCATGATAGGGCTTTCGATCGTAAGTTCTCCACCTCCTTCAGCCATTCCGATATGCTCGAGCGTGAGGGCTGCCGCGCGCGCCGCCTTGGTCCGGTTTGCAGGCCGCGGTCGAATCCCATTTTGCTCATCCGGCCAGAAAGTCGCTAGCGACTCTTGTGACGTGAGCGGCAGGGTTACGAGCCCGCGACAAAGCCTTCCGTTTTCCCCTTCAAACACGCCTTGGAGGAATTCCCCGTGATGGGCGTGCGCCCGTCCGACTCCTACCGCCAGAGGCAGCACGATATTCTCGTTGTTGACGTTGCTCGGGTTTGTCCGGTGGCCGGACCTGAGCGTACCCTTTGGTGTCACCGCATCATCTCCTCACCATGGCATTGGACGATGATGCGTGCGACTGACCCGTGCTGTCACTCGCCAAATCTTAGTAGTGCCAGACAACATTGCCCCACTAATTCGAGCCTCCTATAGCCCGTTGGCGCTCCGACAACGCCAACCTCACCTTCCCCATCTTCGTCGCGTTCCTGCTGGATCGGTATTCGTCCTGACAGGTATCCGACCGTCATGGTCGGACAATCAACCCGGTTTCAGAGTCCGTCGTGCGTCGGCGAATGTTCTGTTTATTGTGGCGAACCGAGTCAGCATCGGCGGAATCTGTTCCGGGCCAATCTCACTCAGGCGTCGCCGCTTTTAATGCCCTTTGCCTCTGCGCGTCTTGCCCGGCTCCGCCCGGTTGTCCTTGCAAAACTGGAACTACACTCCATAATTGCAAGAATGATTGAACGTCGCATCAGCACTGAACTCACCGAGATGCTGGACAGCATGCCCGCTGTGGCGCTGCTCGGGCCGCGTCAGGTTGGCAAGACAACCCTAGCGCTGGAACTAGCCGAACGGCGTCCTTCGATCTACCTCGACCTCGAGTCGGACGCCGACCGCGCACGGCTTGCCGAGCCGGAGCTTTATTTGGCCGAACATCAGGACAAGCTGGTTATCCTCGACGAGGTCCACCGGCTACCGAACCTGTTCCAGAACCTGCGCGGGCTGATCGACCGCGGTCGACGTAGCGGTCGCAAAGCCGGCCGCTTCCTGCTCTTAGGTTCGGCGTCGATCGATCTCCTGAGGCAGTCAGGCGAGACCCTTGCAGGCCGCATTGCCTATCTCGAAATGCATCCCGTCGACGGTCTCGAGGTCGGCGCCGCCGACCTTGGGCCGCTATGGGTACGCGGCGGCTTCCCCGACAGCTTTCTGGCCGCCAGTGACCGCGCCAGCCTGCGGTGGCGGCTGGATTTCATCCGCACCTATTTGGAACGCGACATCCCTCTCCTCGGTCCGCGCGTCCCAGCCGAGACGCTGCGCCGCTTCTGGACCATGCTGGCGCACCACCAAGCTGGCCTGCTCAACGCCGCCGAGTTCGCCCGCGCGCTCGGCGTCGACGGCAAGACAGTCGCGTCGTATCTTGACCTACTCGTCGATCTCCTGCTGGTTCGCCGGCTGGAACCCTGGCATGCCAACGTCGGCAAGCGCTTGGTTAAATCCCCACGCGTCTATGTCCGCGACAGCGGCATCACCCATGCGCTGCTTGGTCTCGCCACGCACGAGGACGTGCTTGGGCACCCAGTGGCCGGCGCCTCTTGGGAAGGGTTTGTGATCGAAACCCTCACCGCCGCCGCCCCCGCCGGCACGCTCAGCAATTTCTACCGAACAGCCGCGGGCGCGGAGATCGACCTGCTGCTCACGTTGCCGGGCCAACGCCTCTGGGCCATCGAAGTGAAGCGTAGCCTGGCGCCGAAGGTGGAAAAGGGTTTTCATCAGGCCTGCGAGGATCTTGCTCCGGTGCGGCGCATCGTGGTCTTCCCGGGCTCGGAGCACTTCCCACTCCAGCATGGCGTCGAAGCGATGCCCCTACGGGACTTAGGCCGGGCGCTGCTTGGTCAAGCATGATACGATAGCCGTGGCATTCATCGCGTCAGCAGCAGAGCATCGCTTCGCGAAATTGCCTAAGGGCAGCCAGAGATTGTTCCGATCAGTGTTGAACGAGATAGGTTTCAATCCTGCCGACACCTGCCAGTTCTACATTACAGCGCGGTTCGAGCTCCCAGGAGGTGCGCAGGGCCTGCTTGGTTGCCTCCGAGATCTGCATGCGGTCGGCCACGCCCTGGGACTCGAGCCGGCTTGCAATATTCACGGTCTCGCCCCAGAGGTCGTAGACGAACCGATAACGGCCGATCAGGCCCGCGATCACCGGTCCCGTGTGCACGCCAATGCTGATCCGAAAACTATCGTTGCCCCAAGCTAAGGGCTTCAACGCGTCCAGCATGGATTTCCCCAGTGCCACGATCCTGTCGGCATGGCCTGTCACGTCGATCTCGCCCTTAGGCTCGCCGTGACTGGAAAGACACGAGCCGGTATAGTATTCGGGCAGCAGAATTCGAAATGACCGGCGTCCATCCGCCTCTGTGACGTCCGTGTAGGCTCCCTTCGCTCTCTGCGGATCCAGCAAGACGCTTTCGATGATCTGTGCTTCCCAGGCGTCCGGAAGCGATTTGCGGTTGCGCACGAGGGCTCTGGCGCAGTCACACGCACCCGAGCTTCGTTGCCAGCCGGGGAGACAGCGACAAACTTCGAAGCTCAGGGAAGGAGGGAACGAAACATTCGCCATCTGTTCCGAAGCGTCCCTGGCGTGTGTCACCCATCTCCGCCGAACGGCCCTTACCACCCAATTGCCACCCCATTGCCAACCCAAAGCCTCGACCAACTGGATGACGGCTTCGGGTGACGGCCGTGAATTGGCCCGGAGCAAGCGAGCTTCCGCTTAGGTGAGAACCGGCATTTCGCTTAGGGTAAAGCGCGGTAAAGCCACCAGGACAGCTTCAGGCGGAGCCATCGCCTTCACCACCGCTTCGCGTCGTGCTGCTGGCTGGAGACGCCGCTCGTTGACGGGCACGGCCGGTCTTCGCCTTACGGCTGCGCCAGCCGCGATCGGAACCGACGAAGGCTTCCAGCATGTGCGGGATCAGGGCTGCAGTGTCCACGGGTTCGTAGAGCCGGCTATGCTCGGCCGCATACTGATCGAGTTCCTCCTTGAGAGGCTCCGGCAGGATGATCGTCATGCGGACGACGCCAACCTTCGGCAGCCGACCCAGCCTCAGATCTGGCATTCTTCACCTCCTGCTTGTGAGACAAAGACATGTTGACTGTTCAGATAATCTGCGTAGGCGACGCGATCGCGATGAACGGCGCCGGGCAGTTCGACCGTGACCTTGATCGGACAGTCATCGGGAATGGCGGAGCGTTTCAACTTGGTCATGACGGATCCTTCGGCGCACCATACGGCACAAGAACAAGGTCGCGATTGACGATTACGCGAACCGGGAAACCGGGCCGCACGGTGAGCGTAGGCTGGACATTGAGCTGATTGCGCACGAGCTGCTGGCCAATATCGGAGGCCGAATCCTGCGCGCTTTCGCGGATGGCCTTGGCGATTTCGCCTTCGTCGTCGCTGGACCCAAGCGATGTCCCAATGCCCAGTAATGTCGAGAGTGCTGCGGCCCGGAACATCTGGCCCCAATGACGGTCGACCTCGTCCTCCAGCCCGGAAAATCCTTCAGCGTCTGCGCCCTGCTGGCGCTCCAGGACGATCGAGGTGCCGTCAGGCATGATCAGCCGGTTCCAGACCAGCAGCGCGCGCGACTGACCGAAGGCGACGTGGCTGTCGTACTGGCCGATCAGCCTCGCACCCTGTGGGATCAGGAGATGGGATCCTGTCGGGCTGTCGTAGACATTTTCCGTGACCTGAGCGGTGATTTCGCCGGGCAGGTCGGAGCGGATGCCGGTGATAAGGGCAGCTGGAATGACGCTGCCGGCTTGCACCACATAGTGCGAGGCCTTCTCGGCGAGCCGATTGGAGCTGACTGTGCGACGGTCTGGCTCGGCATTGACGAAGGCCAGCTTGCGATCCTGCACGTTTTGCGCGGCGCCAGGATCGATCGGTGGCGGCCCCAGCGGCGGAGTCAGACCAGATTGGGTGTCCGGTTCTATGCCTCTGCTGCCAGCATTCTGTCGTGTGGGACGAGGTCTCGTGTTCGTATCGGTGAAGAGCTTCGCCACGCGTGCGGCCTCGATCTCGGCCAGTCGGCGCTGCTCCTCCGGATCTGCGCGCGGTCCAGTGACGTTGGACGCCCCAATCGGCTGGCCGCGCTCCTGCGCACGCAAGATCGGCCGGCCCAAATCGCCAGGCAGCGCGGGGCCGAGTTGCGGAACGCCGGCATAGTCCTTCGGAAGCTTCTGTAGCCCGTCGGCCGTTGAGCGGTTTTCAGTGGTGAAGAGCTCGGGCGGCTGTTCGGTGCCGCGCTGTCTGGTGTCGAGCGCCCAAATCAACGTGCCGAGGATCGCAGCGCTGAAAACTCCACCAACGCCTATCAGCACCTTGCGCGACAGTCGCGTGACCCTGGCCGGTTCGGGCCTAAGGCGCAGTTCCGCTCGAATGTCCTGGTTGGGTGCATTTGCAGGGTCGCTCATCGGAACAGCCTCGTGCTGGGCGAGGTTCGTTTGCCGTCCGTGCGCACGATGCGGACGCGCTTTTCGCTTGATTTGTCGCCGAGCCTCAATTCAGCGGCGGCAAACAGCCGATCAACGACGTAGTAATTCTGGCGAGCGCGGTAGTTGACCAGTTCCGAACCACCCGAAGGGCCGATCACGAACAACGGCGGCATTTCACCCTGCCCTATGCCCGATGGGAATTCGATATAGACCTTTGCACCGTCGTCGAAGGCGCGAAGCGGCCGCCAGGGTGCGGCATCGCCCTCGATGCGATAGCGGAAATTCAGTTTCTGGATGTCGACACCGGACGCAACCGGCTGTGCGGCGGAAGCCTGCGCGTTCTGGCGTCGCAGAGCAATCAGCTGGTCCTGCGGGTACTGCCAGGAGACCGAAGCCATGTAGGTCTTTTCGGTCGAGCGCAGCTCGAGATGATAGGTGCGGCGGTCGCTGTTGATAACGAGATTGGTCTGCAGATCCGGCCGTGTCGGCTTCACAAGAATATGGACCTGCTGGCGCTCCCCTGCCCCACTTTGCGTATCGCCGATGATCCAGCGCACCGTGTCGCCGGCAGCCACAGGCCCGGAGCCGACAAGCTGCTCGCCGGGCTGCAAGGCGATGTCGGTGACCTGGCCGGGCGCGGCATAAATCTGGTAGAGCGCGCCCTCACTCCAGGGATAGAGCTGGATGGCATTGACGAACCCGTCGCGAACCGGCTGCATCCTCGCTGCCTCGTTCGCCTGGCTGACACGCTGCTTCGGATCGGTCGGCTCCGGCTTCACCTTCGTAGCGTCGACTGGTTTCAACTGACCAGGCAGCGGAAGCGGTTTCGGCACTTCCACCAGTTTGACCGGACCAGGCGGCTCGACCCTGCGCACCGCAGGCTCCGCATCGTCGTAGGCGATTTCCGGCGGAATGTATTTCTTCGATGCACAGCCGGCGAGCGCGGTTGCCGACAGCAGTGCCAGGGCAAGCCTACGTGCCTTGGGCGCATTGCGCGTGGCCGGTCTGGCCGATGTTCTTGTTGGTGCTGCACGCATCATGAAAACTCCTTCGACCAGCTGATGGCGTTGACATAGACGCCAAGCGGATTGGCTTTGAGCCGGTCAGCGTCGCGGGGTTGCTGAATCACGATTGTGAGGATTGCGGTCCAGCGCTCCGTGCTGGCCAGGGTGCCATTCTCGTAACGGCGCTCGATCCAGGCGACGCGAAAGGAATCGGACGTAGCACGGATGACACTGGAAACCTCGACGGCGATCTGGAGTTTGCCCAATTTGGCAAAAGGGTCGTTCAACCGGGCGTAATCATTGAGGGAAATGGCGCCGCGGTCTGTGGTGTAGTCGTAGGCGCGCAGCCAGTTTTGGCGGACGATGACCGGGTCGGCGGGAATGCTTCTAACTTGTTCAATGAAGCGGGCCAGATGCCAGGCGATCTGCGGATCGGTCGGCCGATAGTCGGCAACGGCCGGAGCGACAACCTGCGCTTCGCCGAACTTGCCGACTTCCACCACCCAGGGAACCACTGAGCCGCGCGTCGACTGCCAGACCAATGCGGATGCAAAACCGCCGGCCAAGACGAGAGAGCCGAAGGCCATCAGCCGCCAGTTCTTCGCCTGGACACGAGCCGAGCCGATGCGCTCGTCCCAAATCTGGGCTGCGCGCTGATATGGCGTCTCGGGGTGGGGCGTTTTTGCGTAGCGAACGAAAGGGCGTCTTAAGGGGGTCATCGGCGGTCGTCCTGATCGAGGGAAACATTCATCGAGCCGCCCCCATCATCACTCGAGTGAACTGAATGCGCGGCGACGCTGGCGCCATGGCTCATGACCTGGCTACGCTTCATTCGTTTTGCCCATGCGGGCGGGGCGTCGGAACTGGTTTCGGAGGTCGACCAGTCACCCGAGGAAGCCGTTCCCGACGATCGCTCTCCACTCGTCGCACTCCAAGCCGCAAAGCGCCCGGCCTCATAGCTGTCGGACAGCGCCGACGCGGCGCGCGACATGGCCTGCTTCACCGGTCGAACGGCAGCGCTGGCACCGGCCCTGGCGACACCCGCCATGCCGGCGGCGACCGAGCCTGCACCACCTCTTCCAGATGTCGCTGCGCCAAGTTCCCAGGCGGCCGAAGTGCTGCCGGCCAGGTGCGCGCCGCCGCGTGCGGCTGCTGCCGACATACGCGCACTGCCATTGAGCGCGCCTGCTGCGCCGCTCGATCCGGCGCGGGCACCCATAGCGCCGGCCACGCCAAGGCCGCCAGCGACCAGGCTCGTGCCAACAGCGGCACCTGCGCCCAGTTGCGGGGCACCGGAGACCAGCCCCGTCGCAATGCCGGGACCGAAGATCGACAGTCCCATCAGCGACAGAGCGCCCAGGACAAGCGACAGCGCATCCGTGATTGTGGGCTGTTCGGCGCCGAAGCCTTGGGTGAACTCGCCGAACAGGCCCGAGCCGATGCCGACGATGACGGCAAGGACCATTATCTTCACGCCGGAGGCAACGATGTTGCCGAGCACTTTTTCGGCAAGGAAGGCGGTCCGGTTGAACAGCGCAAAGGGTATCAGCACAAACCCGGCAAGTGTCGTCAGCTTGAATTCGACCAGCGTGACGAAGATCTGGACGGCCAGAAGAAAGAACGCAATCACTACGATCGCCCAGGCGATCATCAGCACTGCGATCTGGACGAAATTCTCGAAGAACGAGACGTAGCCCATCAGCTGGCTGGCGGCCTCGAGGATCGGATTGCCGGCATCGATGCCGACTTGCGCGACGCGGCCCGGCTGCAGCAATGCCGAGCCTGAAAGTGCCGAGCCTCCAGCCTTCAGGCCGAGCCCGGAAAAGCTCTCGAAGACGATGCCGGCAAGACGGTTGAAGTTGCCGATGATGAAGGCAAAGAAGCCGATATAGAGCGTCTTCTTCACCAGTCGGTGCAGCACATCCTCGTCAGCCCCCCAGGCCCAGAACAGGCCGGCCAGTGTGATGTCGATCACAATCAGGGTCGAAGTGAGAAACGCAACTTCCCCACCGAGCAGACCAAATCCTGAATCGATGTAGCGAGTGAAAGTCTCGAGGAAGCGATCGATGACGCCGGTGTCGTTCATGGCGCCACCGTTTCGGGATAGGGCCGGTCTTCCGCGAAAGGCGGCGTTGGCGGTTGGAGCGGCGGCAGCCGGGTCGGGTCCTTTTCGGTCGGCGGAGCCACGTTTGGCATGATCGGGCGGAATGGCCGCAGGAAGCGTCGGCGGCCTTCCGCCCAGGCTTTCCTGCAGGCGTCGTCATCGATCGCCGCCGTGCCGATGTCCCGGCATCGGGCAAGCTCGACGGTTGCCGGCTCGCCGCCCGGATATGCGGAGCGCGGGGAGGACGCGTCCTGCGAGCCGCCGCCGCGCAGCGCCATGGAGGCGGCGGTCATGGCGGCGCCAAGAGCAAGAACGGCTGTTATCCGGGCGGCGATCTTGAGATCCATGCGGTCTTCGCCTCAGTCGTGGAACATTTTTACGGATGACGCGCTGTAGCTGCTGCCCGTCATGAAACGGCTGAACTGTTCCCGCGCCTGCTCCTGTGCGGCCGCTCTTCTCGCTTGCTCAAGAGCCTCGGCACGTCCTTGTGCCGCCAGCATCGCGGTGAGGTCGGCAACTTGCTTGGCCTGCACGGCAAGAAGCTGGTTGCCGGCTTGCGTCGCCTGCAGCACGCCGACAGCCGACTGGCTGGCGCTGACCAGCGCACTCGTCTGCTCCTGTGTCTCTGCGATGTTGTCGACCGCGACGGCGCCCGCCTTCAGCGAATGCTCGAAGGCAGACACCGAGGTCTGCCAGCGCTGACGCGCGCCGTCGACAAGCTGCTGGCTGGAGAGTTCCGAACCGAAATTCTCGTAAGCGGAGGTAAACTGGCTCTCGATCTCCTGGACGCTATAGGCCAGCTTGTCGGCCTCCCCGAGCAGGCTCTTCATCTCGGAAAAATTGGCCTCGATCTGTCCAAGCAGCGAGGTTGGCAGGGAGGTGAGATTCTTCGCCTGGTTGATCAGCATCTGCGCTTCGTTCTGAAGCGAGCTGATCTGGTTGTGGATCTGCTCCAGCGCACGCGATGCCGAAAGCAGGTTCTCGGCGTAGTTCTTTGGGTCGAACACGATCAGTGCCGATGCCGGTGCCGATGACAGCGCCGTCGCGACGACCATTGCGCCGGCTGCCGCCATGCGACGGATACGGCGACCTGCAAGAACGGAATTCATGAGGGAAGCTCCTTTGTGGATCGGTCGATCACGCCAGTGAGATTGGGAATGAGGTCTGCCGCCCAGGAGAGACCACGGTTCGTAAGCCAGGCCTCGACGAAATGGTCTCGCCCCGCCTCGGCGATTATCCGGTCGATCGCGGCCTGGTCCGATTTGGACGATGCGGCGCAGAGCGCCAGCGCGATCGGACCAAGCCCCAGCTCGAACAGGCGGTTGCCGCGGCGGCTTTGACAGTAATAGTCGCGCTTCGGTGTCGCTCGGGCGACGATCTCGATCTGGCGATCGTTGAGACCAAAGCGTCGGTAGATCTCTGTGATCTGTGGCTCGACGGCGCGCTCGTTCGGCAAGAACAGCCGCGTCGGGCAGCTTTCGACGATTGCCGGTGCGATTGGCGATCCGTCGATGTCCGAAAGCGACTGGGTGGCGAAGACCACGCTGGCGTTCTTCTTCCTCAGCGTCTTCAGCCATTCGCGCAACTGGTCAGCGAAACCGCCGTCGTCGAGCGCGAGCCAGCCCTCGTCGATGAGCAGCAGTGTCGGCCGGCCGTCCATCCTCTGCTCGATGCGGTGGAACAGATAGGCGAGCACGGCGGGCGCTGCACCTGTGCCGATCAGGCCTTCGGTTTCGAACGCCTGGACCGAAGCCTCGCCCAGCCGCTCGTGCTCGGCATCGAGCAGGCCGCCATAAGGGCCACCGATGCAATAGGGAAGGAGCGCCTGCTTCAGCGGCGAAGATTGCAGCAATACGGACAGGCCAGTCAGCGTCCGTTCGTGGACGGGCGCAGAGGCCAGCGACGTCAACGCCGACCACAGATGTTCCTTTACCTGCGGCGTGATGGACACGCCTTCGCGCAGAAGGATGTCGACAATCCAGTCGGCCGCCCAGGCTCGCTCTGGCGTATGATGAATGTGGGCGAGCGGCTGTAGCGAAACGGTATGAACGTCGTCCGACAGATCGGCCAAAGTGAGCAAGGGCAACGGATCGTCAGCCCCCTGCCCAGTTCCGGCATTTCTTCCGAGATCATGCCAATCGCCATGCATGGCGAGCATGGCCGCGCGGATTGAGCCGCCGAAGTCGAAGGCAAAAACCTGGCTGTGCTCGTAACGTCGGAACTGCAGCGCGATCATCGCCAACAGGACCGACTTGCCGGCACCGGTCGGGCCGATGACGAGGGTGTGGCCGACATCGCCGACGTGAAGGCTGAACCGGAACGGTGTGGCGCCTTCCGTTCTGGCGAAGAACAGCGGCGGGGCGCCAAAATGCTCGTCCTCAGTCGGTCCAGCCCAGACCGCCGAAAGTGGAATCATGTGGGCGAGGTTCAGAGTCGAGATCGGCGGCTGGCGGACATTGGCGTAGACGTGGCCAGGGATGCTGCCGAGCCAAGCCTCGACCGCGTTGACGCTTTCGGCGATGCAGGTGAAATCCCTGCCCTGAATGACCTTTTCGATCAGGCGCAGCTTTTCGTCGGCGATCGACGGATCGGCATCCCAGACCGTCACGGAGGCGGTGACATAGGCTTCGCCGATCTGATCTGAACCGAGATCCTGCAGGGCCGCGTCCGCATCGGCCGCCTTGTTGGCGGCGTCCGTATCAACGAGGACTGACGCCTCGTTGGTTATCACCTCCTTCAAAATTGCGGCGATCGATTTGCGTTTGGCGAACCACTGGCGACGGATCTTCGTCACCAGCTTCGTCGCGTCGGTCTTGTCGAGCATGATCGCCCGCGTGGACCAGCGGTAGGGGAAGGCAAGCCGATTAAGGTCGTCGAGAAACCCCGGGAAGGTCATGGTCGGAAACCCGGTGATGGTGAGTGTGCGCAGATGCGCATCGCCAAGCCTCGGCTCTAACCCGCCGGCTAACGGCTGATCGACAAGCAAGCCATCGAGATGCATCGGCGTTTCCGGCACGCGAACGCGATGCCGCTTGGTCGAAATTGTTGAGTGCAGGTAACTCAGCGTCTCGCCATCATCGAGCCAGTCAGCTTCGGGAACGAAGCCTTCGATGAGGTTGAGCACGCGGTCCGTGCGATCGACATAACTCTTCAGGAGCTCCCAAGGATCGACGCCGGTCTTTTGCCGGCCTTCGTAGAGCAAGCTCTCCATTCGCGACGCTTCCTCGGCCGGAGGCAGCCACACGAAGGTGAGAAAGTAGCTGCTTTCAAACAGCACGCCGGACCCTTCGAACTGTTCGCGCCGCTCGACGTCGAGAAGCGCGGATGCGCAATCCGGGAACCGGCTGTCGGGATAGCCGCTGGCGGAATTGCGCTGCGCTTCGACAAAGATCGCCCAGCCGGAGCCGAGCCGGCGCAGCGCGCCGTTGAGCCGTGCGGTCGTGCCGACCAGCTCCGCCGGCGTGGCGGAGTCCAGGTCCGGCCCGCGAAAACGCGCCGTTCTTTGAAAACTGCCGTCCTTGTTGAGCACCACGCCCGGCGCCACCAGGGCGGCCCAAGGCAGATAGTCGACGAGGCTGGCGCTGTTGTTTCGATATTCCGCGAGGTTCATCATGGCGAAAAACCTCAACAGCCGAAATGCACGGGATAGCGCAGGTGCCGGCGAACCACGTCGATGAACTGCGCATCGCGCTTTGCCGCCCAGACGGCCGCGAGATGCCCGACCGCCCAGATGACGAGCCCCGCGACCCACAGACGAAGCCCCAATCCGACCGCGCCTGCCAGGGTGCCGTTGGCGATGGCGACCGCGCGCGGCACGCCGCCGAGTAGGATCGGTTCAGTAAGCGCGCGATGCACCGGCGCGAAAAAGCCACGGACTTCCTCCTCCATCAGATCAGCGCCCCGCCGCCGAAGGAGAAAAATGACAGGAAAAACGAACTTGCCGCGAAAGCGATCGACAGCCCGAAGACGATCTGGATCAGCCGGCGAAATCCGCCCGATGTGTCGCCGAAAGCGAGCGACAAGCCAGTGACGATGATGATGATCACCGCCACGATCTTGGCGACTGGCCCCTCGATCGATTCGAGAATTTGCTGAAGCGGCTCCTCCCAGGGCATGGAGGAACCGGCAGCATGGGCGGGCGCAATCGTCATGATCGCGGCGGTCGTCGCATACGACAGCTCCACGGCAAGTTTGCGGATAGCCGATGAATTGAAGCGGATCGGGGTCATTCTGAAGCTCCAAAGGGCGAGTGGTGATTCACGGTCATTGTGGTCTCGACATTTGCTTCCAGGGTGCGGTAGTCACCGGTGGCCGCATCGAGCCCGTCGACAAAGGCGATTTCGACGAGCCGGCGCGCGGAGCCGCGGCCGGCGAGGACGGCGACGACGTCTATGGTTTCGGCTATCAGCGCGCGCGGGACCGTGACGACGGCCTCCTGTACGAGCTGTTCCAGTCGCTGCAGTGCGCCAATGGCAGAATTGGCGTGAATGGTGCCGATGCCGCCGGGATGGCCGGTGCCCCAGGCCTTCAGCAAATCGAGCGCTTCGGCGCCCCGTACCTCGCCTATCGGGATGCGGTCGGGCCGAAGCCGCAATGATGACTTCACCAGATCGGACAGCGAGGCGACACCATCCTTTGTGCGCAGCGCTACAAGATTGGGCGCAGCGCACTGCAACTCGCGTGTGTCCTCGATCAGCACGACGCGCTCGGCGGTTTTAGCCACCTCCGCCAAAAGCGCGTTGACCAGCGTGGTCTTGCCCGTCGATGTACCGCCGGCCACCAGCACGTTCTTGCGTGTCTCCACGGCAAGCTGCAGGACGTCAGCCTGGCCTTCGGTCATGATGCCGGCAGCGACATAGTCTTGAAGCGTAAACACCGCGACTGCCGGCTTGCGGATGGCGAATGTTGGTGCCGTGACGACAGGCGGCAAAAGGCCCTCGAACCGTTCACCGGTCCCGGGCAGTTCAGCCGAAACGCGCGGCGAGCCCGAATGCACCTCCGCACCGACATGGTGCGCGACCAGCCTGACGATCCGTTCGCCGTCTGCCGCGATCAGTGTTTCATTGCTTGCAGCGAGTCCTTCGCTGAGACGGTCAACCCACAGGCGACCGTCGGGATTGAGCATCACCTCGACAATGGCTGGATCGTCAAGGAAGGCTGCGATCGCCGGGCCGAGGGCGGTGCGCAGCATGCGCGCGCCGCGCGATACCGCTCCCTTACTGGCATGATAGTTGGTCGCCATGCGGGTCTCCCCGTTTCTCGCCACGAACTGGTCCTTGCCGCGGTCGGGGATCATTAGAAAAGGCAGGAGCGCCGGCGTTGCAACAAGCAAAACCGGCGATCGTGGGATGACGTGCAGAGACTTGCGAAATGCGGTGCCGCGACCGCGACAGCTCAGCAACCCGGTGCCCGACTGGCCATCGCCTCCAGCAGAACAGGCGGCCATATTCAAGGGGTGGCATCGCGACGGAGGATCAGCGGCTCGTTAGCTGCGTCTGACAGGATGAAGGGACTGCTTTCACCCTCCGACCGCTGCCGGAACGCTCTTTAGAGTTCTTCGCCGGCCGTTGTCGGATTGGAGTCAACAGGCAGCTTCGGGAGACTGGCGGTCGCCGTTTGGCAGTCGGCCTGGCGATTGTCGTGGTCAATCCAGCGCGGATGGGCGAGGGCTAGCAGGTATGTTGAAGAGCCTAGAGAACTGCGGTAGAAATTGCCAGAAAGGTAGATTTTTGGAGTTTCTCGTGTCCCTGAACATCAAAAATCCAGCCACCGTTGCTCTCGCCGATGAACTCGCACGCCGCCAGGGTATCAGTAAGACAGCAGCCATTCATCAGGCCCTTAGCGAGCGCTTGCACCGCTTGGGCTTTGGAGAGACCGCTCAGGAGCGTCTGCTGGCAGAATTGCGCGCCATCCGAGAAAGAGTGGCACGATTGCCTGAACTGGATAGTCGCAGCGACGAGGAGATCATCGGGTATGACGAGCATGGAATCCCTAACTGATGGTGATCGATACCTCAGCTGTTGTAGCGATCCTCCGGAGCGGGCCTGAGGCAGCAAGGCTGGAACGAGCGCTGGTCTCCGACCCAACCCGTCTGATCCCGGCAACCTGCGTGCTCGAGGCACGCATGGTGCTGGTCAGCAGGCGCGGCGAACACGCGTTGGCTGAGATCGATCTTTGGCTGCGCAGTCGAGGCCGACATCATTCCTGTCGACTCCGAATTGGTTGATCTTGCGGCCCAGGGTTGGCTGACCTACGGCAAGGGCCACCATCCGGCGGCGCTGAATTTTGCCGATTGCCTCTCCTATGCTCTGGCAAACCGTGCAGACGAACCGCTGCTTTTCACCGGCAAAGACTTCTGCCAAACGGATATCGAACCGGCATGAGCACGAGATTGTAAGATCATCGGCTGTCTCCAGCTCGAACCTGTAATAGCGCCCAATTAGTTTCGGCCCTGTCGGCTGGGCCTGCATCAAGGGGCGTCATGTCAATTGGTCCAAAGCAGAGCAAGCTGGCGTCTTTCGTCCTTCCGATCTGGCGCTGCTGGGACGCGCGCCTTGGATGGGTTGGAAGTTGAGGGCCAATCCAGCCGGCCGACTTGTAACTCAGACATTCACGGCCGCGACGCTGGCTGCACGAATAATGATGGGCCTCGTCGAAAACAGCCATGGGGAGGGCCCGAAGCTCGCTTGCTTCGTAGGTGAGATGCTCGAGATACTGCGTCGTCAGCCGGACAATCGCTTGCGCTTGGGCCAAGTCACGACCGCGCTTGACTGGCTGGCGATCAGCTCGTTTTGAGACCCGGAATGTGAGCAGCAAAAATACGCGGATCGGGAAGCACGAGCCGTAACGGTCCGCCTTTTTCATCGAGGGCGATTGCTTCGGAAGCATGGGCATTTTCCAATCATGCCAAACCAGATCAGCAGTGTGTAGGACCGCGGACCTGTTTTGAGAGGTAGTTGAACTCACCTTCGGGCAATTGGCCGCGCAGGTGTTTGGAGATACGCGCTCGGCATCATGGCCCACCAGATTCGGATTCGCGGCCAAGAGAACGACGTCGGCATAATTGCGCCTGAGATTCTGCTCGAGATCGCCGGCGGCACGCAGCCTCAGATGGTCTTTGAAAACGTGCTCTACGGATCGAGCCATGCACCATCTCCATTTGCGGCACCGAAGAGACATTCAGCCCGAGGTTCTGGCGGTGCCGAACGGATGCGAGTGCGGTTGTTCCTCTGCTATGAGACAGGGGCGCAGAGGCCTGGAGAGGTGGACAGGCCGCATCGACCGACGAATAATTCTCGGGACTCGCCGGTTTGAAAGGCGTACTCTGCTTTGATCGGTGATAAACATTAAGGGCATCGCCGGCTGTGAGCGAGCATCGTGCTTCCGCCCCAATTCGGGAGGGAGCCATGAGCAGCCCCAACACCTCGAAAATTGGCCTCGCATACTCAGAAGACCGCGATCGGGCGCCACAGCAGCCAATTCCTAGCCCAGAGCCTGAATACAGAAACGAACTGCTGCGGCGCATGTCTCCGGCCGACCTTCAATTGCTCAGCCCTCACCTTCACAGCAGCTTTCTGCCATTGAGGACGCAGCTCGAAACGGCAAACGCCGCTATCGAGGCCGTCTACTTCTTTGAGACGGGGATCGGCTCGATGGTGGCGAAACTCCGGCCGGAGGTCGACGCCGAAGTTGTAGTCATCGGTTTCGAGGGCATGACCGGCTCGGCGCTGATCATGGGCGGCGATCGATCGCCGCACGACTGCTACATTCAAGTGGAGGCCGAGGTTGCCAGCATGGACGCCGAGCCATTCACAAAGGCGCTTTCCGACAGCCCGACGCTGCGGCTTTTTCTGCTGCGGTACGTGCACTACGCGTGGATCCAGGCAAGCTATACCGCCCTCGCCAATGCGCGTTTGAAACTGGAAGAACGGCTGGCAAGATGGCTGGTCATGTGCAACGACCGCATAGAAGGCGACCGGCTGCCGATTACCCATGAATTCCTGTCGGTCATGTTGGGTGTACGACGGCCGGGCGTCACCGTGGCACTTCAAATGCTGGAAGGCCGCGGTCTGATCAGGTCAAATCGTGGCGAGGTCATCGTCCGTGATCGAACTGGTCTCATCACCTTGGCAAACAGCTCATATGGCCAGCCGGAGGCGGAATATGCCCGCCTGATCGGCGAGCAGGCATCTTCATGATCCGCGCCAATATCGAAGTCCGCCGATGGGATGAGACAAACTACCTAAAGCGGCAGGCCATCGCTAGTGCTGGGCGGGGGGTCTCGATCCGCGAGGGCAACCCCTGCTGGTTGCGACAGTTTGAGTGAGGCACGCCGAGTCTCTCCCTTCCCGCAAAGAATTGATTGTTGAGACCGGAGGCTGTGTCAGCGCCGTTGGCGACCAGAGCAGGATATGGCTGCCAGTCCGGCGCGGGAACCACCATCCAGCCGCAGTCGACGTGTTGTCCGGGTCCCGGCCAGCGTCGACGTTACTCCGACCGATCCCACACACTGACCAGGTCGCTGACGAGCAGCCCTGCAAACGGTCTGAGAAAGCCTACCAAATGTGGCGGAACAAATCATGATCGTTTCTTATTGTGCTGATCAATCAAGGGAGATTGACCATGGGCGACCGGCATAACCCAAAAATCGAGGCATCGGCAAATGTCGGAAAAGACCCGGAAGATTGGGTCAGCGGAGATGACCCAATGACTCCCGCACAAGCCTCATATTTGAAAACTCTGGCCGAACAGGCCGACGACCCTGACGCCTATGCCGACGGCCTTAGCAAGGCGGAAGCTTCTAAACGCATTGGTGCACTCCGGGAAAAGTTAGGCCTGTAGCTCTTCCTCCAGCGAAGGACAGCCGATCGGGTTGGATTGGGACAGTTTTGCTGCAGGTTGTGACCCGCGCAATGAATTTTGTGAATTCAGTGCATTGTGGCTCGACTGGCGATCGAGACGACAAACGGCGGATGGGAGCGGCCGGCTTCGCCCTAAGCCCACCGAGACCTCGCGCGCCCGCCGGTCCAATTCTACTGTCGAAACAGATCAGGCCCTTCCGATGAGGGCCATGGTCACCAAAGACACAAAAAGGACAAGGGCGATTGCGGCGCCCCAGAAGAAAACTTTTTCGGTGCCGCGTTGCTCTTCCTCGCGAGATATGTCTTTCGCCATTGCATGCATCCTTTGCGAAGGTCAGCAACTGAGCAACGTGCTGTGCCAAGGCTGGGTTCCCGATAAACTACTTGCCCGCTTCGCACTGTGAGACAGCTCTCGGAATGAAACTCCAACCGTCGGTTGGTGGACGCATCGCAGCTGGTGCATCTAAAGTTCGCGTGGTCCGCGCACACCGGGCATGCCCGACCCCGAGCCCCCCGCTCGGTGCAACAGCGTTTGATCGACCCGCCGCATCAAACTGTGCGGCGGGCTTTTTTCCTTACGCGATGGAACACCGGCGCGCAGGAAAAGTTCTGCCCACGCAGCAAACTCTTTCCCTCATATTTTTGCTGCCAGATCGGATATCTCCGATCGGCCCGCGTCGTTCTTATCCTCCGGCGACGCGGGCTCGCCGTCCTGCTATCGGTCGTATGGCCGTATGACAACGGGCTGATCACGCTCGGCTTGCGGCGCTATGGCTTTTTCGCGGAAACCTGTTGCCTCTCTCGCGACGTGAGCAGCGCCGCAATCTACTTTATGCAACACCGAATGCCAGAGCTGTTCGCCGGATTGTCGCGAACGCCCACGACTTTCCCGGTGCAGTATTAGGGAGCGAACGTTCCGCAGGCATGGGCGGCCGGATCCTGCTTTTCGCTTCTGCAGGCGAGCATCGGCTTCCAGCCCGATGCTCCAAATGGCAAGCTGTACATCGATCCCGGGCTGCCCGACCGGATCGAGGAACTCACCTTGAACGACATGCGCCAGGGCAAAAATCGGCTCGAACTCCATTTCTGGCGCGTCGGCGCCGAGACCCGTTGGAAACGCGGCGGCGATCCTTCACTGGTGGAAGCGCGAAGTTGTGCCATCGGGGCGAACTTGCGCTCGGCCTGCGTATGAGGTGAGCCCCGGCGGGTTCGCTCGCTGTCGCCTCGGCGGGAGCGGATGCGTTCTTGCCCGTGAGGCGCCGTAACCAGCATCGTTGCGGGCATCATAGGGACTTCTCGTTCGGCGTCTTAAATTCCTGGAGCAGTAATTCGTATGCAGTCATTGGGCAGTTGACGACAGCGTTTACGTCAAGATTGCGACGGTGGTCATTCGTCACCTCAAGCCCCGCCTCGGAAGTGCTTAGCTGTCGTCCTTGTAAGACTTGGCGGCTTCATCGATCTTACGCCAATCGTTTCCGTGGCGCCGCACAAGCTCTCGCGCCTGGGCAGGCGATATACTTTGCGTTTCGACGATGTGGTTCACTTCCGTCTCCTCGCCTTTCAGGGGACGCGAACGAGGGCTCGTTGGCCGTCTGGCCGTTGGGTTTTTTGCATCTCTTCTGGGCATGGATGGACCTCTCCTGGAGCAAAATAAACGGTCCAGCGCGGCGAAGGTTTCGCCACATTAGCGTGTTGAGCAGTTTCACTGATCGCCTCATCGGCTTCCTCTTGCAGGTCTGACTATACGTTCTGATGTTCTTGGACCCAAATGAGCTGCACCGCGTTGTTTGCGCGCATGCTGTGCTTGGCAATCTGATGGAAAAATCCGACGCCCCTGCTGCACCGCAGACAGCTCCTGGTGCCGAAGCGCGCTTTCCGTACGATCGTGCGGCGGTTGAGCGGTTTCGACAGACATTCCCGCGCGCCAGGTGGAGTGACGAGCGGAGAACCTGGTTCGTGCCAGGAAAGACTGCAGCGCGGCGCATCCAGCGCTGGCTTGCGCAAGAGGCCGATTTACGAGCAGCACATGATGACAGCAAGGGACGGGATGCCTTCGCCTTCGATCCCCTGTCGAGCCGGTATCTGGAAATCGCGGACGACCTGCGCATTCGCACGCCCTATTCACGGACGGTTCTTGAGGAACTGCTAGCCGTTCCATGGGCGAGCTGGGACGACGAACTGCGGGCCTGGAGGGTGCCTTTCCGCTCGTACGAGGAGTTGAAGCGCCATTGGCCAAGCATCGAAAGGGCCGCAGGCCGCGCAGAACCGGAGGAGAGGAAACGGCGACGAGAAGCGTCCAAAGACTCCGAGGAATATAAAGCCGCCAGATTGCGGTATGCCGAACGCAGGCGACGTCGCTATCCACTGCCCCCAGACGATTTACCCAGGCTTGGCCGTGCCGTGGCAACGGAGCAATACGGTATCGTGGTCTTCACCGAGATTTCGGGTGAAGTCGTCGACGCCTCGCAGATAGCAGTGTTCTATCCGCATTTGATCGAGGCGAACGTCGACCACGTCTGGGGGCCGATGGCGTCCGGCGACGTTGGCTGAATTGATTAGAACATGGCCCGCTCGGCGTGCTGCCGGATTACCGGAACGGCAGCGAGGCTGGTGGCAACCAACGCTGCCCGAACTCAGGATAGCTCGCCAAATGGCTCGACGCGTGGCGCGAAGAAGGGCACAAGGCTAATGGCATTGTTCTAGCCTTGAAGCTGGGGCCGTTTCCAGCGTCTGTCCGGTTGCCCCAGTGTTGAGATGTCACCTCGATCGGAGCCTTCCATGTGCAACTGATTGCGAACAACATATGGCTTGGCTGAACATTGCTCGATGATGACGTCGCTGGCCTTGAAGTTCCCATGCATGAAACCGAACTCGACGTGCGCGTAGGCGCACGACACCAGCATCGATGATCCGGCTCCAATAACCCGCGTGGCAGTAAAGCCATCGACCGGCTTCTATGACGTTTGGAACGCACCGGCTGGACCTAGACTAACGGTGGGCGGGTAGTCAACTTCCCTTCCGAGGGAGCTTGGGAACAGCACACGATTCCTGCTTCCGGCGTGGCGTTGCTCGAATTGGCCAGAACGATGTACCTGAACGCGAAAGATTCATTTCCGCTTCACGCTCAGCGTTTATGGCCATCGCCGGACTGCGATGAAGTCCGCCGCTCCGCTACCGTGTGGCGGGCGCGCCAAGGTCATCGTGAACGTCAAACCGTTTCTGCAGAATTTTGACGCACAAGGCCGATCCGAGGCCAACTGGGGAGTGCATACCAGCTTGGGATTGTGCGGAACCGTACGAAGTCGATTGCAAGCAACCAACCTGGTTGGCCGGGCATTAATTTAGCAAAGCGTGAATTAGGAAGGCATCGGGAGGAAGACCATGCTGCACGTTAACATGCCTCGCGAATTTGAGGTCGGCGATGAGGTGGCGCTGGCAGGTATCGTCATCGCGATTCTCCCCAGTGGGCGCGCCAGGGTGAGCATTCCTTCCTATGACCATCCTTATACGATTGATCCGCCACCGAAAGTCCGGGCCGGTGACAGAGTGGTTCTTGTTGGGGACGTCACGCGCGTCGATCGCGGGGCGAACAAACTCACTGTGCGGATTGACTGCGGCGGGGTGATCACTGTCGACAAGTCGGCGATTACTCGGCTGAGAAAGCGCAACCGGACTTCGGCGGGTTGACGCTCCGGATACACTGCCAGCGTCGGCGCAGGGAAGATGCAAGCGCCTTTGAACAGCCCAAGGGTGCGGCGCCGTCCGATAGATGGGAGCTCGACGGCTAGGGCACGCGTCCAGCGCAGCGTGTCCCTGGCGTCTTCCGGGTTGCTGGTGAAGCAAGTCAGATTCGGGCGATCGCAAGCGCGCTTCACCTGCGTCCGCTCTCGGCAACAGCCGGCCCGCCCGTTCCAAGACGCGTAGCATGTGCATTCGCGTGAAGGCACGCGGGCATCGCGATCGATCGTAACCTTTCTCTGCAACGAGCGCCTGTTCGCCGATCAGCAATTTCAATAGCGATAGGCTCCGGTTCGTACGCATTTTGAGATCACATGTTCGTCCCGGCCCGCGATGCCGGCAAAGGTCTGCTTCGGAGCGTCACGAGGGAACTGCGCGACATATTGCGGTGGAGTAAGCGCCCCCCTGGGTTAACAACCCGGTCACTGACGGCCATGCCGGTCGGTGATGGCAACGACCGCATCGGCAGCGCCCGCAACGGCAATCAAGTTGTCGCTGAAAGCCCGCAAGGTGTCTGTCACGACATAGCGTGCCGGCGAAGCTCCGCCCTGGCGACGGGGATTCGTTGTAGGCCGACCGGACGGCAACGCCGGCCAGATGAGCGAGAACTCGGTGTTGGTCTCGATCAGGTCGACGTTCGTCGTTAATTGCCGAGACTACGAGTCGAGGTCGTAGGGCTCGTGGCCCAGCTCGTTGTGATGAAGCGCTTCTGCCATACACCTGATATCGAACGCCTGGCCGCACGCCGGGCAGACGACATAATACTCCTCCTCCCGAAGTGGCGAAGCGTCGTGGTCTTGGGGAATGACGATGTCATGGTCGGGCATTGGGTCCTCCGGCAACCCGCCCGCTATGCTGGAACGCTTGCCGGCAGGATTTGTTTCAAAGTTATTGCGCCTAGGTCGTGTGGACACTTATCTGATCCAGAGGACGGTTGCGGCGATGGTGACGATGGCGAGGTAGTTTCGGGCTGTCTTCTCGA
>NZ_JAMYPW010000040.1:0-60394 GCF_040320565.1 Mesorhizobium sp. M0664
CCCACTGCCTCCTCCACGAGGCCCCGCGCCGCCGCCCCCCGGCCCCCCCCCCCCGGCCCCTCCCACGCGCTCCCCCGGGCCCCGCGCCCACACGGCCTCGGCGGCGGCCTTGTCGATGCGGCCGCCGAGCGCCGAGAGCGCGGCTCGGGTCTCGGCGTCGTAGACCGAAAGCCGGCCACCGCGGTGGAAATTATGCTGCCCTGCCGGTGGCCCGTCGGCAGCGTCGATCCGGTAGAGCGCAACCAGAAAGCCGGCCAGCGAACGGGCGAACTCAGTAAGATCGGCAATCAGTCCACCAGCCGCCGGTCTGCCGCCAAGCCAGCGATAGACGGACCAAGGCCATGGATAGCCTTCCCCGGGCGCGCCTTTGGCCAGCGGCACGGGTATCGGCAGAGGTAGGTGAGGCGCCAAGCGGGGCAGCCAGCGATGCTCCTTCTCGACCTGGGCGACATAGGCGGCAGCGCTCGGCAGCCGCACCGACATGCTGTCGCCCAGCCGGAACGTGCGGTTGTCCCAGCCGCCAGGCTCGACCGTCTCTACCGGCAGGTCCGCCCATTTGGGGAACTGCGCGGCAATCAGCCGGCGAACAAGTGCGGCATCTATCGGCATGCCTGGCGTTCGTTCATCGGGCGGCATCGGGCTTGCTCCGGTCTTCTGAATAGCCGGCGGTCCATCTTTTTGTCGTCGCACTCTTGCGGCGCCGGTGATTCCACTTGGCTGCAAATTCTCTAAGCCTTGCGCTCCCAGCGCCGGTCGGGCGTTTGCTGCCAGTAGGTCACGGTGTGGCCGGCCTCCTTCATTGTCTTCCAGTGCGTGCGTGCCGCCTCTAGCTGGGCTGCATCGTGGCCGTCGAACAGGAACACGGCGCGCTGGTAGCCGCCAAGCTCCGGCGGCACCGCCCCATCGACCAGGAAGCGTATCTGCGCCTGGTTCGGATTGTCAGGGCCGACGGTCAGAAGCACCGGCTGCTCGGCGGGATGGGCTTCGCGATCCGTTGCGTGGGCCAGGAACGAATCGTCCCGGAAAGTCCACAGATGCTGGTCCAGCGCGTCGCGCCGTTCCTCGGTGCCGGTCTGCACCACGGCACGCCAGCCGCGATCGATACTGCGCTCCAGGAGGCCGGGCAACGCATCCTCCAGCGTCGATTCGGTCAGGTGATAAAACAGAATCTCGGCCATGCGTTCAGTCTACATTGTCGGAGTCCCGCCCCAGCCGCTCATTGCTCGTAATGATCGCGCACCAGCCGGTCGAGCAGCCTGACGCCGAAGCCGGAAGCCCATGACTGGTTGATCTCGTTGGAAGGCGCGCCCATCGCCGTGCCGGCGATGTCGAGATGCGCCCAGGGCGTGTCCTTGACGAAGCGCTGCAGGAACTGCGCGGCGATAATGGCGCCGCCATGGCGGCCGCCGATGTTCTTCATGTCAGCATTCTTGGAATCGATCAGCTTGTCGTATTCGGCACCGAGCGGCATGCGCCACACCCGCTCCTGCGTCGCCTGTCCGGCCGCCGTCAGCCGGTCCGCCAACTCGTCATTGTTGGAGAACAGGCCGGCATAATGCTGGCCGAGCGCGACCATGATGGCGCCGGTCAGCGTCGCCAGATTGATCATGAATTTCGGCTGGAAGCGGTCGTTGCAGTACCAGAGCGCATCGGCCAGTACCAGGCGGCCCTCGGCGTCGGTATTGAGCACTTCGATAGTCTGACCCGACATCGAGGTGACAATGTCGCCGGGTCGCTGAGCGTGGCCGTCGACGGCATTTTCAACCAGCCCGACAATGCCGACGACATTGACCTTCGCCTTGCGCGCGGCCAGCGCGTGCATCAGGCCGGTGACGGCAGCAGCGCCGCCCATGTCGCCCTTCATGTCCTCCATGCCCGACGCCGGCTTGATCGAATTGCCGCCGGTGTCGAAGGTGACGCCCTTGCCGACGAAGGCGACCGGACTTTCCTTGGCCTTGCCGCCGTCCCACCGCATGACCGCGATGCGGGCGCCACGCGGCGAACCCTGCGCTACGCCCAGCAGCGAACCCATGCCGAGCTTCTTCATCTCCTTCTCGGCCAGGATCTCGACCGTGACGCCGAGCGCCTCCAGTTCGGCGATGCGGGCGGCGAATTCCACCGGTCCCAAAACATTGGCCGGTTCATTGACCAAATCGCGCGCCAGCAAGACGCCGTCGATCACCGCCGCTTCATCGGCGAAGGCCTTCTTTGCAGCTGCCGGATCGGCGGTGTGAATAGTCACCTTGACCGGCTTTTTTGGCTCGCGCCTGTCGTCACCATTGTTCTTTTTGGTCTTGTATTTGTCGAAGGAATAGCTGCGCAGCAGGATGCCCGCTGCAAGCTGAACGGCTTGCCTGCCGCTGACGGCCGCACCGGGAAGATCGAGCACGACGGCCACTTCGGTTGCCTTGCGAAAGGATGCGGCAATCGTGCCGCCGAGCTTCAGCCAGGCGTAATCATCGAGATTGGAGCCCTTGCCGGCACCGACCGCCACCAGCCGCTCGATCGATGTCCCTTCCGGTGCCAGCACTTCGACCAGGCTGGCGAATTTGCCGGTGAAGTCGGCGACCGGAAAAGCCCGCTCGAGGGTCTTTGCCGGATCGCAAGCCCTGGCGGCATCGCTGAGGCCGCCCTCGTCGGTCACCAGAACGAAAACGCTGCCTTTTTTGGGCGCGGCGAATTTGGCAAAGGCGATCGAGGGTCTCGAATTCATCATGTCCTGCTTTCGGGGAAGTGAGTTGGATTATTGCGAGATCAGTGAGCGGCGGGTTGAAACAGCTCGATAACATTGCCCGATGGATCTTCGAGCAGCGTCTGGGAACCGCCGACGCCCGTTATGATATCGTTGCGAAAGACAAGTCCAGCACTCTTGAGGCGCGCAACCTCTTCTTTCAGGTCCGGCACCACCAACAGGATGCGATTCCAACCTCCCGGCACCGGCTGCCGGCCATCCGGCATCGCCCGTGCACCCGAACTGCCGGGGCCGCTTAGAAGGAGCCGTAAAGCGCCGCGTGTCACGGAAGCAAAAGCCGGTCGCGCGTCCTGTTCAACAGCGAAGCCCAGATGTCCACAGTAGAAGTCGATCGAGGCGGCGACATCATCGACCATGTAGCGAATGCTGACTGGCGTCATGACCATTGACCTTTCGGTTCGAGCACCTTTCAACAAGGCGTGTCTATTGCGGGCGGAACAGTCGGCATAGTCCGGCTCATCATCGCTGCTTGACAATCCGCGCCGCTATCGCTCTGGCCTGAATGCGGGCGTTAGCGAAACAACCGCGAATGCTCGGCCGCATGCCGGTAAACCACAGACCGGGCAATTTCGGATCGGCATCGCCGCCGTTGAAAAGCGGAACGCCCTTGCCGTCGAGAACGCCGAGCTTGCCGAACATCTGCTCCAGACCGGTGCGATAGCCGGTCGCCGCAATGACGATATCGGGCGTGATCGACCTGCCGTCATTCAATACGATGCCGTCGTGGGTAAATTCCCGCAATGGTGGCACCACCACGATCGTGCCTGCCTTTATGGCGCGAACCGCGCCGTCATCGGCTGCGATCGCGGTGTAGTCGGCGCTCAGACGGCTCGCACCGCCTATGGGAGCCGGCGGAAGCCCAAATTTCGTCAGGTCGCCGAAAACCAGGCGCTGGGTTGTCGCCATCACCGCATCGGCCAGCCGCACCGGCAAGCTCGCCATCAACGGTGAAAGCCTGTGGACGGCGACCTTGCCGATGCGTTTCGGCAGCAGCGACGGGCCGTTGCGGGCCGACAGCCAGATGCTTTGGGCATCTGCATTCGCAAGATGGTTGAGTGCGTCGAACCCCGAATTGCCGGCTCCGACGACCAGCACCCTTTTGCCGACGTAGTCCTTCGCCTCGCCAAAATCGGCCGAATGGATAATCCGGCCTGCAAAATCCTTCATGCCTTTCCACGCAGGAATAAACGGCTGCCGGTCGCGCCCGGTGGCGACGACGACATGACGCGCCAGACGACGTCCGGCGTTCGTCCGCACGGTCCAGTGATCGCCATCGAACGTGATCTCTTCAACGGCAACGCCGAATGCGACCGGCAGACCATGCGCCTGGCTGAAATCGTTCAGATGGCGAATGACGGCCGATTTATGCGGAAAAGCCGGGGTGCCTGCGGGATAGCCGACGCCGGGCAGCGTCGAGAGATCGCGATGCGTATTGAGGTGCAGCCGCTGGTGCCGCCGATGCCAGGGTTCGGCAAGCCGGCTCTCCTTTTCCAGGACGAGCGTCGGTACGCCGGCCTTCATCAAGGCGTGGGCGGCGGCAAGGCCGGCCGCGCCGGCCCCGACCACGATCGCGCCGTCAAAGACCGCTTCCCGACCGGTTTGACCGCGCAATTTTTCCGCTTCCATGCTGGGGCTCAACAGATCCTGACCCGTCTTATCACGCCGCGGCGGTCGCGACCGGCGCGACATTTGGTCGTTTTGCCGCATTTGACAAGACTTTGGCCGAAATCGCTCCCATATGCGATATCGAACCATCCACGATTCGTCGCGGCACGGCCCCGCTTCCCGCCGCAACCTGTTGTTAACCAACAATGTTCGCCCTTTCTTATCCATTGCCGCCGACACTCCGGCCCAGCGGAATTTGCGATCCGGGACAGAACCCAGATCGAACCGCCAAACTGAGCCAGTTGTGCAGCCGGCGCCGGACGACTACCTTGTTCCAAGGCATGATGCCGTTCGAAATCGCCGAGAAAAGCCTTCATGAAGGTCGTTGAACGTTACATCATGCGCCGTGCTTTCGCGGTATTCGCGCTGGCGCTCGTCTGGACGCTGGCGATCGTCTGGACGACTCAGGTGCTCGCCCGCATCGACCTCGTCACCGATAGCGGTCAGTCGGCCCTCACCTTCTTCGAAGTCGCAGCGCTGATCATCCCGACGATCGTTCCGATCGTCGTGCCGTTCGCCCTGGTGGTCGCGGTCGCCCAGATCCTCAGCGTGATGAATTCTGATTCGGAGCTGGCCGTCATCAATGCCGCCGGCGCTTCACGCTGGACCATCGTCAGGCCGATCATGCTTCTGGCACTTGCAGCCAGCGTTTTTTCCTTCGCCGTCGACAATGGCGTCGACCCTTACGCACGCCAGAAGAACCGCGAGTTGATTGCGTCATCGCGTGCCGATCTGTTGTCGTTGATCATCCAGGAAGGCACCTTCCGCAAGATCGACGACGGCCTGTTCCTGCAGGTTGGCGAACGGCTTCCCGACAACCGCCTCGGCGGCATCTTCGTCGCCGATTCGCGCGAAGAAGGCGTCAATCTCATCTACTACGCCAAGACCGGCAGCATCATCGAACGCGGCGACGAGAAGGTGCTGATGATGAATGACGGCGTCATCCATCGCAAAACCATGACCGGCGACCTCTCGGTGATCCGGTTCACCTCCTACGCCTTCGACTTGTCCGCTTTCATGTCGGCATCATCTGACATCCTGCTTTTGCCGAAGGACCGGACGACCCAGTATCTGCTCAATCCCAGTCCGAACGACAAGATGTACCAGCAAAAGCCGAACAGGTACCTGGCCGAGCTCAACCAGCGTTTTTCCGAGTGGTCCTATTCGCTCGTCTTCGCGCTGATCGCGCTCGCCGTTGCCGGAGATGCGCGCTCGCATCGCGAGGCGCGTGTGCACCCGCTGATCACGGCAATCGCGATCGCGCTGTTCGTGCGCTGGCTCGGGTTCTTTGCCGCCGGCAAGGCCGACAAGGTGCCGCAATATGCCTATATGGTCTACGGCGTCCCGATCGTGGCATCGGCGATCGCCATCTGGTTCATTGTTTCCAACCGGACCATGGAACTGCCGGTTGCCTGGGCCGATTGGATAACCAATCTTGCCGGCCGCTTCAGTGACGGCTGGAGCGCCATCAAGCTCCGTTTTGCCGGGCGTGGCGCATCCGGACAGGGAGCCGGCTGATGGGCTGGACTCTGGGTCGGTACTTCTTCTTTCGCTATGTGACGATCACCATCTGGTTCTTCATCGGCCTCTTGGCGCTGGTGTTCCTGATCGATTTCACCGAGCTTTCCGGCCGCACGACTGGCGTGCCGGGCTTCACCTACGCAACTGCGTTCGCCATTTCGGGGCTCAGGATGCCGATGATCATGCTGCAGACGGTGCCGTTCGTCGGCCTGTTCTCGGCGATGGCGACGTTGGTGTCGCTCAACCGCAAATACGAATTGGTCATTGCCCGTTCCGCCGGGGTTTCCGCATGGCAATTCCTGCTGCCGTGCTGCATCGGGGCGCTGCTGTTTGGAGCCTTGTCGGTCGGCGTCATCAATCCGGTAGCCGCGCACGCCTATTCCTGGTCCGAGGAGATCGAGACCCAGCTCCGTTCGGGCAAGTCGAACAGCGTCTCGGCCGATGCTGCGCCCTGGATCAGGCAGAAAACCAACGCCGGCGATACCATCATCGGCGCGCGCGCCATTCTTAATCAAGGCCTGGAGATGGCCGACGCGGTCTTCTTCAGCTTCAGCCCGCAAGGCGACATCATCGAGCGCAAGGATGCGGCGCGCGCCTTTTTGCGGGACGGCTACTGGGAATTGCAGGACGTCAAGGTGTTCCGGGACGGTACCATCCAGTCGTTACCCAGCGATCGGCTGCCGACCAATCTCAAGCCGGAATTCGTGCAAGAGCGATTGGCGCGCCCTGAGACCATTCCCTTCTACGATCTGCCCGGCAAGATCGAAGTGGCCCGCTCCTTCGGCCTCAAGGCAAATGCCTTCGCCATGCAGTTCAATTCCCTGATTGCGCTGCCGTTCCTGCTTGTCGCGATGACGCTGATTGCGGCAACGGTATCAATGCGATTTGCGAGGATGGGGCAGTCGGCAACGATGATTCTGGGTGGCATCGTGGCCGGGTTTCTGCTTTATGTCGTTTCGGTGCTGGTCAAGGCATTCGGCGTAGCGGGATTCGTACCCACGGCCGTAGCGGCTTGGGTCCCGGTTGTCGTGGCTATGTTCTTCGGGGTGACATTCCTGCTATACAAGGAAGACGGCTAGTGAGGGAGGCGGTTTTGCGCAGCCATAGGCACGCCGGTTTGGCACGCCTCTCTGCGGCGAGCGCCTTGGCATGCCTGCTTGCCAGCGCCGCCCCGGTTGCTCCAGCTTTCGCCCAGGACGTCAGTGAGCTGGCAACGAAGGTTCCGAGCGGCACGCAGATGCTGTTGGCAGCCGATACGCTGGTCTACGACAACGACAAGCAGACCGTGACGGCCGTCGGTGGCGTCCAGATCGACTACGGCGGCAACCGTCTCGTCGCCCAGCGGGTCGAATACAACCGCAACACCAAACGCCTCGTCGCCAGCGGCAATGTCGAACTCGTCAATAGCGACGGCACCAAACTCTATTCGCAACATGCCGACATCACTGACGATTTCGCCGACGGCTTCGTCAACGCGCTGCGGGTCGAGACCATAGACAAGGCGTATTTCGCCGCCGAAAGCGCGGAGCGCATGGGCGGCGTGCTGACGACGTTCCACAATGGCGTCTACACCGCCTGCGAGCCGTGCGAGGACAAGCCCGACAAAGCGCCGACCTGGCGTATCAAGGCCAGGAAGATCATCTGGAACGGCGAGAAGAAGACGGTTCGCTTCGAGAACTCGAATTTCGAGTTCTTCGGCTTTCCGCTGGCCTATCTGCCGGCTTTCGAGATCGCCGACCCAACGGTCAAGCGCAAGAGCGGCTTCCTGATCCCCGGCGTCGCCTACAAGAGCGATCTCGGCGTCGGTGTTAAAGTCCCCTATTATTTCGCGCTCTCGCCGACCTACGATCTCACTGTCACTGGCAGCGGCTATACCAAGCAAGGTTTCCTCGGTGAGGCCGAGTGGAGGCAGCGCTTCAACAACGGTCAGTACAGCCTGAAGATTGCGGGCATCCGGCAGGAGAATCCCGACGCCTTCATCGACGACAATGGCCACAACGTGAATTCGGGTACCGAAGGCGACCCGAACAGGTTCCGCGGCATGATGGGCACCCAGGGCCAGTTCGCCATCAACCCGCGCTGGGACTTCGGCTGGGACATCCTGCTGCAGAGCGACAAGAATTTCGCGCGCACCTACGACATCGATGGCTTCAACGATAGCGTGCACCGCTCCGAGGTGTACCTGACGGGGCTCAACGATCGCAATTACTTCGACGTGCGCGCCATGCACTTCGAGGTTCAGGAAGACACGCTCGCCAGCGATCCGACTGCACGCGCCGCCAAGCAGCCCTGGGTGCTACCCTCGCTCGACTACGCCTATATCCCCGACATGCCGGTGGCCGGCGGGCAGCTGTCGTTCGACGTCAACGCGCGGGTCATTGACCGCGACAGGCTCGATACGGCTCTTGCAAATTCGGGCATCCCTTCGTCCGTCAACAACGTCCGCGGCATCGACGGTCAATCCGGGCGCCTTACCGCGGAAGCCGAATGGAAGCGCACCTTCACCACCGATGGCGGGCTGCTGCTGACACCGCTCCTGGCGCTGCGCGGCGACGCCGGCTACGTCAACGCCTCCTCGGCCTCGCTCGACGCCGTCAACCAGATGGCGACCAATCTCGGCGTCGAGGACGATATGCGTTCATCGCTTGCCCGCTACATGGCGACCGCCGGCCTTGAGATGCGCTGGCCGGTGCTGTTTTCGATGACCAGTTCCAGCCATGTCTTCGAACCGATGGCGCAGGTATTCATGCGTCCGAACGAGCAATATGTCGGCGGGCTGGCGGTCCCCAACGAGGACGCCCAGAGCTTCGTCTTCGACGCCACGACGCTGTTCGAGCGCGACAAATTCTCGGGCTATGACCGCATGGAAGGCGGCACACGCGCCAATGTCGGGCTGCGCTATTCCGGCGCATATGACAATGGCTGGGGCACCAATGCGGTGTTCGGCCAATCCTACCAGCTGGGCGGCCAGAACTCGTTCGGCACGCCGGACCTGGTCAATGTCGGCGCCTATTCAGGCCTTGAAACTGCAACCTCCGACTATGTCGGCCTTGTCGGCTTCAACAGCCCCAGCGGGTTTTCCGGCTCGGTCAGCGGCCGTTTCGACGAGCAAAGCTTCGAGATCCGCCGCGCTGAGGTAAAGGCCGCCTTTTCAGGCCTGCCGGTATCGCTGAGCGCCAAATACGCCTTCATCCAGGCGCAGCCACTCTATGGCTTCTCAACCGATCGCCATGAGGTTACGCTCGGCGCCTCGACACATCTTGCCGAGAATTGGCGCGTCTTTGGCACCGGCACATATGATCTGGAGCAGAGCGTTCTGGTCAAGGACGGGGTCGGCTTTGCCTATAGTGATTCGTGCTTTACCTATTTGATGACGTTTTCGGAAAGACGTGACCTGAACACCAAGGAAGTATCGCAGAACGTCGGCTTCAACCTGTCGTTCCGCACGCTCGGCGATTTCGGCTCGTCGCAACGCTCCATCGACACCATTCAATAACGGGCAGCGGTCGGCAACGGGGCGGCTGGCGGACGACATTGTTTCGCCGCATAGAGCAGGCACGAATTTTGACGGCCTGAACTGGGATAGGTTCGGCTGAATCGGGATGGAATTGGGATGCTTTGGATGAGGAAATACCTCTTTTCGGCAGGGTTCGCGCTGCTGGTGGCGTTCTCGACCGCCGCGGTGACGCGGCCAGTTTTCGCCACCGAGATCAAATACGTCGTCAACAATATACCGATCACCACCGGCGACATCCAGCATCGGGCCGCTTTCCTGCGCCTGCAGCACAGAAAGGGCGATGCCGGCCAGGAAATGATCGACCAGACGCTGCGCCTGGCCGAAGCCCGGCGGCTCGGCATTCGCATCAGCGACGAGCAGGTCGATGCCGCTTATCAGCGTTTCGCCACCAGCAACAAGATGCCGCTCAAGCAGCTTGACGGCGCGATGGCGCAATCCGGCGTCACCAAGGAGCATTTCAAGGACTTTATCAGGGCGCAGATGGCCTGGAACCAGGCGCTGACCGCGCGTCACCGTTCTAGCGACGGCGGCGGCGCCATGAGCGAGCAGGACCTCGTCAAGCGCATGCTCGAAAAAGGCGGCAGCAAACCGAGCGCCACAGAGTACATGCTGCAGCAGGTCATCTTCGTGGTGCCGGCGGCCGAGCGCAGCGCGACGCTGGCCAAGCGCAAACGCGAAGCCGACGCTATGCGCGCCCGCTTCAACGGCTGCAACACCACGCGCGAATTCGCCAAGGGCCTGATCGATGTCACCGTTCGCGATCTCGGCCGGGTGCTGGCGCCGCAATTGCCGGCGGACTGGGCCGAGCAGATAAAGGCTACAAAGGTCGGCGGCGCCACCACGACGCGCGAAACCGACCGCGGTGTCGAATTCATCGGCATCTGCTCGTCGCGCGAAGTGTCAGACGACAAAGCCGCGCAGATGGTGTTCCAGAGTGAAGGTTCGAGCGACAAGAACGCCGACGAACTCTCGAAGAAATATGTCGAGGAGTTGCGGAAGAAAGCCCGCATAATCGAGCGCTGAAGTCGACGCGCCGTGGCTGACGCAGAGCTTCCGCTGGCGTTGAGCGTCGGCGATCCGTCCGGCGTGGGGCCGGACATCGCCATCGCTGCTTGGCAGGCCCGCGAAAGCGCTGGCGTTCCGTCATTTTATCTCCTTGCCGATCCGGCACTGATTGCCGCGCGGGCGCACAGGCTCGGCACCGATATCGCGATTGCCGAGACGACGCCGGCGTTAGCGCCGGGGGTGTTTTCGCGCGCGCTGCCGTTGGTGGCGCTTGCTGCCCGTTTCGTCGACAGTCCCGGCCGCCCGGATCCAGCCAACGCCGCCGGCATCATCGAGGCGATCGACCGCGCAGTTGCCGACTGCCTGGCCGGCCGCGCCGCCGCAGTCGTCACCTGCCCCATTGCCAAGAAGCCGCTCTACGACGCCGGCTTTCGCTTTCCCGGCCACACCGAATATCTGGCGCATCTGGCATCGCTTCACACCGGCACCGAAGTGACACCGGTGATGCTGCTTGCCGGTCCGGACCTGCGCACCGTGCCGGTCACCATCCACATCGCGCTGGCCGAGGTGCCGAAAGCGCTGACCACGGACCTTATCGTCGCCACCGGCCGCATCACCGCCGCCGACCTTGCGAACCGCTTCGGAATTGCCAAGCCGCGGCTCGCCATTGCCGGCCTCAACCCGCATGCCGGCGAAGGCGGCACCATGGGCACCGAAGACGAGCGGATCGTGCGCCCGGCGGTCGACCGGCTGAGGCAGGAAGGGATCGACGCCTTCGGGCCGTTGCCGGCCGACACGCTGTTTCATGCTCGCGCCCGCGCCGGCTACGACGTGGCGCTCTGTATGTATCACGACCAGGCGCTGATCCCGGCCAAGGCGCTGGCGTTTGACGAGGCGGTCAACGTCACACTCGGCCTGCCCTTCGTCCGCACCTCGCCCGACCACGGCACCGCCTTCGACATCGCCGGCAAGGGCATCGCCCGTGCCGGCAGCCTGATTGCAGCGCTGAAACTCGCTCGCGTTCTTGCCGATACCGGGAAAAGGCCGTAGGCCCTGAGCCCAATCAGCCATATTCGATGGCCTTAACCCGATGAGCCCGCCTGATGAGCCCAGCCCGATGAGCATAGACGGCCTGCCGCCACTGCGCGAGGTGATCGAGCGCCATGGGCTGCAGGCGAAAAAGGCGCTGGGCCAGAATTTTCTGCTCGACCTTAACCTGACAAGCAAGATTGCGCGAACCGCCGGCGACCTGAGCGACGTTACGGTTATCGAGGTCGGTCCCGGTCCGGGCGGGCTGACCCGGGCCCTGCTCCTCAACGGCGCCCGGCGGGTCGTCGCCATCGAGCGCGATGAGCGCTGCCTGGCGGCCTTGGCCGAGATCGCGAACCACTATCCGGGCCGGCTAGAGATCGTAGCCGGCGATGCGCTGAAAGCTGATTTTGCAGCGCTTGCAAAAGGAGTGCCGGGAAGCGGCGGGCCGGCGAAAATCGTTGCCAACCTGCCCTACAATATCGGCACCGAATTGCTGATCCGCTGGCTGACCGTTACCGAGTGGCCGCCCTTCTACACATCGATGACACTGATGTTCCAGCGCGAGGTCGCCGAACGCATTGCAGCCAGCCCCGGCAGCGATGCCTATGGTCGGCTCGGCGTGCTGGCAGGCTGGCGGACGGAGGCGAGGATTGCCTTCGACGTGCCGCCGCAGGCGTTCACGCCGCCACCCAAGGTGACGTCCTCGGTCGTGCATCTGGTGCCGCGCGCCAGCCCCTTGCCGGCAGAGGTGAAACGGCTCAGCCGCGTCACCGAAGCGGCGTTTGGCCAGCGCCGGAAAATGCTGCGGCAGAGCGTGAAAAGCCTCGGCGGCGAGGCGCTGCTTGCCCGTGCCGGCATCGATCCGACCAGGCGCGCCGAGACGCTGAGCGTCGAGGAGTTCGTTCGCCTGACCAACGCGGTGTGATGCCGGGACGCGTCTGCGTGGAATTTCCGCTCTCACGGCCATAGATAGCCGGACAAACCTGCCCGGAGACAAGCAATGGCCGCCTATGTCATTTCCGACGTCACGATCCGCGACGCAGAGGCGATCGAAGCTTATCGCATCCGCGCGGCTGCCTCCATCGCCCAGCACGGCGGGCGCTATCTGGTACGCGGTGGCAAGGTGGAAATGTTGGAAGGCGACTGGTCTCCCGGGCCGCTGATCATCGTCGAATTCCCCGGCATGGACACGGCGCGGCGCTGGTATCGCTCGGCAGAATACGCCGCTGCATTGGAGCGCGCGACGCCGCGCTCAGCCGCAATCTGATCCTGGTCGAGGGGATAGCGCGTTGATCAATCCGTCTTCTCATCGAGCAGCCCCGAGACGAAATCGAACAGGCCGGGCCGGCGATCGCGTCTGAGCCGTTCGGCGGTGACGATGCCGCGCACCTCGGCGAAAGCGCGGTCGAGATCGTCGTTGACGATGACGAAATCATATTCCTTCCAGTGCTCGATCTCGTTGCGGGCGTTCTTGAGCCGCGTCTCGATCACCGCTTCCTGGTCCTCGGCGCGACGCTTCAGCCGCGCCTTCAATTCCTTCATCGATGGCGGCAGGATGAATATCGAGACGATGTCGGCGCGCATCTTCTCCTTGAGCTGCTGAGCGCCTTGCCAGTCGATGTCGAACAGCATGTCGCGGCCTTCGGCCAGCGCCTGTTCAGCCGGCTCGCGCGGCGTCGCGTAGCAATTGCCGTGCACCTCCGCCCATTCGAGCAGCGCATCGGAATCGCGCAGCCGCTCGAACTCGCGCATGGTACGGAAGTGGTAATGGACGCCCTCGATCTCGCTGCCGCGGCGTGGCCGCGTGGTGACCGAGACCGACAATTCCAGGCTGGAATCGCTCTCCAGCAGATTGCGCGCAATCGTCGACTTGCCGGCGCCTGACGGCGACGACAAGACCAGCATCAGCCCGCGGCGCCGAATGCGGGAACCCACATCCCTAGCGGTCATGGGGCTTGGCAGTCATGTGGCTTGGCATCGGGATCATTCCAGATTCTGGACCTGTTCGCGAAACTGGTCGACGACCGCCTTCAGTTCCAGCCCGATGGCGGTGACCGCGGCAGCATTCGACTTGGAACACAGCGTATTCGATTCGCGGTTGAATTCCTGTGCCAGGAAATCGAGCTTGCGGCCGATGGCCCCACCGCCGGAGAGCAGCGCCCGCCCTGACGCCACATGTGTCTTCAGCCGGTCGATCTCCTCGCGTATGTCGGCCTTGGTGGCCAGGAACGCCGCTTCCATATGCAGCCGGCTGGCGTCCAGATTGGCGGACGCGTCCATCAACAGGCGGATCTGCTCGGCGAGCCTTTCGCGGATCGTGGCCGGTTCGCGTGAAGGATCGGCCTCGGCCCGCAGCGTCAGCGCCTCGATGGCATCGATATGGCCGGACAGCAGGGAACGAAGTGCCGCACCTTCGCCCTGGCGCGCCTGGTGCAGCCCGTTCAGTGCTGCTTCCAGCGCCGACAGTATTGCGGTATCGAGCGCACTGCGCGCCTCTTCGGTTTCGATGGTTTCGGGAATGTCGAGGACGCCGCGCAGCGCAAGCAGGCCGTCGGCCGCCGCAGGGGCTACTCCGAACTGCTCCTGCAGCCGCTTGGCCAAGCCCGCCAGATCCTTCAGGAAAGCCTCGTTGACCACGGGTTGCGCTTGCGCGCCGGCGGCGCGGCCAATGGTCAGCGTCATCTGGAAATTGCCGCGCGCAAAACGCTTCTGCACCGTCTGCCGGACGGCCGGCTCCAACCGGTCGAAACCTTGCGGCAGCCGCAGCCTGACCTCGACGCTTTTGCCGTTGACGGACTTGGCTTCCCAGGCAATCGAAGTGCCGTCGTGTTCGGCGACACTGCGCGCAAAACCGGTCATGCTCTGCAAGTTCATGTAGCCGTGCGTCCCTTTGCCGAATGCCCCTCAAGCCGGAGCGATTTTCTCCGGACAGGACCATGTGAATTTCAATGCCATGGCAGCCCTTGCACATCCACCCGGATATGCACAGGGCCAAACTGATGGCGTCCGGCCCTACTGGGCGGCGGTGGGGCCTGCATCGTCAACGATGGCTCCCGCCGGCGTGTCGGCTCCGGTATTGGTTGCTCCGGCCTTGGCGGCGTCCTGCGCCTGCTTTTTCAGCAGTGCCCGGTAGCGAGCGACATTCTCGTTATGCTCATCGAGCGTCGAGGCAAAGACGTGCCCGCCGCTGCCGTCGGCGACGAAGTAGAGATCGCTGGTCTTCGACGGATTGGCGACAGCCTCCAGCGCCGCACGGCCGGGATTGGCGATCGGCGTCGGCGGTAACCCGTTGATCAGATAGGTGTTGTAGGGCGTCGGCTTCTGGATGTCCGACTGATAGATCGGGCGGTCGATGGGTTTGCCTTTGCCGCCGAACAGGCCGTAGATGATGGTCGGGTCCGACTGCAGCCGCATACCCTTGGCCAGCCGGTTGAGGAAGACGGCGGCTACGCGCGAGCGTTCATCGCCCTTGCCGGTCTCCTTCTCGACGATAGAGGCCAGGGTGACAAAATCCTCAACGTTGGCGATCGGCAGATCCGGCGCTCGGCGTTGCCAGACCTCGTCGACCAGCTTCTTCTGGTCGGCCAGAAGCTTGTCGACCATCTGCTGGCGTGTTGCGCCGCGGGTGAAACGCAGCGTGTCGGTGGCGAGGCTGCCCTCAGGTGGAGTGGTCGACGGCATATCGCCGGTCAGCGCGTCCTGCTCGGCGATCCGTTGCAGCGCCTGCTCGACCGTCAGCCCCTCGGGGATGGTCAGCGAATACATCACCGACTTGCCGCTCTTCAGCAGTTCCATGATATCGTGCATCGACGCCTGCGGCTTGATCTCGTATTCGCCGGCCTTCAGGGCGGAATCATTGCCGAAGGCGCGCACGCCAAGGCGGAAAATGCGGGCGTCGCTGATCAGCCCTCGCCGCTCAAGCTGGTCGGCGATCTCCTGGACGCCGCTATTCGGCTTGACCAGGAAAGTGTCGCCATTGGCCGACGGGCCGGGCTCGTTGAACTCCTGCTTGCCGAAATACAGCGCAACGCCTGCCGCCAGCACCATCAGCATCACCGAAGAGATGACGAAGTTCATGAACACGACGAACTGGCTGCGCGAGGCACGCGAGCGCTTCGGCGGCGGCGTGCCGGCCTCGGGCCGCAACGCCTCGCTGGCCGTCTTCGGCACGATCGGGCCGGGCGTGGGCGTTGCTGGCCGTTGCCCGAATTCCCCGTTATCGGCCGGATTTGTGTTCATAGCGCCCTACCATTTGATCTTGCGACGAATCCCCTCGGGCAGAGTAGGGGCGAATATGGCAAAATTGACGGCAGACGGAAACCGGCAGAGCGGTCAGCCATTGTAGCGCTGGAAGACGAGCGAGGCGTTGGTGCCACCGAAGCCGAAGGAGTTGGACAGCGCCACGTCTATCTGCCGGGCCCGCGGCTTGTGCGGCACCAGGTCGATCGCCGTTTCGCGCTCCGGATTGTCAAGATTGATGGTCGGCGGCGCGATGTTGTCGCGAATGGCGAGGATCGAAAAGATCGCCTCGGCAGCACCAGCCGCGCCCAGCAGGTGGCCAATCGACGATTTGGTCGACGACATCGATATCTTCGAGGCGGCGTTGCCGACCAGCCGCTCGACGGCGCCGAGTTCGATCGTATCGGCCATGGTCGAGGTGCCGTGCGCGTTGATGTAGTCGACATCGGCCGGCGTCAGCTTCGCCCGGTTCAGCGCCGCGGTCATGCAACGGAAAGCGCCGTCGCCGTCCTCGGCAGGCGCGGTGATGTGATAGGCGTCGCCGGTCAGACCGTAGCCGGTGACCTCGGCATAGATCTTGGCGCCGCGGGCCTTGGCGTGTTCGAGCTCCTCGAGCACGACAACACCGGCGCCCTCGCCCATGACGAAGCCGTCGCGATCGCGATCATAGGGGCGTGAGGCCGTTTGTGGCGCATCGTTGCGCTCGGTGGAGAGCGCGCGGCAAGCGGCGAACCCGGCGACCGACAGTCTCGTCACCGGCGCTTCGGCGCCGCCTGCGACCATAACGTCGGCATCGCCCCAGATGATCAGCCGGGCGGCATCGCCGATGGCGTGCGCACCGGTCGAGCAAGCGGTGACGACGGCATGGTTGGGGCCTTTCAGCCCATGCCGGATCGAGACCTGACCGGAGACGAGGTTGATGATCTGGCCAGGGATGAAGAATGGGCTGATGCGGCGCGGACCGCGTTCCTTGAGGATCATCGCATTCTCGGCGATGCCTTCGATGCCGCCGATGCCCGAACCGATCAGCACGCCGGTGGCGCACTGTTCCTCATGCGTCTTCGGCTGCCAGCCGGAATCCTTGAGTGCCTCGTCGGCGGCCGCGATCCCGTACAGAATGAAGTCGCCGATCTTGCGCAGTTCCTTCGGCTCGAGAACGGCTTCAGGATTGAAAGTGGCATTGGAGCCGTCACCGCGCGGAATGACGTGGGCGACCTTGCAGGCAAGATCTTCCACCTCGAATTCGGTGATGCGCTTGGCTGCGCTGCGGCCGGTCAGAAGCTCCTTCCAGCTGTGCTCGAAGCCCATGCCGAACGGCGAAAGCAGCCCAAGGCCCGTGACGACGACACGCCTCATCGCAGGTCCTCCCCGGTGATGACTGCAAATAGCGTCAGGCGGAGGCCTTGTCGATGTATTTCACCGCATCGCCAACAGTCAGGATGGTCTCGGCGGCGTCGTCCGGGATTTCGACACCGAACTCTTCTTCGAACGCCATGACAAGTTCGACCGTGTCGAGGCTGTCCGCGCCCAGATCATCGATGAAGCTCGCCTGCTCCGTCACCTTGTCGGCATCGACGCCAAGGTGCTCGATGACGATCTTCTTGACGCGCTCTGCGGTGTCACTCATTTGGGCATCCTCGTCTTTTGGTTGTCTGTCTTCGTTAGCGGGCAGAATGCCGCTAATCAAGCTGAAAGATGGTCCTGCCGGAAACGCAGCGGAACAGGACCGGTTTTTGCCCGAACCGCCGGGTTGCGGGCGGCATTACACGAAAAATCCCGTGCATCCAAGACGGAATGAAGCGTTTTCCCAAGTGTTAGATCATTGCCATGCCGCCATTCACATGAATGGTCTGGCCGGTGACGTAGGCTGCCTCGTTGGAAGCGAGGTAGGCGACGGCTGAGGCGACTTCGGCGCCCGTGCCCATGCGCCGGGTCGGGATCGCCGCCATGATCGCCTCTTTCTGCTTGTCGTTGAGCTTGGCGGTCATCGCCGATTCGATGAAGCCCGGGGCGACGCAGTTGACGGTGATATTGCGGGTGGCGATCTCCTGCGCCAGCGATTTGGAAAAGCCGATCATACCGGCTTTGGAGGCGCAATAGTTGGTCTGGCCGGGATTACCCATGACGCCAACCACTGAAGTGATGTTGATGATGCGGCCATGGCGGCGCCGCATCATCGGATGGGTAAGCTCGCGGGTCAGCCGGAACACGGCGGTCAGGTTGACCTCGAGCACGCTATCCCAGTCGGCGTCAGCCATGCGCACGAACAACCCGTCCTTGGTGATGCCGGCATTGTTGACGAGGATGTCGACGCCTTCGAGGTCAGCTTCCGCCTTCTGGCCGAGCGCCTTGACGTCGTCGCGGTTGGAAAGATTGGCCGGGAAAAGCTTGACCCGGTCGCCCAGTTCGGCGGCCAGCGCCTCCAATTTCTCGATACGTGTGCCATGCAGGCCGACGATGGCGCCCTGGCCGTGCAGCACGCGGGCGATCGCCTCGCCTATACCTCCCGATGCGCCGGTGACGAGCGCCTTGCGGCCGGTCAATTCGAACATGCTTTATCCTCTTCCCAAATCGTACTGGCCAATCATACGGGCCGGTGAGTTCGGCTATCTGTAAACGTTGCCGCGGTGGCCTATGGTTACCACCAGAATGACGAGCCGGTTATCCTGCACATCGCAAATGATGCGATAATCCCCGACGCGATATCTCCAAAAGGTTGCGAGCGGGCCCTTCAGCGGTTTGCCGAGTTCACGCGGGTTGTCGAGAACGGCAATGCGGTTTTCAATAAAATCACGGATACGGTGACGTGTCTGCGGATCCAGTTTTTCGACAAATTTTCGCGCCGAGTGGGCGTATTCAAGCGTCCAGGCCACGCCAGAAGTCCTCGGCTCTCATGACGTCTTCTTCACCACGCCTGATCCGCTCAACGACTTCGGCAGCCAGGTAGTAATCCTCCAAGTCCTCCAGACCACGTTCAATGAGCTCGCGCAGATAGTAGGCCTTGCTGCGACCAGTCTTGGCCGCGAGAAAATCCAGGCGCTGCTCGACTTCAGGAGAAAGGCGGATCGATGTGGGCATGCCGCACCTTGTTGCGATACATGTATTCATGTAGCGGCAAGCACTGATGAATTCAAGCTACGTGGTCACCCAAGGCGGCAAGTGCCGTCTCGACCTCCGCCGCCGATCCGATGCTGCTGGTGGCAATGTCGCGGTTGATGCGGCGGGCCAGCCCCGACAGCACCTTGCCGGCGCCCACTTCGTAAAGCGTCACAACGCCGTTGCTGCCGAACCACTCCACCGTTTCGCGCCAGCGCACGCGCCCGATCACCTGTTCGACGAGTCGGCGGGCGATCTCGTCGGGATCGCTCGTCGGGGTCACCGTAACATTGGAGACCAGCGGCACGACCGGCGCACTCTTCGTCACGGCGGCCAGCGCCTCCCGCATGATCTCGGCCGCAGGCTTCATCAATGCCGAATGGAAGGGCGCCGAGACCTGCAGCATCAGCGCCCGCTTGGCGCCCTTCTCCGTGCATAGCCTCGCCGCCAGTTCGACCGCTGGCCTGGCGCCGGAGATCACCAGCTGGCCGCCGCCATTGTCATTGGCGATCTGGCAAACCAAGGCTTGTGCGGGATCTTTGGCGGCGCCCTGGGCGGCCTCTGCGCAAGCGGCTTCGACGTCGGCCTGTTCCAGCCCGATGATCGCCGCCATGGCGCCCTCGCCGGCCGGCACAGCCGCCTGCATGGCATTGCCGCGGATGCGCAACAGCCGGGCGGCGTCGGCGACCGAAACGAAACCTGCGGCCGCAAGTGCCGAATATTCGCCGAGCGAGTGGCCGGCGACATAGGTGACCTTGCCGTTCAGGGAGAAGCCGCGCGCCTCCAGCGCCCGGATTGCGGCAAGCGACACCGCCATCAGCGCCGGCTGGGCGTTGGCGGTCAGCGTCAGCGTCTCTTCCGGGCCTTCCCAGATCAGCTTCGATAGGTTTTCGCCGAGCGCGTCGTCAACTTCCTCGAAGATCCGCCGCGATTCCACAAAGGTATCGGCGAGGTCCTTGCCCATGCCGACAGCCTGGCTGCCCTGCCCCGGAAAGGTGAATGCGATGGCCATCGGCGGCTCCCAGCTGCTGGTTCACGTTGCCTGTGACGCAAGGCGTGCGGCCAAGTCAAGTCCAACCTTGATCGCGTAATATCGGCCGAGTGCCTGTTTCGGCAGGCTTTTTGGCGATCACTCATGATGAAAACCGCTCACGATTTGTTTGCTGGCTCTTCTTATTTCCGCCACAGGCGCTAGGCTTTGCGTGACAGTTCGATGACAATCGAGTGACGCTTTTGTTGCGGGCCGGGGAACTATTGAAGTGGCAAAGACCAAGCAGAGCGCAGCCGAGGCGGCGCCCCAGTTTCTTGAAGGCGATCCGTCGACCGGCTATCTGCCGGCGCGCAAATGGCCTGTCATCCGCTATGGCCTTATCAGCTTGCTGGCTGCGGCCATCCTTGTGTTTGCCATCGAACTGATCGTGCGCGGCAACTTTGCCGGCACCATTGATTTCTTTCTGCAGCCTTTCAAACCCGGCTGGACCACGATCATCATTTTTGCGCTGATCCTCATCGGCCTCGACGCCGTGCTCGGCCGCAGTCATCAGAGCCTGATGATCGTCGCGCCGCTGACATTGTCGCTGGCGTTCGTCGGCCACCAGAAGTCGCTGTATCTCGGCGATCCGCTCTATCCGACCGATTTCCTTTATTCCCGGCAGATCGTGGCACTGATGCCGCTTCTGGTACGCGATCGCCCGGGAACCGCCATTGCCCTGGCGATCGGCATCGTCGGCGGGCTGTCGCTGCTCGTCTATGGCTGGCGGCTATGGCGCCGCCGCGTTCCGGCGCTCAGCCACAAGGGCCGCCTTGCCCGGCTGACGCTGACAGTACCGCTGATCGCCTTCTTCGTTTCCATCATGGACTATGCCACTTTCTCGTGGACGCGCGACCGGCTGCAGATCATCCCGATCATGTGGGACCAGAAGGAAAACTATGCCTCGAACGGTTTTGCGCTCGCCTTCGCGCTTAACGTTCCGATGGCGCATGTCTCGGCGCCGCCCGGCTATTCCGACAAGGCGATCGAAGCGATCGGCAAACCGCAGGTGACCGCCTCGGTACCTGCCGAGAAGCCCGACATCATCGTCGTCATGAGCGAATCCTTCTGGGATCCGACCAAGCTACCCGGCGTCACCATCACACCCGACCCTATCCCCAATGTGCGGGCACTGCGCACGGGTTACATGTTCTCGCCCGAGTTCGGCGGCATGACGGCCAACATCGAGTTCGAGGCCCTGACCGGCTTTTCCAACGCCTTCCTGCCGGCGGGCAGCATTCCCTACCAGCAATATGTGCGGACACCGACTCCCTCGCTGGCGACCTTCCTGAAAAGTCAGGGCTACCGGGCGCGCGCCATCCATCCCGGCACTAACTGGTTCTGGAACCGGGGGGCCGTCTATGCCGATTTCGGCTTCAACGACTTCAAGTCCGAGGAGACGTTGCCGCCCATGCAGAAGCGCGGACCGCTCGCGTCGGACGCTGCGATGACCGACGAGATCATCCACGAAGCCGATACCAGCGCCGAGCCGGTGTTCTTTTTCGCCGTCAGCCTGCAGAACCACGGGCCGTATGAGCCGTATCGCTATAACAATCCGACCCACAAGGTGCAGGCGCCGATCAGCCAATGGGCGCGTGAATCGCTGTTGAGCTATGCCGAAGGCTCTTCCGACGCGGACCGCGGCCTCGAGCGGCTGATCGAATGGGCGAAGAAACGCGAGCGGCCGACCGTCATCGCGTTCTTCGGCGACCATCTGCCGCCGCTTGGGCCGGTCTACGTCGAGACCGGCTTCCTGAAGGACAATGTTGCGCCGCGCAAGGAGGCGGCCGACCAGATGCTGCTGCACCACCAGACGCCGCTGATCGTCTGGTCGAATCGCAGCGGCCCGACCGAGGATCTGGGCGCCGTCAGCCCGTCCTTCCTGCCCTACCATATCCTGAAGACAGCCGGCATCAGCCATCCCTATTACACCGGCTTCCTCGGACAGTTGCGAGAGCGCTACCGCGTTATCGACCGCAATTTGCTTTTGGCACCGGGGGGCGACGCCACCCCCGATTGGTCGCGTCAGAAAGAGATCGATCCGGCAATCCGCGACTTCCGTCTGCTGCAATACGACATGATGTTCGGCAAGCGCCATGCGGCGCCCGATTTCTTCCCCGAAACCACAGGCAAAGTGGCTGCACACACGAGTTGAGCAGCGGCGGCGGGAGAGCGGCCGACGTCGTTCAGTTCGTCAAGTGCAGCTGCGAAATCGAGCTTCCGATTTTCAGGAAGACGCCTTCGAGCTGACTGACGTCGTTGGTCGGGTAATAATCCGACGGCGACGATGCGCAGGCCTCGTAGAGTTTGCGGTTGGCTGCGGTGTCGGCCTGCAGCAGCACTGTGAAGATCTGCACGTCCTGCTTCTTCAATGTGTTGCATACATTGGTTGTCCAATCGTCGACATTGCGCACAGCCGCGGTCTGGTCGCTGGATCCAAACCGACCCGAGGCCAGGAATCCGTAGGAGCCATAGTCCGACTTCTGTGGCGTATCCTTCGCGCCATAGACAACATTCTCGCCGTCGGTGAGCAGCAGCACCGTTTTGGTCGTGCCTGACGCCCTGAACGGCGCGCCGTCGCTGTAAGGCGGTTCCGGCGAGAGCACCCGCATCCCCCATGACAAGCCTTCCGAAACATTGGTCCCCGAGCCGTTCCATTCGATCATCTCACCGACGGCCTTCCGCAATTTGTCGAAATCATCGGTCAGCGGCACTATCGGCGTCGGACAGGCCCGGTTTGGGCCGATAGTCAGTGGGCCTCTCTTGTCGTTGATCAGCTTCATCGTCGAAACACTGTACTTCGCCATGTCGCTGGTGAGGCCGGGAAGCAGGGTGACGACGGTATCGTCGAGATAGGAATTGTTGTAGCCGGTCGCTGAATTGCCGTAGGAGCTGTTTGGATTGCTAGCGTTACCTGGATCGTCCGGCGCGAAATAAGGTACGAACAGGGTGTCCGGTTTGTTTTGGTCGGGCGAAATGTCGGAAACATTGTTGGTTCCTGGCCGCGCTTCGACGCAGCCTCTCCATTCGACGCCCAATTGCTTGAACAGATCCATATGGTTGACGCGCTTGCCGCCGACCGAGGGGAAATTGGCGCCGTTGTTCGGCGATTTGCCGGCCATGTCGATCCAGGCCGGATCGTAGTCCTCGCCCTTGACGTTGACGGCGGTGACGAACGGCACCACCGCGACACGTACGCTGCGCGTCGGCGACTTCGCCGCTTCGAGCATATCGATCAGGGCCGTCGCCGCCGTCCGCAATGCGCCGATGCGATCGTTGCTGGCCATCGACCCGGTATTGTCGAGCACCAGCACGACTTCGAGCTGATTGGTCGATTCGACGGCGCCGGCATCGACGGTGATGCGCTTGTCGTTGCCGAACAGGAAGGCGAAGTTCAAATTGACGTCCGCCGTGGCGACAGCCTTGGTCTGGATGTAATTGAGGCCCCTTTCCACGGTAAGCGTCGCTTCGGCGTTCCTCAACTCGCTGTGGCCGGCGACATTGGTCTGGAAGTAGCGGTCGAAGACGTCCTTGTGCGAAGCCTCGATGTCGCCGAGATGCGAAGATGCAAGGTTCGCGGCATCGAGCGCATTCTGCAAGCTGACCTTGGCCCTCATCAAGGTGGACACGTCCACGGCAAAGGCGACGGCGGTCAGAACCGCAGGCAGCCCGAACGCCAGCATCAGGGCAAAGTTGCCGCTCTTCGAACGGCAGAATTTGTCGAAAAGCATTTTTGTCCCCAAACCGCCTTGGTGCCGAACTCGCGCAGACTGTTTGCTTTTGCATCCGCATGATGAACGACGGGTTGCCGCCACGCCCGCCGGTGCTGGAACTTCGCATGGTGGTTAAGGTCCGGTTTCAGGAATCCGCAAGCCTTGCCGTCGAGACCCGTGGCGCTCTGGGACGGTAGGGCCGTTTGCTCCGTCGTTTGGCCTTGCTTTGCGGTCAAATTCCTGTATAGACGCCCGCAATCTGCCGGTCCTTGCTGGGGGCTGAACGGAGGGCCGGAGGTTTTTCGAAACCTTCGCGTGAAGCCAGAAGCGCTTCCGCCTCCCGTGTCTCCGCTCTCGACCGTCTCGTCATGCTCCTTTCTTCCCCGCCTTCGCAAGGATTGCGGGTCAGAGAAGTTGCAGAGGCTTTTGCCGCCGGGAACCGGGAGAGAAACGAAGAAAGGCACGAACACTATGGCTCTATACGAACATGTGTTTCTTGCCCGGCAGGACCTCTCGCAGCAGCAGGTCGATGCGCTTGTCGAACAGTACAAGGGCGTCATCACCGCGAATGGCGGGTCCGTCGGCCGGGTCGAGAACTGGGGACTGAAGTCCCTCACCTACCGGGTCAACAAGAACCGGAAGGCATATTATACACTCATGGACATCACCTGCCCGCCGGCCGCGCTCAACGAGATGGAGCGCCAGATGGGCCTGTCCGAGGACGTGCTGCGTTTCCTGACCATCAAGGTCGATGCGCATGAGGAAGGTCCGTCGGCAATGATGCAGAAGCGCGAAGAGCGCTCGGAACGCGGCGGCTTCGGCGACCGCGACCGTGGCGATCGTGGCCCGCGCTCATTCGGCGACCGCGATCGCGGTGACCGTGGTGACCGTCCGCCGCGCAGCTTCGGCGATGGCGGTGCCGATCGTGGCCCGCGCCGTCCGCGCGAAGGCTTTGAAGGAGCCGCAGAATAATGGTCGACATCAACCAGATCCCAACCCGGCGCCCCTTCCACCGTCGCCGCAAGACCTGCCCGTTCTCCGGCGCCAATGCGCCGAAGATCGACTACAAGGACGTGCGGCTTCTGCAGCGCTACATCTCCGAGCGCGGCAAGATCGTTCCATCGCGTATCACCGCCGTAAGCCAGAAGAAGCAGCGCGAGCTCGCCAAGGCGATCAAGCGCGCCCGCTTCCTCGGCCTGCTGCCCTACGTGGTCCGCTAACACTGATTAGTTGACCATGATCTTATCCGAAAACCGGTTTCCACTTTTCGGGATCATGGTCTAGCCAGCGGGCGGTTCGCCGCCCGCTTTTCACCGGCCACGACGGGCGTAGCCGGATCGAACACCAAATCCCGGGTTGGATTTCGACAAGAGATCCTAACTGCCGCGACAGGCAGGACAGCGACACAGGCGGCGACGCCCCAGCTTCCTGACCTGTTCCAGACAACTCGGCGCCGATCCTGAGGATAGCGCCCAAGCGAAGGAACAAAACCATGGAAGTCATTCTTCTCGAACGCGTTTCCCGCCTCGGCCAGATGGGCGATACCGTCAAGGTCAAGGACGGGTTCGCCCGCAATTTCCTGCTGCCGCAAGGCAAGGCGCTGCGCGCCAACGAAGCTAACAAGAAGAAGTTCGAGGGGCAGCGGGCCCAGCTCGAAGCCCGCAACCTGGAGCGCAAGTCCGAAGCCGCGCAGATTGCAGAAAAGCTCGACGGCAAGAGCTTCATCGCCGTGCGCTCGGCCGGCGAAACCGGTCAGCTTTATGGTTCGGTCTCGACGCGCGACATCGCCGAGCTGGTGACGGCGGAAGGTTTTTCGGTCAACCGCAACCAGATCCTGCTCAACCAGCCAATCAAGACCATCGGCGTCACCAATGTGGCGATCGCGCTGCACCCGGAAGTCGAGGTTACCATCACGCTCAACATTGCCCGCACGGCCGACGAAGCCGAGCGCCAGGCCAAGGGCGAAACACTGACCACCGCCGAAGCCATCTACGGCGAGGACATCAACGATAATGCGCGGCCGGAAAACTTCTTCGATCCGAATGCGGAGTTCGAAGGCGGCGAAGACAACGGCTGATCGTCATTCGTCGGCATTCGCCGGCTAATCGCTATTCTGGACCAATGCCCGGGCCTCGTACCCGGGCATTTTTATGCCAAATGGAACTTTTCGAACCCCTATATCTTGATGCAGAATAGGACAGCATGTCTGGCCGAGAGGGGACAATTGGTCATGAATATTCTGCTGAAACGCGTTCTCGACCGCCTGGTCCGCACAGGCAATCTCAAGGTGACAGGGCCGCAAGGCTCGATGGTGACTTTCGGTGACGGCAGCGGCGAGCCGGTGCACATGCACATCAAGACAAGGCATGCCGAGCGCGCAATAACCTTCGATCCGATGCTGGCGGTGCCGGAAGCCTACATGGACGGTGAACTCGACATTCTCGAGGGCGGCGTGCTGGGGGTGATGCGGATTGCCTTCCAGAACATGGGCAGCGGCGGTATCGATGCCACCTGGTCGAAGGCGATCGAAGGTCTGCGCCACGCCTTCCGGCGCCTGCAGCAGATCAACACGGCGTCGCGGGCGCGCCGCAACGTGCAGCGCCATTACGATCTGTCGGGCGACCTCTACCGCCTCTTCCTCGATGAGGACATGCAATATTCCTGCGCCTATTTCGAGCAGCCGGACATGACGCTCGACGAGGCCCAAGCAGCCAAGAAGCGCCATATCGCCGCCAAGCTCAGGCTGAAGGCGGGCCAGACGGTTCTTGATATCGGCTCCGGCTGGGGTGGGCTTGGGCTCTATCTAGCCAAGGCGTTCGACGTCGACGTACAGGGCGTGACGCTGTCGACCGAGCAGCACGGCGTCGCCACCGACCGCGCCCATGCGCAAGGCCTGCAAAACCGGGTGCATTTCGACATCAAGGACTATCGCGAACTCAATGAACGTTTCGACCGCATCGTCTCCGTCGGCATGTTCGAGCATGTCGGGGTCAATCATTTCCGCACCTTCTTCGACAAGTCGGCGACGCTGCTGAAGCCGGACGGCGTCATGCTGCTGCACACGATCGGCCGCTCCGGCGTGCCGTGGGCAACCAGCGCCTTCATCCGCAAGTACATCTTCCCGGGCGGCTACATCCCGTCGCTATCCGAAGTGATGCCGGCCATCGAAAAATCGGGGCTCGTCGTCACCGACATCGAGGTTCTGCGGCTGCATTATGCCGAGACGCTGAAGCATTGGGGCGAGCGCTTCGCGGCCAACCGCGACAAGGCCAGGGCGATTTATGACGAGCGCTTCTGCCGCATGTGGGAGTTCTATCTTGCCGCCTCGGAAGCTGCCTTCCGCTGGCAGGATCTGGTGATCTTCCAGATCCAGATTGCCAAGAAGAACGACACGCTGCCGATGACGCGCGACTACATGGCCAGTTGCGAGAAGGCGCTGGAGATGCGCGATCTTGGACGTCGCGAAAAGGCTCCGGTTGCCAAGCCCACTCGCCGCCGCAAGGTGGCGGATCCGGAGTAGACTGCCGGCATCACGCCATCGCCACTTGCCATTGCCGGCCGGCACGCTGAAAAGGGTCCCGTTAAACGCGGGACCTTTTTTCATGACCTACCTCCTCTACGTCGCCGCCGCACTTGCCGAGATCGCCGGCTGCTTTTCGTTCTGGGCGTGGTGGCGGCTGGACAAGTCGCCGCTGTGGTTGGCGCCCGGTCTCGTCTCGCTCGTGCTATTCGCGTGGCTGCTGGCGCTGGTCGACACCAGCGCGGCGGGCCGGGCCTACGCCGCCTATGGCGGCATCTACATTGCCGCCTCGCTGGCCTGGCTGTGGCTGGCGGAAGGCGTGCACCCCGACCGCTGGGATCTTGCCGGTGCCGCGATCTGCATCGTTGGCGCCTCGGTCATTCTGCTCGCACCTCGGACTGCCTAAGCGATGGAACTGCCCGTCCCGCTTAGACAAGGCGTCGACCGCCTTCTCGAACAGGTGCCTTTGCCGATGCTTAAGCACGCGGCAAAGACGCTGTCGGACCGCTACCGCGCAGAGTTGCGCGACGGTCGCCTGCACATGGCCGAAGACATGGCGGTGAAGGCCTATCTGGCAACGCGGCTACCGGCGACCTATGCGGCCGTTCGCGCCAGCCTCGATGCGGTGGGCGAGTCTCGGCCCGACTATGCTCCGAAGACCTTGCTCGATGTCGGCGCCGGCCCTGGCACGGTGCTTTGGGCCACAATCAATCTCTGGCCGGATCTCGAACAGGCGGTGCTACTCGAGGCCGGCGCCGCGGTACGAAGGGTCGGCGAAGCACTTGCCGCGGATGCGATCACGGCCAGGACCGCCTGGCGGACCGGCGACATCACCATCGACCTGGTCGATCTGGAGCCGGCCGAGCTGGTGACTTCAGCCTATGTGCTGGATGAGATCGCGCCGGCATCGCTGGCAAAACTCGTCGACCGGCTCTGGCAGCTGACCGCAGACACGCTGCTGGTGGTCGAGCCGGGCACGCCGGCCGGCTGGCAGCGTATTCTTGCCGTGCGGCGGCAGTTGATCGAGGCGGGCGCGCACGTGCTTGCGCCCTGCCCGCATGAGGCGCCCTGCCCGCTCGTTGCCCCCGACTGGTGCCATTTCGCCCGCCGCGTCGCCCGCTCGCGCCTACACCGTCTGGCCAAGGATGCCGAGGTGCCGTGGGAGGACGAGAAATTCATCTTTGTCGCGGCCTCCCGCCATCCGGCCGCTCCGCCTCGAGCGCGAGTGATCGCACCGCCGAAGTCGGGGTCCGGCAAGGTCTTGCTGAAGCTTTGCGAACAGGATGGGGGTGCTGCCGAGCGACTGTTCACCAAGCGCGACGGCGAGACGTTCAAGGCCGCGCGGCGACTGGATTGGGGTGATGCCTTGCCGGAATGACCGGCAGCTGTTTTCCTGTTTTGTTCTCGCCCGAGAACGGCTAGGCTCGCCATCTTGATTCGAGTCAATCGAGATTCTTTCCACCGAAAGATCCTGGCTGTGAATCGCGGGCATCAAAGTTGGTTGGTTGGGGACTGATGCAGATAAGTCATCACCGACTTGTCTCGTTCTGATATCGAGAGACGGGGATCAGGACCGGGGACATCATGGCAGAGGCAGCACGAAAATTCGGCGTGGCGGAAACACCGCTCTATCGCGAGGCGCCGAACAATATCGAGGCCGAGCAGGCGCTGCTCGGCGCCATACTGGTCAACAACGATGCCTTCTACCGCGTCTCCGACTTCCTGAAGCCCGGCCATTTCTACGAGCCGCTGCATAGAAAGATCTTCGAGGTCGCGGCCGAGCTCATCCGCATGGGCAAGATCGCGACGCCGATCACGCTGAAGACCTTCCTGCCGGCCGACGAGAAGGTCGGCGACATGACAGTGGCGCAATATGTCGTGCGGTTGGCGGTCGAGGCCGTCACCGTCGTCAACGCCACCGACTATGGCCGCGCCATCTACGATCTGGCGACGCGGCGCGCGCTAATCACTGTCGGCGAGGACATGGTCAACATCGCCTATGACGCGCCGGTCGACATGTCGCCCTCCGACCAGATCGAGGATGCCGAGCGGCGCCTGTTCGAATTGGCCGAAACCGGCCGCTACGATGGCGGCTTCGAGAGCTTCACCGATGCCGTCAAGACCGCCGTCGACATGGCCAATGCGGCTTATATGCGCGACGGGCATTTGTCGGGCGTTGCTACCGGCTTGCGCGATCTCGACCGCCGCATGGGCGGCCTGCAGTCGTCCGACCTGATCATCATTGCCGGCCGCCCCGGCATGGGCAAGACCTCGCTCGCCACCAATATCGCTTTCAACATCGCCGAGGCCTATGTCCCGGCGCAGCAGGCGGACGGCTCGTTCAAGGCGGCCAATGGCGGCGTCGTCGGTTTCTTTTCGCTCGAAATGTCATCCGAACAGCTGGCCACCCGCATTATTTCCGAACAGACGGAAATCCCGTCGTCGAAAATCCGGCGCGGCGAGATCAGCGAGATGGATTTCGAAAAGCTGGTCGCCTGCTCGCAGACAATGCAGAAAATCCCGCTGTTCATCGACCAGACCGGCGGCATTTCCATCGCTCAGCTGTCGGCCCGCGCGCGTCGCCTGAAGCGCCAGCGCGGCCTCGACGTCATCGTTATCGACTATATCCAGCTGATGCAGGGATCGAGCGCGAAATCCTCGCAAAACCGCGTCCAGGAAATCACCGAGATCACCACCGGCCTCAAGGCACTAGCCAAGGAGCTGGCGGTGCCGATCATCGCGCTGTCGCAGCTGTCGCGCCAGGTCGAGAGCCGCGACGACAAGCGCCCGCAGCTTTCGGATCTGCGCGAATCGGGCTCCATCGAGCAGGACGCCGACGTGGTGCTGTTCGTCTACCGCGAGGAATATTATCTGAAGAACCGCGAGCCGAAGCCGGGCACCGACGAATACATCAAATGGGAACACGAGATGAACGAGATGCGCGGCAAGGCCGAGGTCATCGTCGCCAAACAGCGCCACGGCCCAACGGGATCGGTCAGCCTCGCCTTCCAGGGCGAATTCACCCGCTTCTCGGACCTCGCCGAGGAGCATCATTTGCCGGACCGGTTCGAGTAGGCATTGTCGCGGAGCAGCCGATTGGACTTTAGCGATATCTACCAAAGGATAAAATTCGAAGAGTATGACATCTCCGAGGATGAACGCGCGCAACTCACTGAATATTTGAGATCTGCCGGGTCAATTTCTCGCACGGGATCGCACGCCGGTTTGCTGGTGTTCTGCTACTCAAGCGAACCGACGCCCGAGAACGTTGAATTGGTGAGGAAATTCCTTGCCAAGCATGTCGAAGACTATTCGCGAAGCGCGGCAGTGACCGGCCTCTATCGGATTTGGAAGCTGGGAACGACTCGCGACATCGATAATCTTCTGGGCCTTTTGGCACTTTGGTCAGGGGACTCTCGGCAGAGTACGTCTGTCGCTGCGATCGGGTGTGCATTCCTTCTCATGCATCGGCTTCAGGACCGCCGCCTCTCGTTAGCGCTCAGGCGATTGTTCGAAACGCTGCATGAAGCAGTCAGGCGAGACAATGATTTGGCGGTAAATTTGTTCATCTATGCATGTTGGTCGGCATACGACAATTGGGCTCAGAGCAACGGCCAGCGCCGCACTCATTTCGATACAGTCGAAAATGCTTTGCCGATTTACTGGGATCGTTCCAAATACCTCTTGGAACCAATAAACTGATGGCCAAATCCCGTATCCAGTTCATCTGCCAGAATTGCGGTTCGGTGCATCAGCGTTGGGCCGGCAAATGCGATGCCTGCGGCGAGTGGAACACGCTGGTCGAGGAAGGCACGTCAGGCGGCATAGGTTCCGGCCCGGCCAATACGCGCAATGCCCGCAAAGGCCGCGCGGTGGTGCTGACCAGCCTCTCCGGCGACATCGAGGACGCGCCGCGCATCGTCTCCGGCATCGGCGAACTCGACCGCGCCACCGGCGGCGGCTTCGTGCGCGGCTCGGCGCTGCTGGTCGGCGGCGATCCCGGCATCGGCAAGTCGACGCTGCTCACCCAGGCCGCGGCCGCGCTGGCGGCAAAGGGCCACCGCATCGTCTATGTCTCGGGCGAAGAGGCGGTCGCGCAGATCAGGCTGCGCGCCCAGCGGCTCGGCGTCGCCGACACCCCGGTCGAACTCGCCGCCGAAACCAATGTCGAGGACATCCTCGCCACCATCGCCGATGGCAAGCGGCCGGATCTGGTCATTCTCGATTCGATCCAGACGCTGTGGACGGATATGGCCGATTCGGCGCCCGGCACGGTGACCCAGGTGCGTGCCGCCGCCCAGGCGATGATCCGCTACGCAAAATCCACAGGGGCGGCGATCGTTCTGGTCGGCCACGTCACCAAGGAGGGCCAGATCGCCGGACCGCGCGTCGTCGAGCACATGGTCGACGCGGTGCTCTACTTCGAGGGCGAAGGCGGCCACCACTACCGCATCCTGCGCACGGTCAAGAATCGCTTCGGGCCAACCGATGAGATCGGCGTCTTCGAAATGTCGGACAAGGGCTTGCGGGAAGTCGCCAACCCGTCCGAGCTTTTCCTCGGTGAGCGCCATGCGAAGTCGCCGGGTGCCGCGGTTTTCGCCGGCATGGAAGGCACACGGCCGGTGCTGGTCGAGATCCAGGCGCTGGTGGCGCCATCGACGCTGGGCACACCGCGCCGCGCCGTCGTCGGCTGGGACGGTGCCCGGCTGTCGATGATCCTGGCGGTTCTGGAAGCCCATTGCGGCGTCCGCTTCGGCACGCACGACGTCTATCTCAACGTTGCCGGCGGCTACCGCATTTCGGAGCCGGCGGCAGACCTGGCAGTGGCGGCGGCACTGGTTTCCTCGCTCACCGGTCTTGCCCTTCCCGCCGATTGCGTCTATTTCGGCGAAATCAGCCTTTCGGGTGCGGTGAGGCCGGTTGCGCATGCGCAGCAGCGCCTCAAGGAAGCCGAAAAGCTGGGTTTCGGACGCGCGGTTCTGCCCTTGGGCAGCGAGGAACTTGTTGGTGGTAATGGGGTCGGGGGGATCGGAGCCGGCGCTTTCCAGCCCACCGAGCTTGCCGATCTCGTGGCGCGCATAGCCGGCTCTCGGCGCAGCCGCGCCGACGAGCAAGAGTGATGCGGCTCGTCGAGTCGTGAAAAAGAGATCGGAGTGGGGCGAAAAACATGCCGATTACGCTGCTTGACGGAATTCTCGTCGGCTTCACCCTGGTCTCGGCGATGCTCGCTATGGTTCGCGGCTTTTCGCGCGAGATCCTGTCGATCATCTCCTGGGCAGCCGCCGCGGCCGCCGCCTTCTTCTTCTACAAGCCGGTGCTGCCTTACATCCAGCCCTATGTCGACAACGAAAAGGCCGCCATGGCGGCGGCCGCCGGTATCGTCTTCATTGTCGCGCTGATCGTCGTTTCGGTCATCACCATGAAGCTCGCCGACTGGATCATCGATTCCAGGATCGGCGCGCTCGATCGTACACTTGGCTTCCTCTATGGCGCGGCGCGCGGCATTCTGGTCGTCGCTGTCGCGCTGCTTTTCTTCAATTGGCTGGCGGGCGCCAAGGCTCCAGGCTGGATTGCCAACGCCAAGTCAAAGCCGTTGCTCGAATCGATCGGCGCCAAGCTCGAAAGCTTGCTGCCCGAGGATCCGGAAAACGCCATCCTCAACAAGCTCAATCCGAATCAGCCGGCCACCGAGACGCCTCTGGCCCCCGACGCGCCTGCAGCGGAAGCCCCTGCCGCCGGCGACGACGCCACTGCGCCGGCACCCGACGACAGCGATGCGCCGCCGGCCGACAATGCGCCCGCGACGCCGGCACCTGCAAACCCGGCGCCGGCAAACTGATTTCGACAGACTTGCGAGGCTCAAGACTGTCGATCATGTGAACGCCGCACGACGTGCGTTGCTTTCGATGCGCTATGACCTTATATGGCGACTTTAGCGGAGCTTGAGCCCCAATGGCAGCCTCAGTGGCAGACGCAGACGACGTGCTTTCCGCCGAAGCCGACGACCATTTCCACGACGAATGCGGCGTGTTCGGCATTTTCGGCCGGCAGGACGCCGCAGCCATCGTAACGCTCGGTCTGCATGCGTTGCAGCATCGAGGCCAGGAAGCGGCCGGCATCGTTTCTTATGACGGCACCCAATTCCATGTCGAACGCCATGTCGGCCTGATCGGCGACACCTTTACTAAGCAGCGTGTCATCGACAGCCTGCAAGGCAACCGTGCTATCGGCCACACACGCTATGCCACCACCGGCGGCGCCGGTCTGCGCAATATCCAGCCTTTCTTCGCCGAACTTGCCGATGGCGGCTTTGCCGTCGCCCATAACGGCAATCTCACCAACGCCATGACCGTTCAGCGCGCCCTGCAGAAGCAAGGCGCCATCTTCTCTTCCACCTCCGACACCGAAACGCTCCTGCACCTGGTTGCCACCAGCAAGGAGCGCGACCTGAATTCGCGCTTCATCGATGCGGTGCGCCAAGTCGAAGGCGCCTTCTCGCTGGTGGCGATGACGTCCAAGAAGATGATCGGGTGCCGCGACCCGCTCGGCATCCGCCCGCTGGTGCTCGGCGATCTCGACGGCGCCTGGATTCTCGCCTCCGAGACCTGCGCGCTCGATATTATCGGTGCGCGTTTCGTGCGCGACCTGAAGCCCGGCGAAATGGTCGTCGTCACCAGCAAGGGCATCGAAAGCCTGTTCCCGTTCGAGCCGCAGAAGACCCGCTTCTGCATCTTCGAATATGTCTATTTCGCGCGGCCGGATTCGTCGGTCGAAGGCCGCAACGTCTATGAAGTGCGCAAGCGCATCGGCGCCGAGCTGGCGCAGGAAAGTCCGGTCGAGGCCGACATCGTCGTGCCGGTGCCGGATTCGGGCACGCCGGCGGCGATCGGCTTTTCGCAGGCCGCGGGCATTCCGTTCGAGCTCGGCATTATCCGCAATCACTATGTTGGCCGCACCTTCATCCAGCCCGGCGATTCGATCCGCCACATGGGTGTCAAGCTCAAGCACAACGCCAACCGCCGCATGATCGAAGGCAAGCGCGTGGTGTTGGTGGACGATTCGATCGTGCGCGGCACCACCAGCCAGAAGATCGTCCAGATGGTGCGCGATGCCGGCGCCAAGGAAGTGCATATGCGCATCGCTTCGCCGCCGACGCGCGCCTCCTGCTTTTACGGCGTCGACACACCGGAAAAGTCGAAGCTGCTGGCGTCGCGCATGTCGGTGGAGGAGATGGCCGAGTTCATCCGCGTCGATTCGCTCGGCTTCCTGTCGATCGACGGGCTCTACCGCGCCGTCGGCGAGGCCGGCCGCGACAACGAGCAGCCGCAATTCTGCGACGCCTGCTTCACCGGCCAGTATCCGACCCGGCTTGCCGACTTCGAAGGCTCCGACAATGTGCGCACGCTGTCGCTGTTAGCGGCCGGCGGGTCGTAGGCCTTGCCGGTCCGTTTGTCTCCCTCCCCTTAGCCCCTCACGGCGGTTTCACCTTGCCTGTCGGAATCCATCGTATGAGCCTTGACCTCTCCGGCCGCGTTGCGGTCGTCACCGGCGCCTCGCGCGGCATCGGCTATTTCATCGCCAGGGAGCTTGCCGCGGCCGGTGCGCATGTGATTGCGGTTGCCCGCACCGTCGGCGGGTTGGAAGAACTCGACGACCAGATCAAGGCAGGTGGCGGACAGGCGACGCTGGTACCGCTCGATCTTGCCGACATGGCGGGGATCGACCGGCTGGGCGGCGCCATCCACGAGCGCTGGGGCAAGCTCGACATACTGGTCGCCAACGCCGCCGTGCTCGGCGTCATCGCCCCGATCGGCCATGTCGAGGCCAAGACCTTCGAGAAGGTGATGACCATCAACGTCACAGCAACATGGCGGCTGATCCGCTCGGTCGACCCGCTGCTCAGGCTTTCCGATGCCGGCCGTGCTATCGTGCTGAGCTCCAGCCTTGCCCACTCCGCACGCGCCTTCTGGGCGCCTTATGCGGCGTCGAAGGCGGCGGTCGAGGCCATGACGCGTTCATGGGCGCATGAGACCGAAAACCTGCCGCTCAGGGTCAATGCCGCCGATCCCGGGGCAACGCGCACCGCGATGCGGGCGCAGGCCGTACCCGGCGAGGATCCTGAAACACTGCCGCACCCTTCGGAGATCGCCAAGCGAATCGTGCCGCTGGCCAGCCCTACGCTCAAGGAGACCGGGCTGATCTTCCAGGCCAAGCACAATCGCTTTGTCGCCTACCGGCAGCCGGAGTAACCACACATCGCATTTTGCCGGAAGAATTGCGCCGGCACCAACGTTGTCCGGGTGCCACAATTCGAGAAACGGAGGATCATTTGCGGAGACTGCTTCTCTTGACTGCCACCGCGCTGCTTGCAGTGATCGGCGCCGCGTCGTCGCAGGAGGCAACGATGAGCTTTTTCGTCACCAGCGTCGGCTCTGGCAAAGGCGCCGATCTCGGCGGTCTCGCCGGCGCCGACGCCCATTGTAGTTCACTGGCCGAAGCCGCGGGCGTTACCGGCAAGACATGGCGCGCCTATCTCTCGACCACCGATACCGATGCACGCGACCGTATCGGCAAAGGCCCGTGGTTCAACGCCGAGGGCGTCAAGATCGCCGATGATGTCGCTTCCCTGCATAGCGATGCCAACGCCATCACAAAACAGACGGCACTCGACGAAAAGGGCCAAATGGTCAACGGCCGCGGCGACACGCCCAACCGGCACGACGTGTTGACCGGCTCCAAGCCGGATGGCACGAAAATAGCCGACCAGACCTGCGGCGACTGGACGCTGAGCGGAGCAGAAGGTGTGGCCATGATGGGTCATCACGATCGTACCGGCATCGATGGCTCGGCAGCCGCCAAATCGTGGAATTCCTCGCATGCGTCACGCGGTGGCTGCAGCCAGGAAGCGCTGAAGGGCACCGGCGGCGACGGCCTGTTCTATTGTTTTGCGGTGAACTGAACCAAAACGACCCGACATCACGTGGCTGTGATACCGTGGCTTAACGCCGCGCTTTGGCCCAGCTTTCGCCGCTGGGCCGGAGTTGCTAGGATCGTGCGACTCCCAAAACAAGCAGAGCGAGGAAATACTCATGGCGGCACCGAGCGTAGCGTTAGTCTGGTATCTGGTGATCGCCGGCCCGCAAGGCGGCATGGTCGTGCTGCCCAGCACATTCGACACCCGCGAACAGTGCGCCTTCGCCATAACCGAATACCAGAAGCAACCGACGCCGGCCGGCTGGTCGGTGCAGTGCGTGCCGAGCGCCTCGCCCTTCGCCGACGAGGGCGACGCCGAGGAGCCGTCGGCGCAGTAGGACAGCGTGATCTCCCCCCTTGAGGGAGAGATCGTCAGCGTCGCGCGCTTACCGTCAGCTCCGGCTTCTGGCTGATGGTCTGGAACACGACGCAGTAGCGCTCGGTCAGCTTGAGCAGCGCATCGATGCGCTCCTGCGGCTCGTCGGGGTCGAGGCCAAATGTCAGCCGGATGGCGCGGAAGCCAACCGGCGCATCCTTTGCCACGCCAAGCGTGCCGCGAAAGTCCAGGTCGCCTTCGGCTTCCACCGTGGCGGCCCCAAGCTTGAATTCCAGCGCCGTCGCTACCGCCTTCAGCGTGACGCCGGCGCAAGCCACCAGTGCCTCCAGCAGCATGTCGCCGGAGCAGAGTTCGAGCCCGGTGCCGCCGGTAGCCGGATGCAGCCCCGCAATGGCGATCGCCCTGCCTGTCTCGACCTTGCAGGCGATCGATTGGTCGTCGATCGAGCCTTTGGCGCGGAGAGTAATCAGCGCGCGCGAGGCGTTGTCGCGATAGGCCTCCTTCAGCGGCGCCTGCACGGCCTTCAATGCGATCGCATCCATTTTGTCGTCTCCCATAATTGCCCTGGCTTCGCTGCTTTACGGCTATGCCGCCTGCCCCAAACGCAAGTCCGCGCTGGCGTAGCGCTTGGCAGGGTTTCGCCGGTATAGCCTGACGATACGGGGAGCATCCAACGCCATCACACCGTCTCTCGCAACACATTCGTAAGGCCGCCGGACATATGGCCGATATCGCCATCGTGAAAACCCGCGAACGGGTTCTTGCCGGAATCCTGTTCAGCGGGGCTGCCTACCTGCTGTTTTCGATGCAGGACGCCTCAAGCTGACACTATGGTGTCAGGAAGGGGCAGCGTAGGCTGGTGAGATGACGGGATCGCTGGACATGCCATGCACAGTGGAAAGCGCCCGCGAACGTACCCTCGGCATCATCCTGGTCTCGGCATCGGCGGCCGTCTTCGGCCTCACCGGCGTGCTGACCAAATCGATCCATGCCGACCCGCTGACCATTACCTGCTGGCGCGGCTTCGTCGGCTCGATCCTGATCAGCCTCTATGTGCTATGGCGCCACCAGCGCTCCGACGGTCGCGACAGCCTGCGGCTCGGCTGGCGCGGCTGGCTGCTGGCGATCGAGGGCGCGCTCGCCAGCATCGCCTTCATCTCGGCGTTCAAGTTCACCTTTGTCGCCAATGTCGCGATCATCTATGCCACCGCCCCCTTCGTCACCGCGCTGCTGGCCCTCCTGTTGGTCCGCGAGCCGTTCCGGCTGCAGACGCTTGCCGCCGCCGCTGTGTCATTATGCGGTGTGGCAATCATGGTCTGGTCCGGCTTCGGCACCGGCCATTTGTTCGGCGACGGGCTGGCGCTGCTGATGACGATCGGCAGCGCGCTCTACATGATCATGGTGCGCGCCTTCCGCGACACGCCGGTGGTGTGGGCGGGTGCGGTGTCGGCATTCCTTTTGTTCGCGCTCGGCTGGTTCGTCGCCGATCCGCTGGCTGTCTCGGCCAGGGACGCTGTGCTTCTAGCCACCTTCGGCGCCTCGTTCGCGCTGGCTTCGATCCTGTGGACGGAGGGCACCCGGCTTATTCCGGCGGCCGAGTCCGGATTGCTGGGTTCAGCTGAAGTGCCATTCGCGATCCTGTTTGCCTTCCTGTTCCTGGCGGAGATCCCGCCGGCAGCCAGCATGGTCGGTGGCGCCATCGTGCTTTGCGCGGTGTTCGCTCACGCCGGCCGCGACTGGCTGATGGCCAGGCAGCGCGCAGCGGATGCATGACCAATCCTCGCCGCGTCCGAGCGCGAGTTGGTGGTCCGATCACGAGAAATCCGGTCCTGAAAATTAATTTGAAAAGTCATGGAACCATCATAGGGCTCAGGCATTATGGCTGCGACGGGCCACCCCAAGTCCCCCCAAACCCCTCGGCCCGTCCTACTCAGAAGCCGACCGCAAGGTCGGCTTTTTCTTTGCTGGCTCAATTGGCCAAGGCCAGGTTGCCGCTGAACAACGCTGCCAGATCCTGCGCCGGCCGGTCGGCATCCTCACGCAAGCGGACGGCGAATTCGGCGACCGGCACCGGCGGCAGATCAAGATCGCTCGGCGCCTCCACGATGCCGGAATGAGCGAAGCGCGCCGTCCTCAACGTCAAGGCGATGCCGGCGTGCACCGCCGTACGCAGGCCGGCAAGGCTGGCACTGCCGGCAGCAATGCGGTAGCGACGGCCGGCCGCATCGAGTGCACTGGTCGCCGCTTCGCGAAACCCGCAATGGGGATCGAGCAGCGCCAGGGGCAGTTCGTCGTGGCGGGTGGCCAGCCCGTTCTGTGAGCAAAGCCAGATCATTGGTTCCTTGAGCACACCGACTTCGTCCCGTGTCGGCACCTGCCGCATGGCAATGGCCAGATCAAGGGTGCCGGCCTGCAAAGCCTGCGCCAGTTCGGCGGAACGGCCGACGCGCAGTTCGATCCTGACGCGCGGATGGCTGACAGCAAAAGCCCTGAGAAGCTGCGGCAAGCCGCTGTCGGCGAAATCCTGCGTGGTGCCGATGGCGACGCGCCCGTCGGCGTGCGCGCCTTTGAGGGCCAGCCACGCCTCGCGGTGCGCGGCAAGGATGCGACGCGCGTGAACGATCAGATCCTCGCCTGTCGGCGTCAGGCCGCGCCCTCGCCCCTGCGGCACCAGTAGCGGTTCGCCGACAACATCCTCCAGCCGCTGCATCTGCGCGGTCACTGCGGACGGCGAGCGACCGACGATCGACGCGGCCCGCGCAAGGGAACCGCCATCGACGAAAGCGAGGAAAGTCTTGAGGAGGTCGGGATCGAACAACTGCACAATTCGATATTATCAAAGTGTTTATCAAAAACAATTCGATTTTTTTGATCAAAGGACGATGGCATGATTTTCTCGACGGCGAAGAGGCCGCTTGAAACCGAGGAGAAGAAACATGCCGATCATCAATGTCAGCGTTACCGGCAAGCCCGATGCCGCTTTGTCCGCCGCCATTGCCAAGGAAGTGACCGAACTGACGGCCACGCATCTGCGCAAGGACGCCACGATCACAGCTGTTGCCATTTCCTATCACGACCCCGAGCACTGGTTCGCCGGCGGCAAGTCGCTGGCCGAGCATGGCACCAACACGGCCTGGCTCGACATCAAGGTTGTCGACGGTACCAACACCAAGCTCGAACTGGAGGCGTATCTACAGGCAATTTTCGCGGCATTCGGCCGGCTGCTGGGTAAGGTGCATGAGGAAAGCTACGCCCTCGTGCATGAAGTGCCTGCGGCCGCCTATGGCTTTGGCGGCAAGACGCAGGAATTCCGCTTCATCAGCGGAAGGATGAAAGCGGCGTAGCTGCGATAAGCAGCCGAGCCGAATCAAACATAGGCGAATCAAACCATAGGAGAGAAGGAAAAATGGAGCCGCATTGACGTTGATCCAACTTCGGCTAGGTTCTCACCCGAAGCGGCCGGTGAAGAGCCGCGACGTGAGATCGTTGGGAGATGCGGCGATGATCCTGACACTGGCGCTGCTTGCGGGTCTTGTCGCGGCCTGGCTGCTGATCGGCGTGGTGGAGAAGTTCCGCCTCGGCCTGCGTTTGAGCCAGGCGCTGCTCTACGTGCCGTTCAAGCTCGCCTACCGGATCAGCGACGAGCGCATCAAGATTGCGCGCAGGTCGGTGGCCCCGGTCATCTATGTCATCTGGCATCAGTCACGCATCGAGCCGGCGCTGATGCTGTCGCTGCTGCCGGAAGACACGCTGCACATCCTCGACCAGGCTTCGGCCAGATCGCCGTGGCTGGAGCCGTGGCGCGAGCTCGGCCGCACCATCGCCTTCAACGCCGAGCATGTCTTCGTCAGCCGCAGATTGGTGCGGGTGCTGAAGGGCAAGGGCCGGCTCGCCGTTTACCTGCCGGATGCGGTCGAGCCAGACGTCAAGTCGTTTCGGTTGTTTCGCGCCATCACCCGTATCGCCATGCAGGCCGACGCCCGTATCGTGCCGATCTTCGTTGCCGGCGCACGCAGCCTGCCGGCCTCGCTGACGCCGGCGGACAAGGCGCCGCGCCATTGGTTTCCGCAGCTGTCGATCAGCGCGCTGGAGCCGATGACCATCGCCGAGCTGGTGGCGCGGAACCCAGATCAGGCCTCCAACACCAATGCGCTGTTTGATCGCTTCGCCGAGGCCAGGCTTTTCGGCAGTGATCTCGACCGAGGGCTGTTCCTCGCCATGCGCGATGCGGCCGACCGCGTTGGCGCTTCGCACCCAATAATCGAGGACGTCATCGGCGGTGCCCTGAGCTACCGGAAAGTGTTCATCGGCGCCAGGGTTTTGGGCCGACGGTTCGAGGCAATAACAGCGCCGGGCGAAGCGGTTGGGCTGCTCCTCCCCAACGCCAATGGCGTCGTGCTGTCGTTCGTCGGACTTCTGTCGGCAGCGCGGGTGGCAGCAATGATCAACTATACCGCCGGCCCGGCCAGCGTCACCGCCGCCGTCCGCACGGCAATGATCCGCACCGTGGTCTCCTCACGCGCCTTTGTCGAAAAGGCCAACCTCGCCGACATCGTCGAGGCGGTGGAAAAGGGCGGGGCGAAACTGCTGTGGCTGGAGGATGTCCGCGCAAGCGTGACCGTGCTGGACAAGGCCACAGCCGGCTTGCTGTGGCGCCGGCCGTTGCAGCGCCAGGATGCGGCCAAGCCGGCGGTGATCCTGTTCACCTCCGGCTCGGAAGGCACGCCCAAGGCCGTGGTGCTGTCGCACCGGAACCTTCTTGCCAATGCGATGCAGGCGGAAGCCCGCATCACCATCTCGCCGGCCGATATCCTGCTCAACGTGCTGCCGGTGTTCCACTCGTTCGGGCTGACCGGCGGCACCATCCTGCCGCTGGTCACCGGAGTAAAGCTGTTCCTCTACCCGTCACCGCTGCACTACAAACTTATTCCGGAGGTGGCGCGCAAGGTCCGGCCGACGGTGATGTTCGGCACCGACACGTTCCTCGCCAACTATGCCCGCACCGCCAAGGACGGCGATTTTTCCAGCCTGCGCTTCGTCGTGGCCGGTGCCGAGGCGGTGAAGCCGGAGACGCGCCGGGTTTACCGCGAGCGCTTCCAGGCCGAGATCATCGAAGGTTTTGGCTTGACCGAGGCCGCACCAGTGGTTGCCGTCAACACCGCCATCCACGGCCGCGACGGAACGGTCGGGCGGCTGCTGCCGGCCATGCGCATGAAACTCGAACCGGTCGAAGGCATCAGCGACGCCGGCCGGCTGTGGCTCGACGGGCCGAACCTGATGATGGGCTACATGACCGGCGACCGGCCGGGCGAGTTGCAGCCGCTCGAAGGCTGGCACGACACCGGCGATATCGTTTCGGTCGATCGCGAAGGCTTCATCACCATTCGCGGCCGCGCCAAGCGCTTCGCCAAGATAGCCGGCGAGATGGTATCGCTTGGCGCGGTCGAGATGCTGGTGCAGTCGCTGTGGCCGGAAGAGCATCACGCCGTGGTGGCAGTGCCGGACAAGCGGCGCGGCGAGCGCCTCGTTCTGGTCACCACGGCCGACAATGCCGATCCCGACGAATTGCGGGAATTCGGCAAAAAAGCCGGGGCGGCCGAACTGATGGTGCCGAACGACATCGTCAAGGTCGAGGAGATCCCGGTACTGGGCTCCGGCAAGACCGACTATGTCTCGACTAGAAAGCTGGCGCTCGAGCGGCTGGGACTGAGCGCAGCCGCCTGAGGTTTGCTGTCGAAAACTCTAAAGCGCGTCGCGTTCGACCGGCCTTGTGCGACGCGCTTTAGATTCTTGTTTTTACGCATGTCGTTATCGCAAAACCGCTGCACACTTTTGCGCGAATGCATTACAGGACTACCACCGACAACAGCAGAATGACGCCGACGGCCATCATCAGCAGGCCCGGCCAGTTCTGCGACAGGCCGAGAAAACGGAGCCCGCGTCGTCGCGGCTCCAGAGTCGGACCTGGTGTTGCGAGATTGGGCGTCGGACTGTCCGGCTCGGTGGAGACAGCGGCCGGCTCACTAAGCCGCCCGCGCATGATGGCCGCAATCGCCATATACACGAGGCCGGCGACAGTCAGTAACGCGCCGATGAGGATGACAGCCATTTCTCCTCGTTTTCCGATGGTTCTGCGCCCGATGCGGCAGCTTGCGCTAGGTTGACGACGTATCACGAGCAGCCGCTCAGGCGGACCTACCAACACAAACGGTCTAGCCGCCCAGCAAGTTCCGAAAACGGGGTTTTTGAGGTGCGTTCCACAGCGCCGCGTGCTCTGCGAGCCTTTTTGGAATCATGCACTCCCAGGCGCAACGCGAACTGGCACCAAATCCGTCAGCCAATATCCGAGGACGGCACCTTCTCACCTTCGCGCTTGGCGCGTCTCGAATAGGCCCGCACGCTGAACGGCAAGAAGACCAGATAGCCGGCAACCGAGGCCGTCAGCGTATACCAGGGATAGGTCATCAAAAGCAGGACGTAGAGGACGACTGCGAGGATGATCGGCAGCACCCTGTCGCCCGGTATCCTGACGCTCTTGCCGGAATAGACGGGCAGTCTGCTGACCAGCAGGAACGCCACCAATATTGTAAAGCCGGTGGCAATGAAGGCTGCCAGGCGGCTGGGTTCAAGCCCAAGCCTTAGGAAGAACAGATAGAGCGGCAGCATCACCAGCACCGCACCCGCCGGCGCCGGCACGCCGACGAAATATTCGGTCTGCCACTGCGGACGGTCGAGCTCTTCGTCGAGCACGTTGAAACGGGCAAGCCTCATCCCACAGGCGATTGTGAACAGCAGCGCGGCGATCCAGCCCGGCGAACCTGCCCTGTCGAGCAGAAAGGCATAGAGCACCAGCGCCGGTGCCACGCCGAAATTGACGATATCGGCCAGCGAATCCATCTGGGCGCCGAATTTGGAAGTCGCCTTCAGCATTCGCGCCAGACGGCCGTCGATACCGTCGAGGAAGGCCGCGAGCAGCACCATCACCACCGCTGGCTCGAAGCGGCCCTCGAAGCCGAAGCGAATACCGGACAGGCCGGCGCAGATGGCGAGCACCGTGACCAGATTGGGCAGCACCATGCGCATCGGGATTTCGCGAATGCGCGGGCCACCGCCGCCATGCGCCTCGAATTTCTTGAACGGCGGGGCCACCGGTCAGGAGATCCGCACGAGCGGCGTTGCGGCAACGCCGCCGAATTCCGCCAGCACCGTCTCACCGCCAACCGCGGTCTGGCCGACGGCGACACGCGGCGTCGCGGTCGAGGGCAGGAATACATCGACGCGCGAGCCAAAGCGGATCAGCCCGAAGCGCTCGCCGGTGCCGATGGCGCCGCCGGGCTCGGCCCAGCAGACGATGCGCCGCGCCACCAGGCCGGCAATCTGTACCGCGGCGACCGTTCCATTGGGGCTTTCGATGACCAGCCCGTTGCGCTCGTTCTCGGTGCTTGCCTTGTCGAGTTCGGCGTTGAGGAATTTTCCTGGCCGATGCTCGATCCTGGAAATGCGGCCACGCACCGGCGAGCGGTTAACGTGGCAGGAAAAGACGTTCATGAATACCGAGATGCGGGTCATTTCGCCGCCGCCGAGGCCAAGCTCGCGCGGCGGCACGGCCGGGCCAACCGCCGAGACGATGCCGTCGGCCGGGCTGACAACCAGCCGGTCATCGATCGGCGTGACACGCTCGGGATCGCGGAAGAAATAGGCGCACCAGGCCGTCAGGATGAGACCGATCCAGAACAGGGTCGAGGAGAAGTAGCCAAGAAAGAGCGTCGCCGCGCCGAACGCAGCGATAAAGGGATAACCCTCGCGATGGATCGGAACGAACGCATTCTTGATCGTGTCAACGAGGCTCATGGGATGAGGGCAACCTTGGTTCCAAGTCCGGCCTCAATAGCGGAAACACCCCGCGGTCGCAACGCGACAATGAGAGCGCTCGGGGGGTGGCGGTCGCCGCCGTTTTCAGGATGCCGTTAGCAGCATCCGGACTGCCGAAGTGATCAACCGGAAATGTTCATTGCGATTGTCGGAACGCAGCACTCTCGCCCGTCCTTGGCAAGACAGCGCCTCTCATCGGCCTTTCGGCCATGACGATTTGCGCAAACCCGGAGGTTCTCGGCCCATGCAAAGATCAGCAGCTAGGCAAGTGCAAGTGGTGATGAACGGCTTGGCCTTCGGCGAGTCACCGCGCTGGCACGACGGCCGGCTGTGGTTCTGCAACTGGGGCACAGGCCAGATCATCGCCGTTGACGCCCTAGGCAACAGCGAGATCGCGCTCACCGTGCCGGCCACCCTGCCCTATTCCATTGACTGGCTGCCGGACGGGCGCCTGCTTGTCGTGTCCGGCCGCGAAGGGCTGATCCTCAGGCAGGAGGCAGACGGGACATTGGTCACCCATGCCGATCTGAGACAACTATCAAAGAGCCCGTGGAACGAGATCGTCGTCGATGGACGCGGCAACATCTATTTCAATGGTGGTGGGCCCGCTCCGGGTCCCGGCCAGCATTTCGGCCCCGGCGCCATCGTGCTGGTCGCGCCTGACGGCTCGGTTCAGCAGGTGGCTGAGAACCTCGCCTTCGCCAATGGCATGGCGGTGACGCCTGACAACAAGACGCTTATCGTTGCCGAGTCCCACGCCAACCGGCTGACCGCCTTCGACATCGCTGCCGATGGTGGCCTTTCCAACCGCAGGATCTGGGCCAATCTCGGCAACGGTTTTCCCGACGGCATCTGCCTCGATGCCGAAGGTGCGGCCTGGTATGCCGACGTTCCGAACCGGCATTGCGTGCGGGTGCGCGAGGGCGGCGCGATGCTCGAAAGTGTCGATGTCGACCGCGGCTGCTTTGCCTGCATGCTCGGCGGCAGCGAGGGAAAAAAGCTGTTCATCGTCGCCGCCGAATGGCGCGGCTTCGAACATATGATCAGCGATGCCCGTACCGGCCAAGTGCTCAGCGTCGACGCTACTGCGCCGGGCGCCGGCTGGCCGTAGAGAGCTTACATCCCGGGAATCCGCTGATAGTTGGCAATATCGGCCTTGACGCCAAGTCGCGCGATGGTCTCCTGAGGCTTGAAGCCGCTGCGCTCATGCGCGGCCTTGATGATCGGCACGACCTCGTCGACGGCGGCCTGCCCTTCCCATTCGACAATGGTCACGAGGTTGAACTCGCCCGGCCCCGAGAATTGCTCGAGCCGGAAATCCTGGACGAACCCTTGCTGCTGGCGCAGCAATTCATGCGTCATCCGGACCTTGGCAAGAATCTCCTCGCGGGCGTTGGCCGGAACGACAAACTTGTCCACCCGGAATACGCTGCCGCCAGTACCTGCCTGATTTATCCCATTCATATCGATTGTCTCCGTTTTTGAACGACGCATTTTGCTGCGATCCAAAACGGCCTACGATCTCAACTTAAGTTGAGGTCAAGCACGAATTTTCAGCTCACCTCCGAGGTGCGGCGGCGGACGACGACGCCGAACTCGTCGCTTTCGCGGGCGATACGCAGCCGCTCCTCGGCCTCGCTTGCCTCGCGCTGGCGGTCCCACATCGATGCATAAAGGCCGCGCTTGGCTATCAAGGCGACATGGGTGCCGCGCTCGGCGATCTGGCCATCCTGCAGGACGATGATCTCGTCGGCCGAAATCACTGTGGACAGCCGATGGGCGATGACGAGGGTGGTGCGGCCCTGGCTGACTAGGTCGAGTGCCGCCTGGATCTCCTGCTCGGTGTGGCTGTCCAGCGCCGAGGTCGCCTCGTCGAGCATCAGGATCGGCGGCGCCTTCAAAATGGTGCGGGCAATCGCCACCCGCTGCTTCTCGCCGCCGGACAGTTTTAATCCGCGCTCGCCGACCATTGAGCGATAGCCGTCGGGCAGCCGCTCGATGAACGGTCCGATCTGGGCCAGTTCTGCCGCCTTGCGCACATCCTCCTCGCTGGCGCCGACGCGGCCGTAGCGGATGTTGTAGGCGATGGTGTCGTTAAACAGCACCGTGTCCTGCGGCACCATGCCGATGGCAGCGCGCAAGCTCTCCTGCGTCACGTCGCGAATGTCCTGGCCGTCGATCAGAATCTTGCCGCGCTGGATGTCGTAGAAGCGAAACAAAAGCCGCGAAATGGTCGACTTGCCGGCTCCGGAGGGTCCGACGATGGCCACCGTCTTGCCGGCTGGCACCTCGAAGCTGATGCCCTTCAGGATCTTGCGGTTGGGGTCGTAGGAAAAATGTACGTCGCGGAACTCGACCCTGCCGGCATCGACGACCAGCGGCTTGGCGCCCGGCCGATCGACGATCTCACGCTTGACGTCGAGCAGATCGAACATGTTTTCGATGTCGGTCAGGCCCTGGCGAATTTCGCGGTAGATCATGCCGATGAAATTCAGCGGCACCGAAAGCTGCATGAGCATGGCGTTGACGAAGACGAAATCGCCGACGCTCTGTGTGCCCGCCTTCACCTCGAGCGCCGACATCACCATGACGACGGTCATGCCGATACCGAAGATCACACCTTGGCCGAAGTTCAGCCAGCCAAGCGAGGTCCAGGTCCTGGTCGCCGCCAACTCGTAGCGCGCCGTGGACCGGTCGAACCGCTCGGCCTCCATGGTTTCGTTATTGAAATATTTGACTGTTTCGTAGTTGAGCAGCGAGTCGATCGCCTTCGTGCTGGCTTCATTGTCGCTTTCGTTCATCTCACGGCGGATCGAAATACGCCAATCGCTCGCCCTGACGGTGAACCAGACATAGAGCCACACCGTGACCGCGATCACCAAGACGTATAGCCAGCCATAGGTGACGGCGAAGATGCCGGCGGTGAGCGCGAATTCGACGATTGTCGGCGCCGTCGCCAGCATGGTGAAGCGGACTATCGTCTCGATGCCCTTGGTGCCGCGCTCAATGACGCGCGACAGTCCGCCGGTGCGCCGTTCGAGGTGGAAGCGCAGCGACAGTTCGTGCATGTGCACGAAGGTGCGGAAGGCGAGCCGGCGGACCGCATGCTGGCCGACCCGTGCAAACAGGGCATCGCGTAACTGGTTGAAGCCGAGCTGCACCAGCCGCACCGCATTGTAGGCGACGACCAGCATGACCGGCGCCAGCAGCAGGGCCGGCAGCGGCGGCGGCGATTTGCTATCGCCGGCCAGTGCGTCGGTCGCCCATTTGAAGAAATAGGGTCCGGCCACCAGGGTCAGCTTGGCGACCACCAGCAGTACGGTGGCCCATACCACTCGGGCCCTCAGGTCGGCGCGGTCGGCCGGCCACATATAGGGCCAGAGATTGCGCAACGTTCTGAAGGTCGAGCCGGAATCTGCGGAAACGGTTTTCTCGGCCATTCTTGTTTACCTTATGATTTTAGCGGCCGGAGCAGCAGGAATCGACCAGCGCGGCCAGCGATGCCGAAACATCGGCGAGCGCGGCGCGGTCGAGCTCATAGCGGGAGCGCTGGCGGTCAGGCTCGAAGCGGATCAGCCCGGCCTCGACCAGGATCTTCAAATGCTGGGAAACGGTGGACTGCGCCAGGTCGAGATGCTCGACGACCTCGCGACAGCAGCAGGAACGGCTTGCGGAAAGGTGTTTGAGAATTTCGATCCGCGCTGGATGCGAAAGGGCCGCGAGCCGGACAGCGACAGCGCGGCTATCCGGCATGCAGTTGGCCGGCGTGCAGTTGGCCGGCGGGCGTTCATCTGCCGCGCGGCTTCGGTCCGTTACGAGGGGGGATTCGGTCATCGTCCATCGGCGATAAACGATGACTGGCCCTGCCGCAAGCTATCCTGATGGGCAGAAGGCTATTCGGCCTTGACTGGCGCCGTCGTCATCTGGTCGCCCATTGCCTTGAGATCGGCGGGCTCGCCTTCCTTCGATTTCTCCGGCACCTTGAACACCTGCCCCGGCCAGATGCGGTTCGGATTGCTGATCTGGTCCTGGTTGGCGAGATAGATGGTCGAGTAGCGCATGCCCTGGCCATAGACCCGCCGCGAAATCCGCCACAGCGTGTCATGGCGGCGGATGATGACTGCACCATCGGCATGTTCGAGCTTTGGCGCCACGGTCTCGGGCGTTTCGCCCGGAGGCGTTGCGACAGCCATTTCGGCCGGGGCCTCGGTTGTAGGAGCGGGGGCAGTTGCGGGCGTTTCGGCGGCCGTTGCCGGTGCGCCTTCGGTCGCCGGAGCATTCGGCTCGGCTGGTTTTATCCCGGCAGGCTTCTGCTCGGCCGGCGCCACGGCCGCAACCGCCTCACCAGGCTCGCGCTCGAACGGCACAGCCGCACGGGCAACCACCGTCACGCCGTCGGCATCGAGCGCATCGACGTGGATGGTGTAGGTGCCGACCGGGATGTCGCGTGTCGCTTCGACCAGGAAGTGGCGGTCGGGCGAGGTCTTCGCGTCACCGAGCAGGATATCGTTGGCATACGCACGCACCTTGCGGCCGGGATCGGCGACGCCGGCAACGAAAATCTTGTTGCCGTCGATTTCGACAGCTTCGACGACGATCTTCCGCTCCGCCGCGGAAGTAGCGGGCGCTGCCGGTGTGGCGGGCGCTGCCGGAGCCGGCGCGGCTTCAACAGCGGCCGGCGCGGCAGGAGCAGACGCTGCTGGAACGTCAGCCGCCGGGGCGGCTGGCGCCGGCGCTGCGGCAGCCGGCAATTCGGTGCCCGTGGCGGGTGGCTGAACGGCCGCCTGTTCGCCGACAGGCGGCGAGGCGTCAGATTTCGCCTGAGGGGCCGGAACAGTGAGCAGTTCGGACGGCTTGCCCGGCTCCTCGACCATTGCCAGCACCTGGCCGGTGGAATTCTGGGGGATCGAAACGACGGCGGTCTGCGCCGAGGCGGTCACGACATTGCCAGCCGTCGAGCGCAGTGTGATCGTGTAGTCGCCGGGCTTCAGCGGATCGTCGAGAATAATGGCAAAGGCGCCGTCGGGACCGGCGACCGTCGAGCCGAGCACAGCCGAACCGTTGAGAATCTCGACCTTGGCGTTGGGCGCCGCATTGCCGGCGACGACGATCGAGCCGTTGCTTTCGACGCGCACGATGTCGAAGGTCGGCACGATTGCACCTGCTGTGGCCGGCGTGGCGGGCGCTGCCGCATCGGTGGACGCGGCAGACGCAGGCGGCAGCCGGTCCTCGGTCGCCGGAGCGGCCGGTTTAGAAGCCCGCGGCGTCAGCGCCGCGACCTCCGCAGGCCGGGTAGAATTGAGATACGGGTCGAGTGCGCCCGATACATAGGCGGTTCCCGCCGCTGCGACAGAGCCGCCAGCCGCGAACAAAAACGCCTTCAATGGATTAATTGCCATGTTTCCCTGCCCCTTAGCCACCTAATTTCGGTCTAGCCTGTTTTGCCAAAGCCGACAAGAAAAAGCCCGCCCCGGGGCTTGACCATGCCTATAGTCCCTATCACCAATCATAACATGAACACGATTCGATCTGTCTGCGTCTATTGCGGCTCGTCCTCGGGCCGAGATGAGACCTATATCAAGGCCGGACACCTGCTTGGCCGCTCGATCGCCAAGTCCGGCCTGCGTCTGATTTATGGCGGCGGCACTAAAGGGATCATGGGTGCCGTCGCTGAAGGGGCATTGAAGGCCGGTGGCAAGGTAACCGGCATAATTCCACGCTTTCTGATCAACCGGGAGGCGACCGAAACCGCGCTTAACCGGCTCGACGAGCTCGTCATCACCGACAACATGCACGAGCGCAAGCACAGGATGTTTGAGAAATCCGACGCCTTTGTGGCGTTGCCCGGCGGCATCGGCACGGTCGAGGAGATCGTCGAGATCATGACTTGGGCGCAGCTCGGCCATCACCGCAAGCCGATCGTCTTCGGCAACGTCGGAGGGTTCTGGGATCCGATGCTGGCGTTGCTCGACCACATGGCAACGGAGGGCTTCATCCACACGGCGCAACGGGTCAAGCCGCTGGTGGTCGAGGATCCGGAAGCAATCGTCGCCGCTATCATGGTGGCGGGATCCTCCGTCGATGCACCGACGGAGGGTGTGCAGTCGGTGATTGATAAGATGTAGAGTGAATGGTGAATGGTGAATGGTGAATGGTGAATGGTGAATGGTGAAGTAGAAGACTTTCCAAACCGGCGCCTGTCCATTCACTATTCACTATTCACTCCTTGCCTACTGCCTTCCTCAAGTCTCCGATGACCGCACGCTTGTCCTGACGCCGCCAGGCGAGATGGATCGAGACGGTGCGTTCAAACCACGGCAGATCGCGAAACACGGTCTGAGGCGGCGCGGCACTCCGCAGGCTGGCCTGCACCGTCGCCAGCCCAAGCCCGGCGCTGACCAGGCCCAACGATGTCAACGGATCGGTCGTCTCATAGGCAATGTCGGGCAGGAAGCCCGCCTTCGCGCAGGCGGCGAGAAATTGGCTGCGGTTGGTGTCGTCAGGCTGGCGCACCACCGTGATCCAGGTGCGTCCGTCCAGTTGCTGCGGCAGTATCTCCGCGATTTCTGCCAATGGATCGCCTTCCGGCATCGCCAGAACCAGCGGCTCGCGCATAATGAGCATGGCGGCGATGTCGGGATCGTCGGCAGGAGGAGGCGTGTAGACGAGGCCCAGATCGAGCGATCGTTCGCGCAGCGCTTCGATCTGGGCGGCGGAACGCTGACCCTTCAGTTGAAGATGAAATTCGGGCCGGTCGCGGCGAAACTGGCGCAGCATCCGAGCGACAAGCCCGGCATGGACCGCACCTTCCACATAACCGATGGCGAGACGGCCGACCGTACCGCTGGCGAGATTGCGGCCGAGCTCCTCCAGCCGTCTTGCATGGGCCAGCAACGCACGCGCCTCGGCAAGAAAAGCGCGGCCCTCGGCATTGAGATGAACACGCTGCCTCGCCCTCTCGAACAGTGCGACGCCCAGCTGCTCCTCCAGCTGAATGATCTGACGGCTGAGCGGCGACTGCGAGATGTGCAGCAATTCGGCGGCACGCCCGACGTTGCCGGTTTCGGCCACCGTGATGAAATAGCGAAGCTGGCGCAGGTCGAACATTGTTGCTTCGATGCTCAAGTCCCGTGAGGTCTCAAATTTAGCCTAATCAGTCTTGGACTGTCTGGCCAGCAGAAGCGAATATTTCCGCCATTCCAACCGCCAACATCAGGAGATTCCGATGCAGTTCTTTGCCCTTCTTGCACGCAACACCGAAAAGTTCACCGACGCCGATTTCGCGCCGCTGCTGCCTGGCGAGGCCGAGCAGCGCCGCACGCTCTATGCCGAAGGCGCCGTGCGTCAGGTGTGGAATCGGGGCGACATACCCGGCAGCGGCATGATGTTCGAAGCCGGCAGCGATGCCGACGTGCGCCACCATCTTGCAACTTTGCCGCTGGTCAAGGCCAGCATGATGGATATTGCCGCCGTCGTGCCGCTGCAGCCATATCCCGGCTTCGGGCCGAAGCGCTGAGCGCTCGTGAAAGACGCGGCTGCCGGCATTAAGACCGGGCCAGCCGCCTTTCTTCGTTACGCGGCTCGAACTGATGCGGAAACGGTCTTGCGCGCCGAAGAAAACATCGACCAGGAGTACATCGCCAGTGCCGCCCAGATCAGCCCGAAGGCTATGCCCTGAACACTGCCGAAAGGTTCGCCGAAAATCAGCACCGCGATCAAAAAGACGATCGTCGGCGCGATATATTGCATGATGCCGATGGTGGAGAGGCGCAGCAGCCTGGCGCCGAACGCAAACAACAGCAGCGGCACGGCGGTGACCGGACCGCAGCCGATCAGCAAGGCGGTGTCGTTCAGCGAGCTCGAGACGAAATGATCCTGTCCTGTGGCGATCAGGAAGATGATGTAGCCGAGTGCCGGCACCGACAGCAGCAGCACTTCAAGCAGGAAGCCCTGGCTCGGGCCGATTGGCAGCGTCTTGCGGAAGAAGCCATAGGCGGCAAAGGAAAAGGCTAGCACCAGCGACACCCAGGGCAGTTTGCCGGCGTCGATGGTCAGCACCGCGACCGCGATTGCCGCCAGCACCACCGCCGCGATCTGCAGGCGGTCGAGCCGCTCGCCGAGGAGCAGCGCGCCGACAACGACGCTGACCAGCGGGTTGATGTAGTAGCCGAGCGCGGTCTCGATGGTGCGGTCGACCGCGATCGCCCAGACATAGATGCCCCAGTTGACCGAGATCAGCGCCGCCGTCAGCACCGCCATCGAAATGATGCGCGGCGAACGAACTGCCGCTTTGAAATCGGCAGTGCGACCGGCCCAGACCAGGACAGCGGCCGCGATCGGCACCGACCAGACGATGCGGTGGGCGATAACTTCGGCCAGCGGCAGATGCGCGACAGCCTTCATGTAGAAGGGCAGCAGCCCCCAAAGCAGGTAGGCGCCGAGCGCCAGCAGGAAGCCGCGACGAGCTTTGGTATCGGCATCGATTTGAAGTGCTTGGGTAGCCATGGCCCAAGGCTATGCGCCAGCGGCTTGCCCAAAACCATCGCAAATTGCTGATGGATCAATGGAGTCTTGCTGATGGTTCAACACGACCGCTAAACGTCGAACAATTGCCGCTGTCTGCGAGAGTGATTGCAGGCCCGGCACGACACGGTCTCAAGGCGGAGCAGGCTTCTCCTTGAGTTCGAAAAAGACGTTGTCGGGCGAACCTTCATCGTGCCTAAAGCCCGTCAGTTCCGCCGCAAGATCGAGGGGAAGGTCAAAAACAAGATCGACCTCTGTACCTTTGCTATCTTCTTCATCCTGCTTTGAAAAACACTGTTGCTTCAGCGCTTCGAAAGACGCGGGGAGATCACCCGTGACATGCAAGTCCCGCACGGTCTTGTCGCCGCTGTGCCAGACTTTCCAGATGTTCCTTCCGTCGCGCCAGAGCTCGGCGCGCGCGAACATTACATGCTCTTCTATGTGCGCGATCACGATTTCCCGCTCTTGCGAAATCGCGGCCAGATATTGCTGAGGCGGGTTCGGAAAGCTGCAGGGATCGAGGATGATGATCGCCCAGTTCTTTTCGCTGGCATAGGCGTTCACAGGCGCTTCGAAAATCTCCGATGGATCGCCAATCTCGCGCCCGAACAACGCCGCAGCTTCCTTTATCCCGTAACCGCGAAAGCCCAGCCAGCTTATCGAAAAGCCCATTTCTTACTCCGCCGCCGCCAAGCCCGCCATGTCGCGGTTCTTCATCAGCTTATAGACGATCGAATCCATCAGCGCCTGGAAGGAAGCATCGATGATGTTTTCGGAGACGCCGACCGTCCACCAGCGCGCACCGGTGCCGTCATGCGATTCAATCAGCACGCGGGTGATCGCCTCGGTGCCGCCGTTGAGGATACGCACCTTGAAGTCGGCCAGTTCGAGATCGGCGATCTCGCTCTGGAATTTGCCGAGATCCTTGCGCAGCGCAATGTCGAGCGCGTTGACCGGGCCGTGGCCTTCGGCCACCGACATCTTCTCCTCGCCCTCGACCAGCACTTTCACGATCGCCTCCGAGACCGTCTTCAGCTGGCCGTTGGCGTCGAAGCGGCGCTCGACCATGCAGCGGAACGAAGTGACGCGGAAGAATTCCGGCAGGCCGTGCAGCATCTTGCGCGCCAAAAGCTCAAAGCTGGCGTCGGCACCTTCGTAGGCATAGCCCTCGGCCTCGCGCTCCTTGACCACGGCGATCAGCGCGTCGAGGCGATGGTCGTCCCGGGGCATGTCGATGCCACGCCGTTTCAGCTCAGCCAGGAAATTGGCCTTGCCGCCCTGGTCCGAAACCATGACGCGGCGGCGGTTGCCGACGGTCTCTGGCGGCACATGCTCGTAGGTCGCCGGCTCCTTTGCCAGCGCCGAGGCATGGATGCCGGCCTTGGTAGCAAAAGCGGAGGCACCGACATAGGGCGCCTGCGCTTCGGGCGCACGGTTCAGCAACTCGTCGAAGGCGCGGGACAGGCGCGATATACCGGTCAGCGCCTCTGCCGAAATGCCTGTAGCAAAGCGGCGGGAAAAGGCCGGCTTCAACGCCAATGTCGGCACGATCGAGATCAGGTTGGCGTTGCCGCAGCGCTCGCCGATGCCATTCAGCGTGCCCTGGATCTGGCGGACGCCGGCCTCCACGGCGGCAAGCGAATTCGCCACCGCCTGGCCGGTGTCGTCATGGGCGTGGATGCCGAGATGGTCGCCCGGTATGCCAGTGGCGATCACCTTTTCGACGATGGCGCGCACCTCGGAGGGCTGCGTGCCGCCATTGGTGTCGCACAGCACCACCCAGCGCGCGCCGGCATCGTAGGCCGTCCTGGCGCAGGCCAGCGCATAATCGGGGTTGGCCTTGAAGCCGTCGAAGAAATGCTCGCAGTCGACCATCGCCTCCTTGCCGGCAGTGAGCGCCGCCTCGACCGAGGCCTTGATCGCCTCGAGGTTCTCCTCATTGGTGCAGCCGAGCGCGACGCGGACATGGTAGTCCCAACTCTTGGCGACGAAGCAGATGGCGTCCGACTTCGACTGGACCAGCGCGCCAAGCCCAGGATCGTTCGAGATCGACACTCCTGCCCGTTTGGTCATGCCAAAGGCAACGAACTTGGCATCGGCCGTGCGACGCTCGGCAAAGAAGGCGGTGTCGGTTGGATTGGCGCCGGGGTAGCCACCCTCGACGTAGTCGATGCCGAACTCGTCGAGCAGCTTGGCGATGGCGATCTTGTCCTCAACGGAGAAGTCGATACCCGGCGTCTGCTGACCATCGCGCAGCGTGGTGTCGAACAGATAAAGGCGCTCGCGAGCCATGGTCATTTCCCGGCAAACATGTCCGTTGCGCGGATCAGCCTGTCGAGGATGCCCGGCTCCGAATAGGCGTGGCCGGCGCCTTCGATCAGATGGAAATCCGCTTTCGGCCACGCCTTGTGCAGCGCCCAGGCGTAGCGCGCCGGGCACGGCATGTCGTAGCGGCCGTGAACGATGGTACCCGGGATATCCTTAAGCTTCCATGCATCGCGCAGCAGCTGTCCCTCTTCCAGCCAGCCGGCATGGACGAAATAGTGGTTCTCGATGCGGGCGAAAGCCAAGGCATAATCATCCTGGCCGAAGGGACCGCTGGTTTCCGGTTCCGGCAGCAGCGTGATCGTCTCGCCCTCCCACAGGCTCCAGGCGCGGGCGGCCTCGACCTGCGCCACAGGATCGCTGCCGACCAGCCGTTTGCGGTAGGCGGCCATCATGTCGCCGCGCTCGGCCTCCGGGATCGGCGCCAGAAACCGCTCCCACTTGTCGGGGAACATCTCCGACACGCCGAACTGGTAGTACCATTCGAGTTCGGCGCGGGTCAGCGTGTAGATGCCGCGCACGACCAGTTCGCTGACCCGCTCGGGGTGGGTCTCGGCAAAGGCCAGCGCCAGCGTCGAACCCCACGAACCGCCGAACACCAGCCATTTGTCGAAGCCGCACATTTTTCGCAGGCGCTCGATGTCGGCGACCAGGTGCCAGGTGGTGTTGGCTTCAAGCGAGGCATTAGGCGTCGATTTTCCGCAGCCGCGCTGGTCGAACAGGATGACATCGTACAGCTTCGGATCGAACAGCCGCCGGTGCTTTGGCGAAATGGTGCCGCCCGGCCCGCCATGCAGGAAGACAGCCGGCTTGGCCCCTCTGGTGCCGGAGCGCTCCCAATAGACCTGATGGCCATCGCCAACGTCGAGCATGCCGGACTCGAAAGCCTCGATCTCGGGATAGAGGGTACGGAATTCGCTGCTCATAATTTCAGGCCCTGCTGCGGCCAGTTGGCCGTCTCGTGATCGGGATGCTGGAAGGAGATGATGGATTCCTGTCGCGCGTAGAAATCCGGGTCGTCATGGATCGGCGCGTCGAAGATCGTCTCGACCCAAGGCAGCCTGGCGGCGTAGTTAACCTGGATCTGCGGCGCCAGATCGGAACGGTCGTCGAAGGCGCCGATGGCGATCTCCAGCGCGCCGGGCTGGCGGTAGGTCAGCGGTGTGCCGCAGCGGGTGCAGAAGCCGCGATCGATGTTGACCGACGACTGAAAGTAACTCGGCTCCTCGCGCACCCATTCGACGCCGTCGCTCGGCACTGTCACCAGCGCGCCGAAAAACGACCCGAACTGTTTCTGGCACATGCGGCAATGACAAATGGACGGGCGGCCGAGCGCGCCGTGGATGCGGAAGCGCACGGCGCCGCACTGGCAGCCGCCGGTACGAACGGTTTCGGTCATGATTTTTCCTCCGGCGGCCATTGTTCGGTGTCGTGGTCGGGATGTTGGTAGGAGACGAGATCGGCGAGATAGGAGGCCGGCGAGACGTCGGCCATCGTTTCCTCACCTGGCAATTCGTGGACGTGATCCACGTACGGGAGCTTGGCTTCGACACCCCATTGGATGGTCGGCGCAATCTCCTCGGGGTGGTCGAATGTGGCGATGGCGAGGGCCACCCCGTCGGGCGCTTCGAAGGTCAGCGGCGTGCCGCATTCGGCACAGAAACCGCGCAAAGCCGCGTTGGACGAGCGGAAGCGTTTGGGCTCACCGCGCGTCCAGTCCAGCCTTGCGCCGCGCACCGAGACCAGCGGCAGGTAGAAATTGCCGCTCGCCTTCTGGCACATGCGGCAATGGCATACGGAAGCATCGCCGAGAGCTCCTTCGACGCGGAAGCGCACCGCGCCGCACTGGCAGCCGCCTGTATAGACTGGTCTGTTGTCGAGGCTCATCGCGCACTACTCCGCGGCATGGCAAACCGCCTCGATATTGTTGCCGTCGGGATCGAAAACAAAAGCGCCATAATAGTTCGGATGGTAGTGCGGGCGCAGGCCCGGCCGGCCATTGTCCTTGCCGCCGGCGGCAATCGCCGCGGCGTGAAAGGCAACGACCTCGGCGCGGCTGCGAGCCGTGAAGGCGACATGCTGATGATCCTTCGGCTTGTCCTTGCCGGCATGCAGCCAAAACACCGGCCGGTCGCGGCCGTAGCCGCCGACCTTGGCGCCGCCGGTATATTCCTGCGGCACCATGTAGAGCAGCGAGGCGCCGAGCGGCGCCATCGCCTTGTCGTAAAAAGCCTTCGACGCGTCGAAATCCGAAACGGTGATGCCGAGATGATCGATCATCTTTTTACCTCCCAGGTGGTGATGCGTTCGCCGGTGACGGGGTCCTTGCCGTCCTTCAACTGGATGCCTTGCGTCAGCAACTCGTCGCGGATGCGGTCGGCCTCGGCCCAGTTCTTGGCGGCGATCAGCGCGAGGCGTTTGGCGATCGCCTTGGCAATGGCGTCTTCATCCACCTTGGCTGTTGCGATGTCGAAGCCGAGGAACAGAAGCGATGCCTTCAGTGAAGCGGCAGCATCGTTGTCTTCGGCGGCTGCGTTGCCGCTACCTGCGTTGAAATCAACAGCATCACCAGCCAACTGCGTCAGCAACTGGAATGCGGCGTAGGTGGCAAGGTCATCCGACAGCGCTTCGATCACATCCGCCGGCACCGGCTTTGCCGTCGGCGGCGCCAGATCGGCCGCCCGCTTCCATTTGCGCAGCGTATTCTCCGCCTCTTCCAGCTTGCGCACGGAAAAGTCGATCGGCTCGCGATAGTGCGTCATCAGCATCGCCAGCCTGAGCACCTCGCCCGGCCATTTGCGGCCGCCAAAGGTATCCGTCTCCAGCAATTCGGTGATCGAATAGAAATTGCCCAGGCTCTTGGACATCTTCTGGCCCTCGACCTGCAGGAAACCGTTGTGCATCCAAATCTTGGCCATCGTTTCGGTGCCGTGGGCGCAACGCGATTGCGCGATCTCGTTCTCGTGGTGCGGAAAGATCAGGTCGAGACCACCGCCATGGATATCGAACACCTCGCCGAGATAGGCGGCCGACATCGCCGAGCACTCGATGTGCCAGCCCGGCCGACCCCTGCCCCACGGGCTGTCCCAGCCCGGCTCCTCGGGCGAAGACAATTTCCACAGCACGAAATCCTGCGGGTTCTTCTTGTGCTCATCGACGGCGACGCGGGCGCCGGCCTGCTGCTCATCGAGATTGCGCTTCGACAACTGCCCATAATCCGGCATGGAAGCGGTGTCGAACAAGACTTCTCCAGCCGCGACATAGGCATGGCCGCGTTCGATCAAGCGTTGAATCAAGAAGATCATGTCGACCTTGCCGTCGGGCCTGGGCTCGACGAACTCGGTGGCGCGCGGCTCGACCGTCGGTTCCAGGCAACCGAGCGCCGCGACGTCCTTGTGGAACTGACCGGCGGTCTTTTCGGTGACCCGCCTGATCGCTTCGTTCAGCGACAGCTTGCCCGATGCAATTTCGCCGCCGAAATCGCGCAGCGCGCGAGCGTTGATCTTGTCGTCGACGTCCGTAATGTTGCGGACGTAAGTGACGTGCGCTTGCCCGTAGAGATGGCGCAGCAAGCGGAACAGCACGTCGAAGACGATCACCGGCCGCGCATTGCCGATATGGGCGAAGTCATAGACCGTCGGGCCGCAGACATACATGCGCACGTTGCGCGGATCGATCGGGAAGAAATCCTCCTTGCTCCGCGTTAGCGTGTTGTAGAGGCGCAGGCTCTTCGATGCGTCAGACATACGTGCGTTCCCGGTGCGTTACTTTGGCATGACCTTCTGGGATCGTGCTCTGGATGGAGTCGGTTACGCCGAGGCGCAAATCGGCTCCAGCCTGCTGGCCGGGGCGTTTGTCCAATCTGGGAGGAGATGAGGCGAAAACGTCCAGGACCAGCGCGAGGCTAGCCAATAATGCAAATGCCACAAATGGCGAAAGACGTTCTCATGGCCGGCTTTATCGCCTTGCCCGGTGTTGCCGTCAAGTCGCTACCTTCGCCAAAAATATCGTTGGCTCACAGGAATTGAGCCACTGAAACATTTTATTAAACAGGTCGGCACTGTGATGAAACATTCGCCGGCTAGATCAGCAAGCGTCACGATTTGGTCGGATTCGGCCAGCAAACGCAGACACGAAGACGTTACCAGGGAAGAGAACAATGCCTAAGCAAGAATCCAACCGCGCCAAGCAACCGGCGCTCGCCAGCCATTACCGGGCGATCGGCCCGGCAGCAATCGTCGCAGCTCTTCTGCACACCGCGAAGAAGAAGAAGCCGGCGCAAAAAATCGTTTCGCCGCGCGCTGCCTGAGAATGCCGTCGGGAAAGATTTGAGGCGCTCACGGCGAACCAGTAATAGTAGCTTTTGCTAAAATAAACTCATCTGACTGTCGTTCGCGCCGGACTTCTGGCGCTTGACCTTGTCGGGCTCAAGCTCGACGACGCCCTTCTCCTGAATCTCCGGCCCGGTATTGGCGACCTTGTTGACGAGGTCGGAAATCGGGATCGCTTCGAAGAAATCGAGCTGGGCGGGTCTCAGCAGATCGGCCACGTCGCGCGGCTCGAGCGTGCGGCAATCCAACCAGCGCGCGAAATCCTCGGGGTGGATCACTACCGGCATGCGGTCGTGGATATGGGCAGTATCGGCATTGGCGTGGGCGGTCAGAATAGCGCCGGTGTCCATTTCCGAGCCGCCCGGCTCAGCATAGGTCTCAATCAGCCCGGCGAAGGCGACAAGCCCGCCATGCCTTGGCCGCACCCAATAGGGCTGCCCTCTTCTGCCACCGGTTTGGTGCCATTCGTAGAATCCCGAAGCCGGTATCAGGGCGCGGCGATGGCGCATGGCAGCGCGAAACGACGCCTTTTCCGAAGCCCCCTCAGAACGCGCGTTGAACAGCAGCGGGAAGTTACGCGTATCCTTGACCCAGGCCGGGATCAGGCCCCAGCGCACCAGCATCGAGCGGCGGTCGGGCAGGTTCGAGCCCGGCGCCTGTGGCAATCCGGCAAACGCCATCAGCACCGGCTGCGTCGGCGCGATGTTGTAGCGGGCCGGAAACTCCTCAAGTTCCGCTAGGCTGAGAAAGGCGGCGGTCTGGTCCGGAGTGGCCGTCAAAGCAAAGCGTCCGCACATGAATTCAGCTCTCGAATTGGTGGCATGTGAAAGTGGCCATGGAATCCGCCTTTCGCAACCGCTAGGTCGTGTGGACACTTATCTGATCCAGAGGACGGTTGCGGCGATGGTGACGATGGCGAGGTAGTTTCGGGCTGTCTTCTCGA
>NZ_JAMYPW010000041.1:0-60052 GCF_040320565.1 Mesorhizobium sp. M0664
TCGCCATGGAAGAGAAGCTGCGCTTCGCCATCCGTGAAGGCGGCCGCACCGTCGGTGCCGGCATCGTCGTCACCATCACAGAGTAGTCGCCGGCGCTGCCGGTTGAGATCGGATGCAAAGGGGCGGTCTTCGGGCCGCCCTTTTGATTCTGATATTCTGGCAATGGATTAACCGCATTGCTTCAAATCCTGTTGCAAGCGCCTCTGCCATAACTAGTATAGGTTGCATCGAGGGGGGCTGCCCGAATGGTTCCATGGCGCCGTTTGCATAGTCAGGCATGGTGGTCGCTAGGGCTGATCTGCCTGGTGTCGTTGCTTGCCATGGGCCACGCTGCCTTCGCAGCGGATGCAAAGAAATCCACGCCGGAAAAATCCGCGCCGGATTTCGGCCCGACGATGCGGTTCGTCGTCGTGCGCAGCAGCGCGCCGGGCTGCGAGCCGACCTGTCCGGAATGGATATCGGCGGAAGGCTCGATAGAAGCCGGCACGCCGGCCCTGTTCAAACGCGCGCTGAAAGCGCTTGGCGGCCGAAAGCTGCCGATCGTCGTCGATTCCCCCGGCGGCAATGTCGAAGCGGCGCTGACACTTGGTCGCCTGATCCGCAAGAACAAGCTCGATATCGCCGTCGGCAAAACCCGCTTCGTCGGCTGTCTGCCAGATGTGAAGAACTGCAAGGAAAACGACGGCAAGAGCGCCCGTTATTTTGGCAATGCTTATGCCGATGGCGCCATCTGCAATTCCGCCTGTCCGTTGATGTTTTCCGGCGGCATCCGGCGCGTGGTAGGCGAATGGGCCTTTCTCGGCGTCCATCAGATCACCACGACCTATATCCGGACGAAATTGCTGTACCGCACCACCTACCGCATGGTGAAGGGCAAGAAGAAGATTCTCAGCACCAAGGTCGTCAGCCGGAAGAACGCCGGCAGCTACAAGACCTATGAGATGAACAAGCCGCTGGAGCGGAAGCTGGCGGCCTATCTGAAGGAGATGGGCGTCGGCCTGGGTGTGCTCGAGACCATGAAAAGCACACCGGCCAGCGGTATCCAGCAATTGGCTCCCTACGACATGCTGCAAATGAATCTCGTCACCAGCCGGGATGCCGTCGACCTGCTGACCGCGCCAATCCTATGCACGTCCGATCCGTTGCCGGCGAGTTGCAGGGAGGTGCCGGCGCCGGCGAATATCACGAAGCCGGCCGGCAAAGTGGTGGCGAAAGCCGAGCCTGCACCCGCAGGGCTCGAAACCCCGCGGCCGAAGGAGGTCGCAGACATGCGCTTCGTCCTGGTCCGCGGCAGCAACCCGCTTTGCAATCCCAACTGCCCGGAATGGATCTCGGCCGAAGGCGCGATTGCGCCTCAGACCCCGCAGAAGCTGCGCCAGTTGCTCGCCATGTTTGGCAACCGACGGCTGCCGGTGGTGGTCAGCTCACAAGGAGGCGACCTGTTCAGTGCTCTGGCGGTGGGGCGACTTATCCACGAAAAGAAGCTCGACATCGCCGTCGCCCGCACCGATTTCGTTGGCTGCGACCCGGGAGAGTGGAGTTGCTTGGCTAAAGAGGGCGCCTATGCCGGCCTGACCGTCGATTCGGGAGCGGCATGCGATTCGGCCTGCGCGCTCATGCTTGCCGGCGGCGTCAGACGGTTTGTCGGTCCGCAAGCGCGGCTCGGCATGTACCTGATGGGACAGCAGCAGATAATTAAGACCTATCTCGAGGACATGGCGATTGGTCCCGGTCTGTTCGCCGCGCTCGAGCAGCGCTCGGTCGAGCGCCAGCTCGAACCAGACCTAATGCTGAAGGTTGGACTGACGACGGGGCCGCAATCGGTGGACGCGCTGACGGGCGCCACCATCTGCAAGTCGTCGCCGAAGCCCGACAACTGCCGCGTTCTGCCGTCCGCCAGCGCCGAGGCAGAGACGCCGGCGAAGCTTTAGCGCAACCTTGCACTGGCCATCGAGGCAGGTTGAGCGGCGCTCGATGTTTCCGCTATCGTCCAGCGCGGTTGAAGACCAGCATCGGAGGGATCGCGAATGGGCCAGGATGTCCCGACATTGTTTGAATGGGCCGGCGGCACCGAAGCGCTGAACCGCCTGACCCAAACCTTCTACGACAACGTCTCTCGGGATCCCATCGTCGGGCCGGTGTTCAAACACATGTCGCCGGATCATCCCGCTCACGTCGCGGCTTTCATCGGCGAAATTTTTGGTGGACCGAAAACCTACAGCGAAAAGCACGGCGGCCATCGCGAGATGGTGATGCACCATCTCGGCAAGCATCTGACCGAGGAGCAGCGCCGGCGCTGGATCAACCTTCTCGCCGACGCCGCCGACGAGGTCGGGCTGCCTGACGATCCCGAATTCCGCTCGGCCTTCATGGCCTATGTCGAATGGGGATCGCGGCTGGCCAAGATGAACTCCAACAAGGGCCCGACCTGCGACCCCGAGAGCGAACCAATGCCGGCCTGGGGTTGGGGGGTGCCGGGCGGCCCCTACAAGCCCTCTTCGGGAGACTGACCGGGCACGAATCGGTCGAAAACTCCGCCGGCCAGGAAAACGGGTGGCTATGAAGGTCTCCGTCCTCCAGGCTAACGGCTTAAAGTCGCCGTCGAATGGCGGGGGCATATTTGAAAACCGGAGGCTTTGCGATGAGATCGGAAGGCAAGAAAAATTCAGACAGCGTCTCTGACAGCAACCGCGGAATCCGAAATCCGTTTGGCGTCATGGACGTCCCCACTCCCGACGACGAGGAGGTGTCGGCGTTCGCCGCCGGCTTGAAACTGGAGGGAACTCCAAGCGATGAAAATGCAGAGGCATGGGGCACCGACCGCGACCGCGACCGCAACGACACCATCGAAGGCAGCTGGTCCAGCCGATGGAACGGCGGTGCCGATCCCACGATCCCGGGCGATAGCAAGCATAAATGGAAGTCCGGCCGGGGCGAGGTGAAGACGGCGGGAGAGAGGGTTTACCTGCTGTTCGATTGGCATGATGGCGTGCGCAAGGGGCTCATCGATGCGCGGCGCCAGGGTGCGAAAGGGCTGGTTGGAAAAAATGTCAATCTGACCGACCCGAAAATCGTGCGTCCCTGGGTCGGCTTAATCGTCAGCAATCAACGGATCGACGGGAAATGGCCGGGAGGACGCCTGGACTTTCGAAGATGAAGGCCGGGTAGCGCACGTCGCTCTTTACAGAGCGCGCGGAAGCTTTTAGGAAGCGCCTGCTGCGCCGACATGCGCATACGGGCATAGCTCAGTTGGTAGAGCGGCGGTCTCCAAAACCGCAGGTCGTAGGTTCGAGCCCTGCTGCCCGTGCCATTCAGGCAACAAAATCAAGCATTTAGAAATTCGCTTGATTGCCGGAAGCGCCGAAATTAGCCTTACACATCTCTTGCACAAATTTGCACGTCCGCAGGGAGTGTCTGACGGTGGCCGAAGCGCACACGATTCTCGAAGGCAAAGTTCACGTCTATCGGCGCAACGACAGCCCGATTTGGCAGTGTTCGACGTATCTCAAAGGCAAAAACTGGCGGGTCAGCACCAAGGAAGAGAGCCTGGCGCGGGCCAAGGACTGGGCCGAAGACTGGTATTTCGGGCTCAAGGACAAGGGGCGGCGCGGCGAGTTGCTGGCCGAGAAGACCTTCAAAGACGCCGCCGATCAGTTCATCACCGAATACGAGGTGCTGACCGAGGGCGAGCGCAATGCGCGCTGGGTCCAGGATCATTACCGGCGCGTTCGCACCTATCTGGTGCCGTTCTTTGGCAAGATGGGCCTCTCGACCATCACAGCCGGCACGGTGCAGGACTATCGCATCTCCCGGCTCACACCCGCGGAGGGTAAGAAACTCCCCTCACGCAGTACCCTTCACCATGAAACCGTGACCTTGCGCCTGGTCCTGAAAACCGCTGTGCGCCATCGCTGGCTGGCGCATCTGCCGGATATCTCCCAGCCTTACAAAAAGTCTGCGAAGGTCGTCCACCGCGCTTGGTTTACGCCAGAGGAGTACAAACAGCTGTACCAAGCGACGCGAGCCCACGCGCAGAAGGCGCGGGATGTTAGCCACAAAGCCAAGAAGGGCGAGCAGGCCAAGCGGGTGTGGCTGGCGGAACAACTCCACGACAAGATCCTCTTCCTGACGAACACGGGCCTGCGACCGGACGAGGCCACCTGGCTCGAATATCGGGACGTCGAGGTCGTCAAGGACGAGGCGAGCGGCCAAAAGATCCTGGAAATCCAGGTGCGCGGCAAGCGCGGGGTAGGGTACTGCAAAAGTACGTCCGGCGCCGTATTCCCCTTCCAGCGGATGGTGGCGCGCAACAAGCCGAAGCCCACCGACCGGGTCTTTCCGGTTGACCACAAGAAGCAGTTCAACGGCATCCTCCATAAGCTCGGCCTCAAATCCGACCGCGAGGGCAAGCGGCGGACGCTGTACTCGCTCCGCCACAGCTACATCAGTTTCCGATTGCTGGAGGGCGCCGACATCTACCAGATCGCCAAGAACTGCCGGACAAGCGTCGAAATGATCGAGAAGCACTATGCGGTGCATCTCAAGAACCGCCTCGACGCAGCGGCCATAAACGTGCGCAAGCCCAAGCCTGCGCAGCGGGCCAAGCCCGAGACGGTGGAGCAGATTGAGAGTTGAGGTGCCTCCTTTGACCGGGCAGGCTTGAAAGATTTCCGGGAGCTTATAGCAATGCGTACAGCGCACTTACGCATCGCCCAATGTGTACGCATTGAGCCAGAGAAGCGATGCGTTGCTCGGTTTTCTGACCGGGCGCGGGAGGGCGGCCCGGAGAAAACCGGCAAGTGCGCCAGGGGCAAGCCCCTTGGAACCCCGCTCAGCATCGAGAGCCGCGTTTCAACTTGACTGTGCGCCGGGGCCCGACAAAGTGCGGATGGACGGGTGACCAATGGCGATCTTTCATCTGCACGTCAAAAACATCAGCCGCGGTGACGGCCGTTCGGTTGTCGCTGCCGCCGCCTATCGGGCAGGCGAAACGCTGCCGAACGACGCGGAAGAACGCGAGAGCGCGTTCGGCGGCCGGCGCGACGTTGTTCACGCCGAGATCCGGATGCCGGCTGGAGCTCCGGTCTGGATGGGCGAGCGGGCCAAGCTTTGGAATGCCGTCGAAGCCGCCGAGAAGCGTAAGGACGCGCGGCTCGCCAAGGAAATTGAGTTTGCGCTGCCGCGTGAAGTCGCGCCGGCGATTTGGCTGGAGCTGACTGGCGCCATGGCCGACGCGTACACGCGCCAGGGTTATGTCGTGGATTTGGCGATCCACGAGGACGGCCGCAACACCAATCCGCATGCCCACCTGCTGCTGACAACACGTCGGATCACGGCGGGAGGTTTCGCCGGAAAGCTCCGTGAAGCCGACGGGGTTCGCTTCGTCACCGACGCGCGTGCCATGTGGGCCAAGATCGCCAATGCCAGCTTTGCCAGCGCCGGCCTCGATGCCCGCATCGATTCCCGCAGCCATGCCGCGATCGGCTCGGCCCAGCGCGCGGGCCAGCACGTAGGTGCCGATCGCCAGGCGCGACGGGCTCGCCGGGCACAGATTGACGTAGAACGTATCGCCACGGTCCGACAGGAGCTGAGAATGCCGAACCCGCTTGCCGAGCTGTATCCCCACCTGTCCCTGAGGCGGGACTGGCCGCCCGAAACCCGCGAGCCGGCGTCGGACATGAGTGAGCGCGAACGTGACGAATTCTGGCTCTATTGGCAGTCGCGCGATCATGAGCGGGGCGATCCGGTTGCCGGGCGCGATCGGCCTGTTCCAGGTCCCGAGGGTGACCTGATACCCTCGCATGAGCTGGAGGCGGCGCAGGACAGGATGATTGCCGAGGTCGAGCAACCGGCTGGGCGTTATCCGCTGCCGAACGCCCAGGAACTCACTGCGGAGAACGACAGGGCGTGGTGGGTCAATACCGAACACCAAAGGCAACCCGAAACCGAACCTGACGCGCCTGAGCGGGACCGCGAGCCCTGGTGGCGGACCCGCTGACTGGCGTCCCGGCCGGGATGCGTGGAACGCTAGTGCAGTGTATCTTTTGGAAAATGCCTGGGAGGCAGCGCCTCCGCGAGCATGGTGCGGCGCACGCGGGTCGCGGTAGCGCTGGGTGGCAAGCCTTCCCGACAGGTTCCGAGCTTGCGGCGACGGTAGAGCAGGCAGGCATAGTAATGTCGTTTCACCAGGTGAAACCAGAACCATGTTGGCCAATCGCGCCAGCGGCGCCGCTTTGCTAAAGCAAGTTCGTAGTCTAACCTTCTGATCCAATAGGGCCGCATAGGAAAAATAGGACATTATTCCTACAGTCTGTCAAAGGATATCGCGATGGCGAAGGATTTTTCGATCGACCCGGAAGCAGACATGCAGAAACTGACCACGCGGATGGTTCAGCTCAACCGCCAGTTCGCCGATCTCTTCGGGCGCTGCTTTGAGCAGCCCGATGTCGCTTATGGCGAGTGGACCAAGTTCGCCTTGAACGATGCCCATTCGTACGAAATCCTGAAAAACCATCTGTTCTCGCTCGGCGAGATGCCCCGGGACGGGACCCGGAAGGAGCAGGCCATCGACGCCAGCTTGCGGCTTCCGGCCTTGTTCCAGGAGTATCGTGGGCTCCGCGACCAGTTGGAGGAGATGCGCGCTGTTAACCCGGCGCATTTCGATGGCATGCAACGTCAGATCCAGGCTGACGCCGATCCATGGTGGGTCAAGCGGTCACCCGGCGCAACTGCTTCCGGTGGCCATGAGGAAGAGCGGGACTTAAGCCCGGAATGGCAGCGAGATCGCTAAGCCTGCAAGGATCAGGCGGCCTTTTTCCCGGGAAGCATTTTCAGGTGGGCGCCGCTGCGAAGGGCATCGGTGCGGCGTTTGAGCGTCGGGTGGGTACTGAACAAAGCCCCCATTTTGCCGCCGCGAAACATCAGGTAGCCGTATTTGTTTTCGGCCCCGGTCGGCTTGGCCGGTATGCCATGGACCCGCTCAAGAGCGCCAATCATCGCCTCCGGTGAAGCAATGCTGGCACCGATGGCATCGGCCTTGAACTCACGGGCGCGCGACAGCCCCTTTACCATAAGCTCGGACCCGGCAAAAAGCGTATGCCTGGCCGCCGTTCCCATGGCGCCGGTCACCTCCGTCACATCGCGCCCATAGCGCTTGTCTTTGGTGGCCTGCGCCACCACTGTCGTCGCGATAATCGTGCCGAAATTCGCCACGTGACCCATCATGGTCTGGAACCCTTCCGCGAATTGCATCCGTTCCACGTCGTTGTAGACCACGTGCCCGAGTTCGTGGCCAATCACCGCGTCCAGCTCTTGCGGCGACAGCAGGTTCAACAGGGGCTTGCCAATCACGACCGCCGCGTCTTTGCGGGTTCCCATGGCGAAGGCGTTGGTGACATTCACCACGCCGACGGCCGGCGGCTTGATGCCAAGCGTCGCGGCATGTCCGGCGACACGCTGCGCAAGCGGGTGATTGGCCTGGAGGTACTCAACCCCGAACGAATTGCCGACCCTGGCCTTGGCCCGGGCGGTAAACCTGTTGCCGTAGACGAGGCCGGCAACCGCCAAGAGTCCGCCGATCACCCATCCCGGGCTGTCCAGCGGCATCGACACGAAGGGCACACCGAGCGGGCCGCCCATGATCAACCATTGAATGAAGACGCAGGTAAACAGCACAGTACCCGCCAGCACGAGCGGGGTGCTGACGACGGTCCGGCTTAAGGAGGTCAGGTCACGTTCCTGGGTTTCACCCGGCGCGGTCGTCAGGTGGAGCGTTGCGGCGGTATTCGGTTGATAGCGGATCAAGGCGGCTTTCACGACTTTGATGAGGAGCACCACCTGCCAGATCGTAAGCCCCAGGTCGACCAGCACGAACAGGCCTGGCCAATAAAGGTGGGGTGGCAGCGGCAGAACCACGCTCGGGTAAAGCCTAAGGCCGCTGTTGATCGCGTACCAGCCGAGCCGCAGCGCCGTGGCCGTCAAATACCTGGCAGCCAGGGGCTTAACGTCGTCCAGGAAAGCACCAAGGGTCATACCGCTCCTCACGTTCTGCGATTGGCTGGTTGAGTCACGCGCCCACGGCAGGCTTGCCCCAGATACCAGGGCACGAGTTTGGCCCGGATCGGGCGGACGCCCCGCGCAAAGACCAGGCCGATGCGGGTCTGGTCCGCGGCGGAGCCACTGAGCAGTTCCGTCACTTCGTCCGGCGTCAGCAGGGGACGGCCGGCATAGGCGATGCCGTGATTGACCGAGCCGGTTCCTGCGCCATTGCCGCTGAAGACCGGGCCGGTCGAGGCGCTGTTGCTGGTCCCTGCCGTGCGGTAGCCGCGCGTCTGGTCGCCGAGGAAGTCCGAGATCATCGAGGCGGTAAAGTGTTCGTCGGTGCCGAAGAACGTTTTCACCGATGTGTTGAAGAACGTCTTCCATCCGGCGGGATAATGTTCTTCCAGCGTGGGCACGTCCTGGAGGAAGAACCAGAGGCGGACGCCCGCGCCGGCATGCGTGCGGATGGCGTCGCGGAAGCGCGGGAACGGCCCCAGGCTCAGGAACTCGTCGAGGATGAAGAGGACCGGGATGTCGGGGATGGTTTCGTTCTGGAGCATCGCTTCCAGGGCGGTGGTGAGCGTGATCTTCAGGAACGCGGCGTAGGCGGACATCTTGTGGAACGGCACGGTGATGTAGACGGTCGCCGGTGCATCCTTCAGCGCGCGGAAATCAAACGAAGCCACCGAGGTCGCACGGTGGAGTCCCGGGTCGTCCCACAGGGCGAACTCGGTGTTGAGGGTATCCCGCAGCGCCGGAATGGCCCTGCTGCGGTCCTTGCCGAGGACAATGTTGGCGGCATTCGCAATGGCATGGTTGCGCGAGCCGGCCATGGTCCTGATCGCCTCGGTGAAGAGGTCGAGCGGCGCGGCGGTGATGCGCCGCACCTCGGCCATGCTGCGATGGCCCGGCGGCGCTGCCTCGGTGACGAACATGATGATGGCGGTCAGGATGGCGATGGCATCCTTGCGGAAGAAGTCCGGCGCGTTCGGATCCGGCGGCATGATCAGGTCGGCAAGCGCCTGCGCATCGGAAAACGAGACCACGCCGTCGAGCGGGTTGTAGGCATCGGTTTCGGGCTGGAACGGTGCAATCCGGTAAACCGGCCCGACGTTCTGCCGGCGCCAGGCCGCCGTTTGCGCGTAGAGCTCGCCCTTGGGGTCAAGCACGACGCATGAACCCTTGTAGCGGACCAGGTTGGGGATGATCGTCGTCGTCGATTTGCCGGAGCGTGTCGGCGCCACGGTGAGGAGGTGCCCTTCGCCATCCCAGTGAATCTGGCCGACGACGGCGCCGCCGAGAGCGGGGTCCTCGAAGGCCCCGATCAAAATGGAAGAAGGGCTCTCGAATTTCGCCGTCGGGTGCAGCAGGTCGGCTTTCAGGAGATCAGAGGCATCCGCCCAGCGCGCCGAACCATGCAGCGGCGGCGGATTGGCGATGCCCTCGTCGACGCGCCGCTGCTCCTCGCGCTGCTCGTTTTCGATCTGTTTGCGCGCCCGCCGTTGGGCGAACATGTTGGTGATGGCGCTGCCGATTTTAATCCCGGTGGACAGGCCTTCTGTCGCCCCTTTGCGGGACGATCCGAACGGCTCCATTCCCTTCAAGGGATCGAAATCCTTGAACCAATCCGGCATGCCCCAGCCCCCGCAAGACGGGACGATGTAACACTAAGAAACAGCTGGCATAAACCCCTTTGGCAGGGGCGAAATGAATTTTCAGACTATTCGCTAGCGGATTCGTGAAGAGACTACGGTAAGGGCCGGAGTGGAAAGCTGACGGGCCGGGATGCGGTGTTTCAATCACACAGCAGAACTGCTGTGCCAGAGGCCTCCGGAAGCGGAGGCAAGAAACAAAAGAGGGGGATGAACATCCCCTTGCCTCTTGAGCAGGCGAACGCCTTGTTTTCCGTTCTTTGATGCCTTGATTACTGTTCCTTCAGCTGCCCTTTTTTCCGGCATTTCACCAGGAAATCTCCGGTTCAGGGTATTCCGTGACAACCGACGGGTGATCCGAGCTTTTGATGTGGGCACAGAAGAGCCGTGGCCGAATGCCCGTGTTTTCAAGACATAGGTACTTTCTGATAGTCCGACCTGCGAGAAATGGCCAACGCTCGAGACCCTAGATATCGCCTGCCTCCAGCAGCGCAAGACTGGTCTGGGGACACGGATGGGGGCTAGACTCGCCTCCCGTTGTTTAGATCAACCATGTGTGCTCTGGCGTCACCCGTTTCATGCTAAGCGGCGACAGCGACCAACTTATCCACCGGGCAATTCCTCGCATTCTGGGAAAAACATTGAAAGTGTTGCGAAAAAACACCACTTTTCTTATCCAAAATATGCATTAAATAGGCTGCGGATTTGTATTCGGGTAGTAGTTTACGGGCTGGGAATTATGTCCTATCATCGGATTGAGCGAATGTCGAGCTCGTCACTGCGTCATGGCAGGACGAGCAATCGTCTTGCCCATTGATCGAATGAAGGAATAGATTAGTGGCAACACAACCTGGCACCATCGAAAAATCCGTTTCCCCTCAGAATAAGAGCAAGAACAAGCAGACGTTGTCGTTTGATGACACGTTGAAGCGGCTTGATGTGGAACTTCCAACCACCAAACTGTCGACGCATGAAAAGATTTCGCTGCGTCAAACGCTTTTCCGGCTACACAAATGATTAGACTTTGATATGTTCCGCGCCCCTTGAGGGGTGCGGAGCATATGAAAACTCGATACGAATTTTTCCGACGGCTGCTCGACTACTCGTTTTTTGAAAGCGAGTTTCAAAGAACTCTGGAAAACATCCGAGAAAATACTGGGCTCCGCCTTATCGTTGGGCCTGAGCTTGGTTACGTCCATTCGATTTGGACAGAGCTTTTGCAAAGGAAGCGCTACCTCGTCAGCGAGCCGATGCATCGAATTACCAGTCAAGAGTTCTTAGGGGAACTCTGCCACCTCCTTTCGAAGTTTGACACGGTGATTGTGCAAGGCAGCTCAATCAATGTAGCGATGGAAACGCAGAGAATCGATAAAGGTCTGACTGAATTTATCGTTTCGTTCAGCCACGAATACGTGGCGGTTGATATATGCGCCTACCTTTATCGAGCCATTATGCAGTTTGAGACCAAGGCCTACTCCGCAACGAAAATCGAACATGTCCAAGTGCTCTGCAGAGAAATGAAAAAAGAGCCGGGACGAGGCAAATTTTTTGTTAGGGCTCTGAAATATCCAATATTTTCAGACCAGTTGTAGCTATCCGTTCTATCTTATCAGGGCGAATTGACGTCAACCGCTCAATGCAGCGCGTCGAGCCGACGTGTTGCGTGAGTTAGTGCACGACTGCGGCGAACACCGCCAAAGCCGTGCGCCTGCACTGCCGCCCACTGCCTCCTGAACCGAAGCCAAAACAAAAGACGGGGATGAACATCCCTTTGCCTCTTCAGGCGTACGCCTCATTTGCTAGTTTTCATAACTGCCTCGCCTCCAGCGTTCACCAGGAAATCTCAAGTTCCGGGTATTCCGCCACGATGGACGGGCGGAAATCATCCTGTTCGAGACGGGTCGGACGCCAGACGTATTCGAACTGCTCGGAATCGAGCCATTTCTCAAGCGCCTTGGCGGCCTCCGTATCGGAAAGGTCGAATGGAAACTCCTGCACCACACGGTAGCGGCGATGGCCTTGGAAGGCGGCCTCATCGATGGCGGCCGCGATCGTCGCGGGCTTGAAGAGCCTTTCAGCGTATTTCGTCCTCGTATTGGTGGCCATGAGGACATTGCCTTCCGCGCGTTTCATCAGAAGGCACTCCCGAGATAAGTGTCGGTGATCTTCAGGCGGCCATGGCCCAGCTCGGCGGAAATCCGGTGGCGCGCCGCGCGGTCGGCGGCACGTTCGTTTCCGGTCATGTCAACCCAGCGCTTGCCGCCTGCCAACGGGCAGGACTGGCCGGTCAGCACCGCATAGCGTTGCTGGGCATAGGCGTGGCGGAATCCGTGGGTATTGCGCAGCCCCGCCTTGAGCGTCTGGTACTCGAACCGCTTGAGGTGTTCGACATAAGTCATTTGCGCGGGAATCAGCGACCCGCCGCCAGGGACAAGGCGCATAATGTGTTCAAGGACCTGCCGCTGTTCCAGCGTGGTGACGGGCACGGTCCGCGCCCGGCCCCCTTTCGTCCAACTCGCCTGCAAGGCGATCTGGTCGGCACGGATGGCCGCCTGCGGCTGGAACTTCATGGCCTCCTCGCGCCTGAGGCCAAAGGCCACCTGGAGGAGAACCGAGGCCTTGATGTAGGGGCATTCGATGGTGCCGAGCTTGGCATGATCGAGCATCTGGGCGCGGTTGCGGGTGACTTCGCCACGTTCGGCGACGCCGTACGCGGCGTTGTCGCGGTTGACGACGTTGACCTTGTTGACCTTCTCCGCCCACCAGCGCAGCCAGGTGAGGCGGTTGCGGATACTCGCATCCGAAGTATCGGTATCGAGCCATCGTTCAACAAGGGCCTCGACATGCTTGGGTTTGAGGGAAGTCGCGGACGGCAGCTTGTAGCCGAGGTCCACGAGGTCGTTGGCCATTGCGGACAGGCCGCGCCGGCGGTTGTTTTGAGTGCCATAAGAGCCGTCCCGGTTGCGTTGGCACAGCCGCACCAGATCCATGGTCAGATCGTCCATCTTGCTCGCTTTTTGTTTTTGGCTGAGTGTTGATGGCCGATGCACGTCCGTAGAGCGTGACACCCCGCGAAGGTCATTCGCGGCAGGGCCGGAATGCGTAGTTTTCCTTACGGTATGAGCCTCCCGAGCCAGCCGGGTGGCTGGCCGATATGGTTTGCCCTGTTGGGCATCCGGTTACCGAGAGGTCGAAACCGGAGGTGTGGCCGCCGCGGCGGCGCACGTATGCGATAAGCAGTCATTCTGCTCTCCTTTGGTTGGGGAAAAGGTCGGGTGAGATGGATCAGGCAGTTTTTGCCTGCCGGGATAGTGGGCGCTGTCGCCCATCAATGGCCAGCACATTGCACCGGAAATGATCACCGAAGCGCAGCGTCATTTGCGAGTCATGTGGTGGCGTTTGCGCGAACCCGGCATCCACCGTGGGTTTGGGGGCGGTCTGTCACTCCCCAATACATTGGCGAGTGACAGACCGCCGGCCGTCCGCATCGTCGGACATTCCATGCCCGACCATGCTCGTCACGCTTCTCCGTGTTCCCGGCCAACCGCATTGGCCCGGATCCCGTATTGCGTTCGGCGCGGCAAGCGGTGGCCCTTGTGGGCCGGGCTTGGCGGATCGGTGGCCGCCTACGCAGTCTGTGCATACGGGAGCCAGGACTGCGGCCCGTCCGGCAGGCCTCCAGCCTCCGCCGCCGCAGCGTGATCGTGTTATCGAATTTGGCTCGTCGCGTCCGGTGTCGTGCGATTGGCCTCTGGCGTTTCCGTCGATGGTCTGTCCGGAGCTGATGACTGTTCTCTTCTAGCCGGCGCGGCCGTCTTGTCCCGTTCCTGCCCGCTCCTTCGCTGCGCTCCCGTGTTGGGGACAAGCCAGCCCTGCACGCCGTCTCCTTTGGAACCGTCCTCCGGGACAGAAACCATCAACCAAAGGAAAAGACCATGACCATCAAACGCAACACCGAAACGAAGTCCGAGCCCAAGATGCCGATCTATCACGCCTACACCGTGCGGGACGGCAAGGAAGGCCAGAAGGGCTTCTGGACCCGCATCGGCTCCTTCTTCGCCCACGACGACGGCGAAGGCGGCACGCTCCTCCTCGACGCCCTGCCGCTCGACGGACGTATCGTCCTTCGCGCCCCGAAGGCCGATGAGTAGGAGGCCGACATGCAGATCCTGACCCAAGACCTGCGGGAGAAGCTGCTGGCGAATGGTCGCCAGCAGCAACCCCTTCGCGGCACCGACGGCGAAATCGACTTTGTTCCCGTCGTCAAACTGTTCACGCCGGATGCCGGCGCGACTTGGCTCCTCACCGAGATCGATCCGGAAGACCCGGATATCGCCTTCGGTCTCTGTGACCTCGGGCTGGGATGTCCCGAGCTTGGCAGCGTCAGCCTGACCGAACTTGCGTCGGTGCGAGGGCGCCTTGGCTTGCCGGTCGAGCGTGACCGGCATTTCCGGGCGGACAAGCCTCTGTCGGCTTATGCCGAGGAGGCACGACGACTCGGCCGCCTCCAAGTGTAGCGATCGACACCGTGTTCAACGCCATCCTTTGGGGTGGCGTTGAATGTGGAAAGCTGTGGCGCACCACCGTGGCTACCGCCAATCCCGCTACGGGCAAGGTGGCTGGGCTCCGATGATCGATGGAAACTCAAAGCTCAAGGAGTTTGCGGCTTCGGATTGCGTTCTTGGTGAGTACCGAGATGCAAAGGTGGGAATGATCGTAGAGCCACGACGTTTCAAAGACTGGAGCGCCTTCCATAAACGCAGCTATGATGCTGGAAACCGGTCTCTGCTGGCTCAGGATCTCGACATAGGCGTTGACGAGATCATTATCGTCATAGTTGCGGTAAAGCTCAGGGTTGGATGGATCAAATACCATCGACCACGGCCCCAGTTGGCGCGGCGTACCAATGGCGCCTGCAGCCAGTCGTTTTAGCGCTTCCCAATGACCATCGGTATCGTCTAGCAAATTGATGGTGTCGGCGAGATCGACTTCACATTCGATGACGGCCGGAGCGATGCCAGGAACCTTTTTGCGGCGACGGTCGGCTACTGTTCGAGCCCACTCCGCTGCGCGTCCGGGAGCGCGATAAAACAGGTAGAACCCGGTTCCCAACCAAGATCCTTCTCTAGGAATTAACTGGAAATCACCGGCCATAATGGCGCTTGCCCTATCCGACGTCGTGCCGTGATAGGCCGTAATGTAACGACCCTCCAAAAGTCCCCCCCAAACGCGAAAGTAGCCCCGAAGGGCTACTTAGATTTACGAAACGTGACGAACTCTTCCTCTGGATGGGGCTTTAGGCCCCACTCCTTATCAAATTTCTCTACCGTCTTGGCGGCGAGCTGTTTGAGCTTTTTGGGCGAGTTGACCTTATCGATCTCGGAGAAAAGAGCTTTCATATCAACGTTATGCGTAGGCATAGCATCGGTTGGCGAAAGTTGTGAAACGGTATCGGGTTGCACAGTCGTTGCCCTTTCAGGTTTGTCGGGCGCGACGATGTAACCTTTTGAAGGGCTGCGTCGGCCCTTCTTAGGAGTAACAACTTTACTGTAACTCAATTCATAAGGCTGGAAAAATAATTCAGTTGATTCGATTGCTGCTCCAGATAACTTCTTTCCACGAGCGTCAGTGACAATAACGGAGCCTTTTCGACTAACATTTTGGCCGCCAAAGCCTTTCACGAAATTGCCTCTACGTTCGTCAAGCCATCCGACAACCTTGCCTGACTGATCCACAAGCTTATTTCCATCGACCACGGCTTCTATGACCAAGCTCTCATCGATGCCCAGTCGGGACTTCTTTTTGGGGCTGGTATGGATCGTTTTCGTTTTCAAACGAGAATCCTCGATCTGAATCTGTCCCTGTTATATGGCTCAAAATAGTGGCTGCGCAAGCTTGGGTACCCCGGGTGTCCTCGATGGTAAGTGGAACAGCTTGATAAGCCGTGTAGGTAGCAATTTCCTGTAACTTCCCACCGCATGCAGGTTTTGCGGGCGAGGCCCGCGGGCAGCCTTTGGCACCCTATTGAAAGTGCGCCACTTGCCGATACACTGGGAACGTCGAGGCGGCCAGGGGTTCACGACATAAAGCGGAAGGCTGGGTTGCGGCGTCATAGGGCATGTGATGCAAAGAGGCTTTTGAAATGAAGCGGATGCGAGAAGAGGACATTCCGGCGTTCGTGCAGGAGGTGGCCGCAACCGGCTGCGACATCTGCGCCGTTGGGCCGGCTTACTACACCATGGGCGATTCCGATGTTCGGCGCGGCAAGCGCAGGGGGCTATACAAGAAGCTCGCCGACATCGACGCGCGCTATGGCAGCCGCGACCACCTGCGTTACCAGATCGTGGCGCACCTGGCCTCGATTGGCCGCTACATCGACGCGCCTCCACCGGACGAGGAAATGTGGATCGATAGTGAGGCGCCCGACTAGGCCGAGGTCACGCCTTACGACGAGGCGCACTTCCCTACCTACGCAGTCCTGCTATTCGCGGAGGCCAAGGGCGTCGACTGGCGCAAGGTGGCACGAGCCCTCTTGAACATCGACCCAGAGCGCCAGCCAGAACGGGCACGCCGGGCCTGGGCATCGCATCTGGCGCGGGCGCGGTGGCTGGCGACGAGCGGGTACGGGGAGCTTCGGAGCGATTTGCTGCAATAGGCATCGACTGCCGCAGGAAGCCCCCCCGGCAGACCGCCTCCAAAGGGGGGCGGTCCATGGCAGTTCCCGGGCCGGCATCGTAGTGATGTATGCTACTCGGGTATTTCGGTTGTATCGAAGACCAGGAACAGGGTGTCCTCATCCTCTTTCAGCGCGACGTCAGTCCGATAGGAGAGGGACTCATTGGGAGCTTGGTAGACCGTGTGCGCTGTCAGCCTCGGGAGACTGTCGAAGATTGCCTGCGCGGGCTCAAGTTCACCGAAGAAGCCGATTAAGCGGCGGTTGCGGTTCCATTCCAAGGCCCAGGCCCATGTTTCAGCGGTCGGATGCTTGCGCGTGATAAGTTTGAAGAACCCGTCAGCGGAGATCGCAAGCACGCGACAATCCCAAGGCTCGACCGTACGCATGAATGCGGTCATCAGTGCGTTGCCCCAATCGCTGCGGGTAGCCGTCGCGACTGGATGATAGCCGTGAAGCCAGTACCCTCCACGACGGGTCTCGCGGTTATAGGTCTGCATGTAGAAGAACGCCGTTAGGTGCAAGCGGGCCAGTTCAAACGCGCGATTGTCATCGATCTGCGGCGGACCGGAAAATCGAAACGAGATGTCCACCCCAGGCCCGAGGGTCCCGTCCAACTTCATCTCTTCGCCGCTATCCTTGACCGCCTTCCGAGTGCGACGACTACCGGCATTATTCGCCTTGCGACGCGCGTCCTCAATCGCGCCTATGTCATCATGGGCATAGCGGCCCCAGGCATCGGGCTGGAGAGTGATCGCGGAAATGTCGTCCTCAAGATCGGCCTTGCGCGCGTTGCAGCCTTGGCAGGCATTGAGGATCAGGTTCCATTGGCCGTTTAGCTTGCCTTTGGGGACGAAGCGGCGCCCGATTACATGCTCACGTGAAATGGTGCTGGGTGAAAGCACGTCTCCGCAATAGACGCAGGTGCGGTTGTCGAGCGTTATCGGACGCTGCGGCGACGTTTCGGTTCTGCGGGACCGGGAGATGGATGATTCCATGTGCGAACGATACACCGTCCCTTGCGCGCCGAACAGATCGGGAACACAATGACCTGTGCGCCCCATGCCGTCGGAGGTTGTCGGTGAAGACTTTGACGAAGCTCCGCGGCAGTACGATGTATGCCGGACAATTGGCGGTGGTAGGTCGCGCCAACGAACTTGCCCAACACGCCCGAGCAGGCGTCGAAGTGATTGCGCTTCTACCACCTGAACCGGTAGACGAAGTACCGTTGGTGCGCCAGTAGGCGTGCCTGATCCTGCGGCGACTGGTTCAGTTTCGGGGGCAGCTGCCACGTCAACTTCTTGCGGAATATCTTCCTAAATGTTATAAGATAACGCACTTCGCGAAAGATCACACATGACCGTTTCGGCGTTTCGGCGGCATCACGACCTGTGTGGCCGACTTTGCGATTAATTGTGGGTGTCGCTGTAATGATACCATAACTGGTGCCCTTATATGGTACCAAAGCGCCATGCCATTCCACCGGCGAGAAGGATTTTCGGATGAACAATGACTATAGCCGGGACCAGCTCCTGGATGCAGTGAGGCACAACATCGTCACGTTCAGCGATTTTATCACCGAGCTCCATGACAATGTCGACGACCAGCGGCTGCACGCGTTTATCGAGCGTCTCCTGATGAATATCTACCTGCGTCACCTCGATGGAAAGACGGTGTCACGCTCGCAAGCCTGCCGGATGGTTCCTGCAGACCATCTGGACACCTGCAAGAAGTACGTGGCCGAAGCGGAACGACTGGGCTTCGTCGCCTTCGAAGACGATCCCAAGGACAGACGTCGAAAGAACGTTATCCCGACGCCTGACCTTATTGAGTACGTCGAAGCGCGGGCACGGGCAACGCTCGATACCGCCTCTGCCATTCTGCAGCGCAAGCCTGTTGTGGCAGATATGAGGCATTCGCTCGGATAGTTTCAAAAATCCATTTGACAAATGGTGCCATATTTTGGTACCAGTTCTTCTGCAAGGAGGAACTGCCAAATGAATGAAACTTACTTCGATCCGAGCAAGCTCATCCTGATCATGAAGGGGACTCTCTTCGGGATCACCATTCTCGCAGTATGTGCCGCTGTGGGGTGCTCTGTTATGGCCCCCGTTGGCTACTGAGGATCCGCGTAAAGGATCCGGCTCCACCAGACGCCCCGAACCTTGGTTCGGGGCGTCTTTTTTTGCGCGTAGCCATTTCTGTCTGCAACTCCGAGGCACGCCTCTAAGCGGGGAAAGACTCGATGCCACGGCACGACGTCGTCTGAGCTGAATGGCATCCCTTGCCGGGGGCGGTCAGTCCCGCGTCCCGCCTGTGGCGGCGCTATGCTGACCCTCCTTAGGCCGCCCTGTTGAACCGGTCTCGGGGTCACGAACCGGCTCCGCCGATGAAATGACCCTTGTCCGCCCTGCGGACATTTCATCGACTCCGCTTTGTACGCCCTTTTTGTTGTGGCCGCTTACGCGGCACGGCTGCGCCGATATGGATGTGCCTGTCGGCACGTTTGTTGTGTGACAGGGAGAGAGGCGCGCGGCCCTCTCACCCAGCAAGCCGCCGCTGGCGGTTTCCCCCATCTTCCTCCGCTTCGCTCCGTGCAGACCGGGGAGACCCCTCCGCCCCCAGGGCTTGCCCCCTCTCTCCCCGCTACTCGCCGCGAGGCAGGGGTTCAGGGGGCCTGAACCTCAGGTCAATCCCTGAAATCAACAAGGAGCAAGTCCATGAACACGAATGAAATCACAATCCCGCTTGGCAAGCTGGTGCCGAGCGCGTCCAACGTCCGCCGCGTCAATACGCTGGCGGGCAGGGCCGAACTGGCCGCCAGCATCGAGGCCCACGGCCTCATCCATAACCTTGTGACCCGCAAGGCCCCGAAAGGTGCCAAGTTCGAAGTCGTCGCCGGAGGGCGGCGGCTGGGGGCGTTGCGGTTGCTGCTGGAGGAAGGTCGCACCGTGCAGGGTGTGGCGGTGACCAAGGATTACCCGGTCAGGGCCATCCTGCGCGAGGACGGCAGCGGCACCGAGATTTCACTGGCCGAAAATGACCAGCGTGAGCCGATGCACCCTGTGGACGAGGTCATTGCCTATCGCGACCTTATCGAACAGGGCATGGCCGCCGAGGACATTGCAGGGCGCTTTGGTAAGTCTCTTGTTACGGTTCGGCAGCGGTTGAAACTCGCCAATCTGTCGCCGCGCATCCTCGATGCCATGCGTGCCGATGAATTGACCCTTGAGCAGGCCAAAGCCCTTGCCGTGAGTGACGACCATGCGGCGCAGGAGGCTGCATGGTTCGAGCAGGATGGCTGGAGCCGTAATCCGGGGAGTATCCGCTCATTCCTGACCAGCGCCCATGTACGCGGCAACGACCGGCTGGCCCGCTTTGTTGGTGTTGAGGTGTACGAGGCCGCAGGGGGCGGGGTGTTGCGTGACCTGTTCGCCGACGACGATCTGACGTTCCTGACCGACCGGCCCTTATTGGTGAAGCTTGCCAGTGACCGGCTCGAGGCGGTGGCCGATGAGTTGCGCCCGCTGGGCTGGAAATGGGTGGAAATCAGCCTCGACAGCACCTTCATCCACAGCGGCGGGTTTGGGCGCATCCATGCAGTGCGGCGCGACCCAACCGAGGCCGAGCAGGCGGAACTGTCAGCGCTGGGCGCGCAGTACGACGAATTGGCAGAGGCCATCGACGCCTACCCCGAGGGCGACCCGCAAATTGAGGCCGATGAGGTCAAGCTGCGGGCGCTAGAGAGCCGTATGGAGACCATCCAGAACGCCGCGCAGGTCTTTGACCCACAGGAAATGGCGCTGGCGGGCTGCATCGTGTCGATAGCGCACGGCGGCACGTTGCAGGTGACTCCGGGGCTGGTGAAGGCCGAAGACCGCAAGGCGCTCGACGCGTCGCAGCACGGCCACGAAGGCAACGACCAAGACGAGGCCGACCAAGCGGGACAGGTGGAAGCGCCCGAAGCCGAGGCCACCGGTATGTCGGCGGCCCTCACCGAGGAACTGACGGCCATTCGCACCGCAGCCTTACGCGTGGAACTATCGAACCATCCTGATGTGGCGCTGGTCGCCATCCTGCACGCGCTGGTGAGCCGCGTGTTCTATGACTACCACCATGGGCGCATCGAACCTGTGGTGGAAATCACCGGCCAGCGCCGCAATCTGGTTCCGTCCATCAAGGAGCCGGATGCCTGTCGGGCGTTGAGCGGCTGGAACCAGGTGACGGAAGGCTGGGGACATCGCCTGCCCGGAGACCCCGCCGACCTGTGGCCGTGGCTGGTGGCGCAGCCGCAGGACGTGCAACTTGACTTGTTGGCAGCAGTCACTGCCGCCAACGTCAACGCCGTGGTCGCCCGCCACGAACCGGGCAAGCAACGCATCGCCCATGCCGACCGGATGGCTGTGGCGGTCGGGCTGGACATGGGCCTGTGGTGGACGGCCGAGGCGGCCTTCCTCGCACGTTTGTCGAAGGTTGACATCGCCGGGGTGATGCGCGAGGCAGGGTGCGCGGAGGACGCCGCGAAAGCGGTGGAACGCGCCCCGAAAGCCGAAGGCGTCCTGCAGGCTGAGAAGGAACTGGACGGCAAGGGATGGCTTCCCGCAGCGTTGCGGGCTCCTTTTGGTCGAGAGTGAAAGCGTGGCAATCGCAGCCGAGTAGGCTCGCATATCGTCCAAGGCCGGGGCAGTGATGTCCCGGCTTTTTTGCGTCCGGAATGCCCTCGGCCCGGTATCGAAGCGGTCGAGGCCAGGCGAGGGCGCCCCAGGCCCGCCCCCTCGCGCTCCCCCCCAGCCCGCCCGTCCTAAGCAGAGCGCAAGCCATCTGGGTGCGTCCAAAATGTGGGGCTTGTATTCAACAGTATTTTACGATTACGTTAGGACAGGGGATTTTGTTGGGGGATAATAATGAGGACGTTACTTATTGCTCTAAGCATGGTGGTTTGTGGTGCAACGGCTAGCGCAGCCCAAGAGGTTTGCACCGGACTTCTCTCATACACCGGACGGGACATATCCAGTGAAGCCCGAGAGAATGCGATCGCGGCATCACTGTTTACGCAGCACTGTGAAGGTTCGTCTGCTAAGCAGGGGTCCGCCACGAGTGTAGGACTTGAAGCGGTCGTCAAGGCAATCCCCATAAAATTCAACTTTGGCGGATCTTCATCCTCAGAAAAACTGAATAACTTCTGCAGGGTTTACGACTCGCGACGGTCGGAATTTTCGACGGAAACGATAGACACGTCGATAGTCGTGAGAGAGGCCCTCCAGGCTTTTAACACTTGTATTTCACTTGCCGGATCTGGGATTTACTTTAATCCTAAGGTAGGTAAAACCAATTTGGTCATTGACGTCCGCCGCGGTAGTGACGATGCATATATTCGAGGCCTGACGTACGATGCGACATTACTGCAGTGCTATTTACCTCCTACGCCAACGCAGAACGGCAAATCGCAAGGCGCTAAGCTCGCTGATAAAGATTCAGTTCTGCAACTGGACGGGAATTTCGTGCCGATCACGTGTGACCGGTTGCCTCAGAATTCCGCAACCGCAGGGGAGCGAGTTTATCCCAGCGCGGAATTGACGATCGGTACGAGCCGGGGAAGCCTTTTCCTCGGTGTGCCGGCGGATGCGTCGCTGCCTTTACAATTTGCGTCCGACTTATCCGTGCGAATGGCGGCTATCGAAACCGCTTCTACCGCCCTGTCGAAGCGTTCGTTAAGATGCGACAAATCGGAGGCTCAAACGACAGGGCACTATCCCTCCGCCACTGCAGTAATCCCTGCCGGCTCAATTCTAACGGGAGGCGGATGCGCAACTAGCTACTATCCGGAGAGCCCGGACAACGCTCCCACGATGCATTCACGACCTTCCGACGATAAGCTGGGATGGTTCTGTCAAGCAGGCGATCCTCCTAATATCCCATTAACCTCGCTGCGAGTGACCGCATATGCCGTTTATTGCTCGCTTGCGAACTAGCAATAATTCGGGCGCAGGTCATCCAACTCCTTGAGCCGACCGACAATACGCAGGAACTCGTTGCCACCGGCAGCAGGCGGCGGAAGGGAGATCAATCTTGGCGCAACCGGTGAGTTCACTGGCTGAGCGGCCGGGATCGGCAAGGCTTCAATGCGGCGCGCCACCAGCCAGCAGATAGCGATACCCCGTCGTGGTCATCCACCGGGCCCGCGCGAGATGGGTCTCCCAGGCGCGGAAGGCGCGATCGGGCTCTTTGGCTGGATCGATGCGCAGGACGATCTTGGCAACCTCGCGCCAGTCGGCATCCTCGGCGGCGGCATCGAGCACGCGCATATAGGTCACCATGTGCTCTTGATCGTATCCGGTAAGGACCGGAGACGTCGGCGCCTCGTCGGCGACTTCTGGATCGAGAAGCGGCTTGACCATGCCTGAAGTTTAGCGGCTGTTCGCGGCCACGCAAGCGCTGTACCGCGTGGCTCAGGTTGCGGGCGGGGACTGGCGGCCGCAGATCGTGACGAAGGCGGAGCTGCCCCAAGCCGCTCGGGGTGTGAACATGATGGAATAGTCCTGTGTCCTGGGCGTGGGTCCGAACCAAGAATACGGCGAGGCGCTTTTCGTTTCCGGCAGGTCCATAGCCGGCGTCCGGTCCTCGTCGGCGGCCGGTGTCGGCAGGCCGTCACGGCCGATGGTGATCATGGACACGCCGATATAGCTCCCGGCCTTGAAGCGGCCGACAAATTCGACCGCGTCGCCAATGTAGCGGAAGCACCCGTCACTTTGGCCGAGCTTGAACCCCTGTGTCGGAGTTGGTTGAGGCTGTTCTTCCTGGGCCGTCGCGGGAGCAGCCACGAGAACGGCAGCCCCGGCAGCAATCACGAGCGCTCGAATGGAAGTCATATCTCTCTCTCGGCAATCTGGATGAAGGCGCAAGCGGCCCGCCAGCAGCCATGTGCGCGTCCGACCAGGCCGCGATGCTACAACAGGGACAAGAACCGTTATCGTTTTTCCAGCATGTGGTTGTAAAAATCGCCTTCAAAGCCCTTCCCCTCGGCCTGGACCTTGATCAGGTCGCAGTCCATGGGCTGACCCATACAGAACACCGCGCCGTAAGTCGGCCAGTTGAACGATCGGGCGATGTCGCGCGGACGGTCCCCCTGATTATAGCCATGGAAGTCATACTTGAAATTCCTGGCTTTCAGCACCGCCGTCATGGTGTCGATGATGTTGCTGGTCCACGCCTCCTTGTTGTGAAGGATCAGAATCAGGCTTGGATTCGCCTGCTTCGTCACCTGATCGACGAACCCGACGATGTCCCTGGCGGCGCTCGGTTGGGTAACCATGGAAAGGCTGGCTGCGAGGGCCACGGCACCAAGAATCTGGACGCACGAGCGTATTTTCAAAATCATCCTCCTTTTGTTGTGATGTGAGCTAGAGCTTCGGCGCGGCGGCGTTGCCGTCACGAACATTCTTCGCGGCGCTTTCGACGGACTTCTGGAATTGGGTAACCTGGTCCCGGTCGGCGGCCGCTGCGGCGTCGTCGACCAGCTCGTAGGTGATGGCCGTCACGTAATCGCTTCTGACGTCCATGCCGATCGCCATTTGCTTGTCACGGGCGGCGCTCTTTTTGACTTGCTGCCCCTTGCTCCAAAACCAGCGCATTGACGAGTTGCCATCGACGCTTGGCGGGCCAAATTTCTGGACGATCGCCGCACGGAGCGTGGCGAGCAACGGGCCTTTGCCGTCGTTGTAGGTGACTAATCGCCTGACGTGGGTGGAGCGCTGGCCGGTCAGGGGAGATGAGAACTCCACCCTTACGCTTTGGGTGGCTTCAGCATCCTCGGGCCCAGTCCAGATCACGTAGGTAAAGTACCTGTTGGGCCCCGTGGCGATGATCTCGACGGTGAAATATTCCTCGTCGAGTAGGAAGCGGCCCGACGAATCCTCGTTGGTGAAGTTCTGGCCGGTCAATATTTTTCGAATGTCATCTACGGTCTGGCCCAGGCCGACTCCAAGAAAATCGGCTGCGCCACCATTGGGACTGAACAGGCTCGAAGGCAGGGTAGCGGCGGGTACGGTTACTTCAAGGGACAGCTTCTGCTGCGCACTCACGGGCGTCGCGGCTAACGCCAATGCGACTACCAAAGTCCAAATGCGGGCTCGTCCTACGATGTTTACGGGGCTTCGATCCTGCCGGTAATATCGGGAAGCCTTGACGGCCGTGACGGAGGACAAGGCTGCGCTACGTCTCAAAGGTGCACCTATAGGAGGCTGGAGAGAGACGAGACGTTTACGCAGAAATCACGATATTTGCGGTCGTCTATAGACCGGTCGCGGTTAAGCTCGCGCTTGGTTTTTTGCTCGCGTTTTAGGCAATGCCCTTGGAAAAAAATAGAGAATGGGAGAGGGGGTTTGGTATTGCAAATCTCGTGACTTTTGCAGCAACCAGGGGGAGGTCTACTTGAATGAAGTACGGCTATGCGCGGGTGTCCACTGAAGCGCAGGACTTGGCCGCCCAGATCGAGCGCCTGCAAGCGGCAGGTTGCGAGAAGATTTTCTTTGAGAAACGCAGCGGCAAGGATGCCGACCGCCGTCAATTGCAACGGCTGCTGAAGGTCCTGAAGCCAGGTGACGTGGTCCATGCCGTCGTCAGCGACCGGATGGCGCGGGATCCCTTTGACATGCTGAACATCCTCAAGACAGTGACAGCGGCGGGGGCCGGGCTGCGCCTGCTGGACGAACCCTTTATCGATACCACGTCGGAAATGTCAGACCTCATGCTTTTCCTTCTTGGCTGGGCCGCCAAATGGCAACGGCGCAGGATCCTGGAAAACACCTCGAACGGGCGTGCCCGCGCCAAGGCCAAGGGTGTCAAGTTCGGCCGCAAGCCCAAGCTCTCGCAGCAGGAGCAGCGTGAGGCGCTGGCACGGCTTGCCGCCGGGGAGGCGCGGGGGGAGGTTGCCCATCGTTATCACGTCAGCAGCAGCACAATCTCCCGATTGCATCCCTAGGGACCGCCGGTTGCAAAAGGGGCGAAACCAGATGGGGAGGGTCGCCGCCTCAACAGGCGACCATCGGCTAGCTGATCCCGCTGTTCGTGGCATGCAGTGACCCGGAGCTATTTACTTTACCTGCAATCGCATTTGGAATATAATCCTATTTGCGGACACGAAATCTTCAACTTTTCCATGTATAAATCCGACAGCGTGTAAGATTCTACCTGCTGGGGCCCTGGCGGCCCTTGAAGGCCGCTTGGGGCATATGGTACTAGCCACACCAAAGACCCATATGGAGGTAACGGAACCATCCGCTCCATTGGCACCCAAGGTGAATAATGCCAACTAGCCCAGATCCCACGGAAGTCAGCCTGAAGGTACGCCTGCCGAAGGAGTTGATGGATAGCATCAACGAATATCGGCACGCGCATAAGCATGACAGCAAGAAGGACGCTGTCATTGCCCTTCTCCGAGCCGGACTTGGTGGTGCCGGCGCCAACGCATCGAACGAATAGGAAACCCTGATGGCGAACACCTCTCGTTTTCACAACTACTCAAGTGACGATTACGAGAAACGTAAGATTCAGCTTGAGAAAGATACGATCGCTCGTTTCACGCGAGGCAACATTTGTGCTGGCAACGGTCATTATATGACTAGGGCCGAGCTTGAGGAAAAGCGCGACGAGATCGAGCACGACGTCAACCAAAAATAAGTGACTGATAGTTCCATGGAAAAGCCCGCTTAGGCGGGCTTTTCCATGTGGGAGGGCTCCACTTGTATAACGACGATGTTAGGGATCTGCTCGAAAAAGTTGCGGCCAAATGGGACGCCACCGAAGGGCTCGCCAAGAGTGCCGAAAACATCGTGGGCGACGCGGTTGGATCCGTCATGTTCGAGCTTCGCTATGCAGGCAGGAAGCTCGTGGATGCCGTTCGGGAATCCCTTTCTGAAAACCCGTCGATGGATGCAATAAAGGCCCATATCGCTGAGGTCGAGCAAAACTGCCACCGCGCGCACCACGACGCGGTGGATTCGATCATATGGTACGCGAGAAGCCGGGTGACGATCGCAGAGGATACCTTCGGGAAGGACCTCTTGTTCCTGTATTGGAAGGACTACATCCCCACCAAGGACAAGCTCGACCAGCTCGGCAAGATCGTGGCTCAGTCGCGTGAGTTCAGGGGCATGCGTTTTGACGTCTACGATCGGATGTACAGGGACGATATGCCTGTCGTTCTCGATTCTTTACGCAATTTTGGCCATAGCGAGGATGCCCTCAAGGCGCTCGCCGAGAAGAGTCGTCACGAGGACGACGAACGTAGGGAACAGCATGAACTGGCCATTCGGGGCCTGGAAGACGCCCAGATCGATATCAAGATAGCAAGAAAGACACTGTTCTGGACCGTTGGAGCAGTCGGAGTGGCCTTGCTCGTGGGGATCGTTACGGTCATCGTTCCCTTGGAGGCAATTGGCCACTAGGTATCAAACGGCTTCCCACACTGACCCCGGGTCAGTTTGGGAAGCCGTTTGACATCAGGAAACCGCGACGGGTCCGCATGCGCGGCCATGCCGTCCGTTTCGAGTAGGGCTGGGTCCTGGTCAATCGAAGCAAGGTTACGCCCTCGCCAGGCGCGGTCGACCGAGACCGGCCCTTTCAGGTCGCGTTGCCTCATAATCCCTGCACCGGCCACGGGTTCACGTTGATCAGGCAGTTTGCCCGAACCGCCGACTATCCCCGTTGAACGCGATCTGGCCGGACGGCAGACATAGGCTTATGGCTGCTATCTGCTCCTCGAACATCTCAATGCTTAGGCGGATGCTTATCGGGGGTGATGCAGGCGGCCAATAATTTCCTCCGAACTCCTATCGGCACGCTTCTTCACATGGTAATTCTAAGTGTTCCTATGACCAGCACACAGTTAAGCTGTGTGAAAAGGTATACTTCAACGCCCCATGGGGAAGGGTTCTCGGATGACTTCTAATGTCTTGAAAGCAGCCTGCATACTGATAGGCTCACTCGCATGCGCAGCAATTTTGCATCCAGTAGCGAGTTTTGCTGAGGAGGTCTGTACCGGGTCAGTGGCCGCTCCGCCAAAAATCTCTGGGATGTATATCGACAATTTTGACGGTTGGCAGGCGGTGGGCAAACAAGCTTGGGTGAGCTACGCTGCCGGCGATGAGATGATTTTTGATATCTGTAGCGTCGATAATACCAAGAACTTTTTGATCGCCCGCAATAGTGCCGACAATCAGTACAATCCTGGAAAATATAGCCGATTTGAGTGGTTTGGCTCTAACGGCCAGCTATTTTACTGCCAGCAAGTTTTTGATGCAGCATCCGCCGCAGATGCTGCGGACTTCACCAAAACCAAGGCCGCCGACTCGTCAGATGCAAACGACAAAGGCTGTGGCCAGGCCGGTCAATTTCCTTGGTCGCAACTTATTCTTGTTGCGCGTTGATAGGAGATATCAGTGGAACCTCAGTACGATGTTTTCTTCGACGAAAAAGTCCAGCTCGGTGACACACCATCGGCGACATATTTCCCCGATGCGCAATATGCCGGTCTAGAATTGCACCTCCCCATCCGACCCTCTCGGAATGGAACCGACACCGGCGACGTGCAATTGAGATTGGAGACCTCCTTAATTGAAACATGGGAGGATTGGCAGAAGCATGCGGTCAATATTGATGGCCAATTGATAGGTTACATTGGTGATCCGAATGATGGACAGCGTAAGTCAGAGTCGTTTGTTTTGACTGTTAGCAAGCAGATCTTCGACGGTATTGCGGGAGGTTTTCATACACTTTCAATTATATGCGGCTCTGCCAAACCAAGTTTGATTGACGATTTTGAGCTCAGAAAGATTGCGGTGGCCGGCGCGAACATAAAGCTTGGATGGAGTTGAGCGCCTAGGGCGAAGGCGTATTGCTAGAAATTGGTGGTAGTTAGCGGTCTTTGATGGATTTACCTGCTACCGTTTCCGGTAGTAGGCATCCCACGCCAATTTAATGTCGGCGAATGTCCATTCTTGCCGCCGGCCGTAAGCAGGGCTCGGGCGGGTAAAACACCCGTGCAGGCCGGTCTCTCTCTGAAATCTCATAAACCACGCCGTTGATTTTGGCTTGCCACGTACTGTTGGCTCAATCCGGCGGATGAGCCCGCTATGCGCCCAGTGGTCATTCGGATTGGCAAGGGAGGCCGGGTCGACCAGGTAGCTGCGGAGCTTTTGTAAAGTCGCATCTTCTGGTGCCTGGTGAAGGTCTGCGCGGAGTTCTGCAACGGCGAGCGCCGCCCCTTGACGCGCAGCTTCCGTCAGCATGTCGCGCAATTGCGTGCTGGTCAGCACCAACGCTTGTAAGGCTTCCATGAACGTACTTTCCTTGAAGGGATTTTTGCAGCGGAGATCGCCGCAGGTTCATTGCCTCACAACCAAAAAATGACGTCAAGCCTTATATACCGAGGAGGGCGCCGAGCTTTTCGGTGACCGGACGCATGGGGTCGACCAAGCCAAGATCGTAGATCATGGTCGTTTCAAGGTTCCCCTTGTGGTCGACGTAGTGCGATATGGCCTCATGCGACACCCCTTGGCCCGCCAGCATCAGCGAAATCGCAATCCGCTTGAGGTCGTACAACTGGAAATACTCGGGGACGCCGGGTAGGGCCTTGAACCTGTCCAGCCCCTTGCGGAAGTTGTCGCGGGGCTGGGTCATGTCGGTGTGGGATGGGAACAGCAACTTGCTGTCAGGCCAGCGAAGGCGTTGGGCCTGCACCATCCCGGCGACCCGGAGATGGATCGGCACCGAACGGTAGGCGTACTCGTAGAGTGAACGCGACAGTTTGATGCCTTTGGTGTTGTGCTTGTGCCAGACCAGTTTTTCCAGATCGAAATGGTCGAATTCGGCCTTGGTGAGATCGCTGGGGCGGGCCATGGTCAGGAACAGGATGCCCATGAAATTGCAGAGTTCCTGCATCTGGTCGTTGGCGGTTGCCACCTGTCCCTTGACCAGCGCCATGTTCCGCTTGGTGAACCCTTCCAGGTGATCGATTTCAGGCACAGCCTCAAACACCGGGTAGAAGATGTGGGCCGCGATTTGTCGGATCTGCTCAGTGGAATAATCCCGGCGGCGGCGGATCTGCTTCCGCGCGCGGATGGGGGTGCAGGGATTGCGCATGTCCACCAGTTGCATGCGGATAGCCCAGTTGTAGAGCGCCAAGACGTGCCGGAGCGCGCTGTTGAACACGTACGGCGAGGTAAACTGCTTTTGGAATTCTTCGACATGGAGCGGCTTGATCGAGGAGAGCGGCCGGTCGGCAAACAGCGTTCCGAAATCTTTGTAACGCCGCCGACTGTTGTGACCGCGCTTGCTGGCGACCTTCGGGGTAGGGCGCAGCCAATGGGCCACGAAAATCGCGAAGTTGTAACGGTAGCCTTGGGAAAGGCCGCTGACATGGCTTTCCCAATAGCGATCAATCGCCTCACGGACCGTCAGAAGGTGGGCGCGGCGGGGGTCGGTTCGGTCGAAATCCGGATTTTCGCCGGCCTCCAGCCGGCGCTGCCGCTGGCCCACCGTCAGTCGGGCAGAGGATACGGTGAGAACAACCGTTGTCCCGAGCACTTTCCGATAGCGCCTGCCATTGAACTGGTAGGCATGGACGAAGGCCTTATTTCCGAGCGCAGTCACACGGAGACCCAGCCCTGAAACGGAGTCGTTGCGAATGCGGCCGTCTATTCCAACCGGATAATCCCCAGTAAATTTCCTGGCCTTTCCCAGAAGGGCAATTTGCGGTAAAAACTAGATCGTCAGTTAAAAATAATTGGGGCATTTCATGTAACTTCCATGTAACCGATTTATAGCAAATGTTACATGGAAAGTGAAGTAATGATGATCATCAAGTCATCAAAAATGACACAAAAACAAATGATTAACCAATTTCGATAATCTCGGATTATCGTACTTGGGGCGCTCCGAAGGAAGGGGTCATGCGTTCGAATCGCGTCGGGTGCGCCAATATTTTCAAGTAGTTACACAGATTTCAATCCAGTAGGTTGTTTCCATGTAACTTTCGTGTAACTGGGATTTTTACCGTCAGGTGCATTGGACCTCGACCCAGGAGGCTTCCTCCCTTGCAGCGCAGCTAAACAATGCTCGGTTGGCGGCGACTCTATAGTCACCATTGGGGAGGCTCTTCATGGCATGCATACGGTCGCTCGTAGCCCATCCCGAGGCTACCAGCGCCTCTCGAAGATGGCTCTGAGGTCTGTATGACTCCGTAGCGCTTCAAGCAGGACCTCAATGGCCTCAGCAACTAGGCTGTCGTTCCGATCGGAATCGGGGTCACCAGACTTGCCGCCATGGACGAGATTGTTGCGAACGCGCCGGACGGCTCCCATGAGCTCAGTCACATTTGCCGGGGGAGCTACTGTGTCCCACCCCAAAGTGCCGCCTTGCAGGACTTGGCGGCTTGGTGGATTGGTCGTCAGCGTAGGCGCCAAGGCTCTTGCCGTCACGGCAGCAAAGAACGGCCCCTTTAACTCCTTGGACGCAAACCTATCCCAGTCCGCCTCGACGACATTCTTGCGACCGGCCTTGCCGAAGCCGCCATCTTTGAGTGCGTATTCGAACCTGGTGAACACGCGGAGCAGCTCATCGCCGCGGGGAGGCAGTCGATTTGCGGCCTTCATGTCTATCGCCATCTCAGTCTGGTCCTTTGTCGATGAGATTAGGATGCTTCCACCTTGGCGTTGGCTTCGGGTACAGCTAACCAGAAGATTGCCAGGGAAGGATAAGGGTCATTCTGGATCCTCTACAACGAGCGTCGGCGTCAGATCGCCAAAAAGGTCGACCAGAATTTCCCGCAAGCTGCTCCGGGGCACAAATGCAGCGCCAGGGACTTCATGATGATTCTTGCGGATCGGCCGGATCCCGGTCTTGTTAGGCGTTACGCGCCGGGAGTTGGGATAGTGATCGAGTGCCGCGAGCGGCTCGCCGGGGGCCGCGCCGAACCAGAAGAACGGTCCCATAACGAGGTCGGATTCGAGACGAATCCAGATTGCGCATCCGCTGGGTTTCTCTGCCAAAGCCCTAGAGAGCGATACAGTACCTGGCTTCTTCTGCGTGGCGGTCTTGAACTGAATGTGGCGAACGATCTTCCCTCGGGCCATCACCAGATCATACCCGTGGGCGTCAAACTCCGATCGGAGGACTTCGACGTCATAAACACCAAGCCGCCACAGCTCGCGGAGAGCGTCGCCTACGAACACATGCTCGACGATGCGCTCGCGCAGGGTTGAGTAAAGGTAGTTTGATGCGACCGCCGTCATATCCTGTCCACGTCAAGGCCGGCGTTCACCAGCCTACTGGCAATCTTTCGCATCTTCGCAAATTCGGCCCCGAAGGCCGGCGTTAGGCCCACCGCTTCGGTGAACTCTCTGCCCGTTACACCCTCCAGGACTTCGGCGTACTTGATCACCTGAAGGTGGATCTCGGCAATATAACCATTTCGCGGTGATGTCTCGATCGCAACCTTGATATTCTTCAATGCTTCATTGGCGGTCATATGCTTGCTCCATCGGTCACTGGCCGGGCGAAATTGTGCACCTTTTCGCCCAATCGGAGTTCGACCGGATTTCCCACTGCCGTTCACAAAATCTATTCCGCTGTGGCTTCCTCAGATGCCGTTGCATGCTGCTCTATGAGAAGCGATACTCGAAGCAACGAATCCTTCAGCATCTTGATTGTGTTGCTATCAAGCTTGGAGCGAAGCTTTTGTGCCTGCCACTCTGCCACAGCGTCATACACGCAATGCCGGAAGTAATTCATGATGCCTTGCTCACCGGAAATTTGCGACACATGCGGATGCTGCATATTAATGATAACGATGATTTTTCCATCTGAGCCAGCCTCGCAGACCACATAGGGGTCGTACGGTCCGATGTCGGTGCTCACCACATAAACCCATACTTTGAGGTCCCCAACCGTCGCCTGGATATCAGCCGCTCGACCTGCTTTTACAGGTTCGGCGATCCGCGACAGAGACTCTCTGATTGCTTCCTCGGGAGGGAGAACCTCGATTGAGATTTTGTCGACCATCTCGGGGGACATAAGCTCATCCCGAAGACCAGAAATCGCCAGGTCGATCTCACCTTCAGACGGTCGACGACCATCCTCCTGGTCCTTCCAGGGTGTCCTGGCGATATTTATGAGATCGCTGATCTCTTGCGCCAGCTTCTTCTCGAACAGTTCCTCTTCGTCCCCATACCATTGGATGTTGTCCTTGGTATGGGTGACTTCGAAGTCCTCAAGATGGATCTCACCAAGAAGTCGCTGGTTGAGCAGATCGTTTCGATTCTGGCCAAAGATGCGCTCGGGCCTCCATGCGTCGGGCCAACCTTTCACGACCCGATCGGCGTGCAATATCGAGAAGCCGGTGTCAGCACGTGCGCCCTTGTCCAGAACGCCGGCCCAACCATGTGCGATCTTGCCCTCGATATCGAACATGAACTCACGCTTGTAAGGTTCTCCGGCTCGATTGCGGCGCAGTTTGGATTCAAACTCCTCCCACGATAGAAGTTCGTCGTTGTACCAAAGATCCAATGTGTTCTGGCGGAAATCGACTCGGTACATGGACTTCAAGAAGTCCTTAATCTTACCGATTGTACGTCCCTTGAACTCCCGGTTGTGATCCCGAATTTCGATGCGCGTGTAATGTTCGTCAGGTGAAAGGCCGTCAATCGTCTTCGTATCGAGTGTCGGATCGCCTCCTTCGATGCGCTTGACGTCGACTTCGACGGTATATTCCCGCGTATCGCCCAGTTTTTTTGTAGCTATGGACCACCTATTTCCAATCCAGCATGAAGACGTTTTCATTCCCATGCCATAGCGACATCTGCCCGTATTAATTGCGGGCGGATTTGCAATCTTGAGCGCATGTTCTAGCTCGGCGTAGTCCATGCCCATCGCGTTGTCGACAATCCGCAGTACAGGGTCATTTCCCTGGCGCTCGTAAGTTATTCTAACTTCGAGTGTCTCGCCCTCACGTTCATAGGCTGTCTCTAGCGCGTCCTTGTTGTTCGCATAAGATTGTGTAGAATTGTCGACGAATTCGGCCAAAGCATACCAAATCTCATAGTTCATGCGCCGATAGCTGGCTATGGCGTTCAGACCGATCTCTATATTGAATGACATTGTTTCCCCCTCAATTTATGGTCGTTATAGCGTACTGCTGATTTTCCATCCGAACCAATGCATATTTTTTACCTTGCTCTATCGGCATTGTACCGATCGGTGTCATAAAGCATTGGTTAGCTGTGTCGAAACGTTCCCAAAAGGTCATTTGACCATCCACGAGGATTGAGACCTTCTCGCCCGGCTTAAAATCCAGCCGTGCCGGCGATTTTACCGATAGACACCGAGGCACTAGGCCAAAGGAAAGCTCACTCAAGACATCCTGGGAGAGCGGCGGCAACTCGCCGTCGATCGCGAAAATATGTCTATTGGACTGCTCTGACCTATAGATCTCGAATGTCATCATATGGGCGCCATACCGACCGATTTCGCGGCCCCATTCGTCATCATATTTATTTACCAGTACAAGCACTTCTGGGGCTTCACCCCGAAGCATGTCGGATATTTTCGTAGCGTCGAGATCTTTGCACTTGGAAGCCAGATAGTTCGCGTGTTCCTGACCGTAGAGGCCGCTTCGCAGGGTGTTGATTTGGGGGATAACATGCCGATGCAGGTCGTGCCGCTTCATTTCAACCTCGACCACGACCCATTCCCGGTAGTCATTCGCAATAATAGCGAAGTCCGCCCTGGCTGACTCTGCGCCTGCATAAACCGTCTTCTTGAATGGAACGATCCTGGATGCTGCGCGGATTATAGCTGAATTTTGTATAAGCAAGCTCTCAAATTCCGCCTCAGCAAGGGCTGTTGGGGACAATTCCACGAACCATTCACCACGGTGAAATAGCCTAGGCATCGGCTCGCACTCGACTTTGCTGCCATGTCACCGTCGTAATCCCCTCAAGGTTCGAAGCTTCCGTTTGCAGACGATTCTTTTCCTCTTCAGTTGAGAAGAGAGTGTAGATAGTGGCCGACTCTTTCCCTTTTGCTCGACGGAGGATACGTCCCAGGCGCTGGATGCGCTGGCGCTGACTTGCCGTGGAGCTGGCTACCACACCCAAGCTTGCCTCGGGCACGTTCATCCCCTCGTCCAATGCCCGGCAACAGACAAGGACGTCAAAGTGCCCTTTGCGAAAGAGCCGAAGATTGTCTCGCCGGACCTCCGGCCCGATTTCGGCGTGGTATATGGTGGCCCGGTGTCCCCGCTTCAGAAGCGAGGCTAGAATCGTATTGGCCGCAAGGATTCGCTCATGAAAGATGACCGCGCGCTCTCCGCGGTGGGCTTCTATCAGCTTGATGGCTACCGGGATGCGCATGGTGGCGTTCGCGGACACCGCCGCCCGCTGTTGAAGCAGCCATTTCAGTCTGTCTTCCTGGCCTTCGCCGGCGCTACCCTTGCGCAAGGAGCGTGCGATCGATTTTGAAAGACGCCGATATTGATCCTCTTCGTCGGGCAGCATGTCGACATGGACATTTGTCAGCGAGAAGGGGCTGATCACACCGTCCCGCGCGGCCTCCTTATAGGTGTATTCGTAGATAATCGGCCCTAGTTTTGGCGCGACCAACGTACTGAACCCTTCATCGTATTCGCGCTCGGGGGTTGCTGAGAGGCCTAGGGTCGCCGCGAAATTACCCTCCATGGCTTTCGCATTTGCCGGAGAGCCAGCTCTGTGACACTCATCCACGATGAGAAAGACCCGGCGGCCCTTTGCAAAGTTCGAACTGAAGCGGCGTGCCGAGTTAATCACCGCGATGATAATTGGCTCATCGCCCCTCGGTCGCTCCTGGCCGCTCAGAAGACCTATCTGTTGCGGCGAAACATTGAGCTCGTCCTGGAGAGCTAGGCACCACTGATCTAGCAGTGACACCGTGGGGACTACGATCAAGGCTTGGCCGCTGGATTCCGACGAGAAGAAATCCAGCATGCAAAGTTGGGCAAATACCGTTTTTCCACCGCCGGTTACCACCTGGACGATGCCGGCATTGTGCTCTTTCCAGCGCTCCAGCGCCACGTTTTGCCAGTCGCGAGGCTCATACGTTGACTTCCAACCCTTCATCCTGGCTCCTTTTGGTGGCCAGATCTGAGGGCGAGGATTCGCGTTACCATCCTCTGAGGCCGTTCGCTGAGACCACGAATTTCTTGGACGGGCGATCCTTTTTGTCCGGTGGGATGTGGATCACGGGCCGAAGGCCTGCCCTGAAGCTTTTGAGGCCTTCGCTGCGGTCATCCTTTTTCAGCTTGGAAGCCATGACCTCATTGAGGACGATAGAATAGTCGGGTTTGAACGTCACAAGGCCCCGATCATAGGCACGATGGTGAATCGCACATAGGGCAACCCCATTTGACGTTTCATCCGTGCTGTCAGCATGAGCAACAGGAAGGATATGGGCTCCGTCAACCAGGCGCAGCTGGGTGCTGCACATAGCGCAGCGGTGGCCGTAGGCCCCTAGGATCCTCTTGCTGAAATCCAGAGCCCGCAATGCCTTGCGCGTGGTTACGATTGCATGCTTGCGGGCTGCGGCAACGGCTGCATCGATCTCGGCTTCGTCCACCTCATCCGGATCTGCGCTCAGCTTCTCGAGAAGGGCGGCCTCGGCAGGCACTTTTCCACTGTCATGCAGGTCGTCGAGAAAACGCAGATAAGTGCCCATGAAATCCGGACGGATGGCTATGGCGGTTTCACCCTTGGCGTTCCGATAGGGAGCAAAGCCGTTCAACAAGGCATTTTGTAGGGTAGCGCGCGAAATTTGCATTGAGGGTGAGGCACCCAGCGGAGCGAGGTGCTGCCGAATATCCCAACCGGCGAAAACCTCGGCGTCATCCCACCACCCGAGAATGACCGTCTTAACACCGGCCGGGTTTGTAAGCTGATCGAAGCCAGTCACCTGGATCCGGAATTCATCCGGATTCCGTCCCTTGCCCCCATGGCTTATATTCCAGATATAGACCCGAACGGCAAAGTTGCTGCCCTCTTTGAAAACCTGAAATCTCGCAGGATGTTCGTCTTTCGATAGAAAGAGCACGCCCCAACCGCCCATTTTGAGTGCTTCGACAAAACGGGCGAGGAGATCCGGCTTATTGAGGCGGGCCATGGCTATTCGTCCAGCGCTCGAGCTGCGATGGAAGGTGCCTCGGGCGCCATTGAGCCGCCTGTCGGCCGCTGGGGCTTCTTGCCAGTGGTCGCCGGACGTTTGCGGCCACCTTCTGGGTCAAGCGGGATCGGATCGGGCCCGTTCCAAAGCAAGCTAGGGCGAGGGATCTTGTAGAAACCTTCTTCGTCCTTGGCGATCGCGCGCTCGGATGACGGATTTGAGAAGCGGCCAATGGCGCCGTCGAGATATTCCTCCATCAATTCTGCGCAAACCCACCTTCTGCCAAGCCGCTCGGCGACTTCGCCGGTGATGCAGCTTCCGCCGAAAGGGTCGAAAACGGAGTCGCCAGGATCGGTCAGCATGCGGATGAAGTATTCGGGTAGGTCAGCCGGAAACCGGGCAGGATGGGCCTTGATGCCTTTGTCCTGGCAGTAGCGCATATACGCGCTGTTACTCTCGGTGTTGGGGATCGCGAGCAGATTCGGCGGAATAGCCGCCCCGTTGTTCACCGAAAACTTATCGCTGATATCGTGCCCCGATGGCCGGAGCTTTGCCTTGTAGCCATTGGCCAGCAGAAGTTCCATGCTCGGGCTGTAGGGTTGCAACACCCGCCGATTGCTTGCTCGCGGCCATTCGGTCTTCGACAACCACCAAACCGTGTTGACGGCATCCTTGACGCGGATGCGTCGGACATTCACCCATTCGGCCGGAGTCGGAAGCTTCGAGGGGTTCCACCAATAGAATTCCTGCGCGAGGTGGAAGCCATATTCCTCGCACAGCATAATCAGCAGCTTGAAGTGATATAGGCTGCGCACCGGGGCACCGGGCTTCCACGCCCCGCCGAGATCAATAACCAGGCTCCCGCTGTCCTTCAGGATGCGGTGAAACTGCCTCGCAAAATCGCGAAACCATCTCAGGTAGGCGTCTTCCTGCTCGTTGCCGTATTCCTTTTTCCGGGTAAGCGCGAAAGGCGGGCTGGTGACGATAAGATCAACGGACGACGCCTTTGTCGCCTTCATCACGTCGAGGCTGTCCGCGTGGAAGATGCGTCCCAATTTGGTCGTAAGGAAGAGGGGCAGAGCGGTTACTTTTTTCATGCTATACAGCCCCCAAGTCGATTTTTTTCAATGCCATCGCGTATTCTGCCTCGCGGCGGAATGCGTCGATTAGGTAAGCCGGGCTGGCCGTCACGGCCTCAAGATCTGCCCGATCGATCATGACGATCGCCAGATTGGAATCGCTCATGATCTTGTTGGCGTAGCGTCGTGCTTCGGCGCCGATTTCGCCGGTCGTCACAATCACAATCACGGTGCTTTTCAGGAAGTGCGTCAACCCGACTTCCTTCGCTACGTCGTCCAACGCCACCCGCGCGGTGTTCTTGCACTGGACCTGCCAGCGAGAATAAACCAGCCGTGCCGACTGGAAAATCAGGTCGACCTCAGCGCCGCCGGTGGCGCTGGCGCGCAACCGGGTTGCCACGTAGTCCATTGCGAGGTTGCGCATCAGCTTGAAGGCGAGGGCCTCAAGCGCAAGCCCCGACACATAGCGATCTTCCGACTTTATCTCGTCGAGGATCTCAGCGAGGGGCTTGGTCAGCAGGCTAAGCAACTTCGGGTCGACCTGGTCTTTAAGCTGGTCGAGGAGCGGGCCGATAATTTCGGTATCGACCTTGGCTGTGGGAGCGACCAGAAACGGCTTTGCTCCCCGCCCGGTTGTGGTTTTCGTCGCCTCGATGTAGCCGGCAGCGCTCAAGGCATTGAGAACATCCTTGGGCAAGCTTTTGTCGGGGAACCGCACGCCGTAGGTTGCCGAGGCCAGTTTCACGATCTCGTTGGCCGGTTGCGGCTCGGTAATGCCGGTATTGGCAAGCGCGAGCAGAAATGCGCGCTGCTGAGGAGTGAATGTGGCGAGTGTCGGGTAATCTTCGGGGTCGGTGCCCAAGACGGCCCGTAAGCGGATTGTGTTCACCTGCCAACGGTTGCCGACGATCACACCGGCCTTGGCAAGCCACAGCCGCATTATGCTGGGATGCTTGCCGCCACGGGGGAACAGCACGCCGCGTTCTTCCAGTGAATGACGCAGCGTATCCAGTGTAATTTCCTCGCCGGCGGCCACCATGTCCTGGAGGCACTGAACGAGAGTCATGCCCTTCAGATTGAGGAGAATATGTTTGGCGAGCGCCTCATACAGCGCCTGTTCATCGCCGCGAAGGTCAAAAAGCTCCTGACCAAAGGGCGTAAACCGCGCCTGCCGGTCGATCAAACCGTAGGCAATCATGCCGAGCTTGCAGTTATTGGCAAGCTTGCCGCGATTGTATTCGCCGTCCTGGTTGGGCTCTGGTTGGGCGGAGTGCTTGGAGAAATAGGTCGTCATGATTTCGGCTTCCAAGGCGTGAAAGTCACCCTGGTGACGATTCACGATCTCCAGTAGCTCTGGTAGTTGGATTTGCGACGGTGAAAATTCACTGCCGAATGGGAGGTCGCTGCGCTGGATAGCCATTATTTGCGGCTTTCCATACGTCCTGCAGGCCTCCTGGGTGCGGACACCGGTGAAGGCGATCGGCCCAGATAGTCCTGTACCGCTCGGCGAATGACCCATGCGGCAGACACGTCATTGCGCGCGGCCCTGTCGCAGACCTCCTTGTAGTCTTCCTCGTCCAGCGTGACAGTGAGCCGCGCCGGGTGCTTGTCGGTTCTAGGCCGCCCCATGTGATTCGCCTCGGTGTTTTCTTCACCACGTTATCATGGGAACGAACCAGGAATAGCTGCGCTAGGATATTCATGCACAAGCAACAGGCATCAACGTAGGCCCGCAAGGGGCATCTGGTCCGGCGTCCAGATCAGGTCGTGATTCGCCAAGCATACATATCGAGCCATTGATCTCGTTCAAGATATTCTAAGCGAACGCCTTCCTCCAATTTCGACATAACGGCCCGAATAACCGCTGGGATCGCGTGTCGGAATTTAATAGGCTTGGGCATCTCATCGACATTGTCGGTTGCTACGTTGGGGTACTGTTTCCTCAGGTGTGCTTGATGACGCCAAATTGACCCGACGTCGGCATCAGGCATGAACACGGCGATCGATTGATCAGCGCTTAAGCCGGGGGGATACAGGCGTATTTTTTCCAAGCCGGTTACCACGTCAAAATGCGGATCGAGTCCCTGTTCAACGAAGGAGCGGACCAGCAGGGGCGCGTGTTCTTCCCAGACGACACGCACATAATCGCGAAGGGTCTTGTGGCCAAGGAGCATCCTTAACCCGGCTGCCACAGCGACTTCCCGATCGCGAAGAACCTTGAGCTTGTCTCTCAGTTGGAGAACTGCCTCGCGTGCCTTCAGTGACCGCGAGGTTGTGGCTTGGAGCGTCTTGATTTGGAAGAGCACCTCGTCCGATTCCTGTTGACGCACGACGATGCGTCCTGCCGGGAAGTCGATGAGGTCATGAATCAGCTCCCGGATTGATATGCCCAGTTCCCGATCGTCCAAGTGCAGTTTAGCTGCGGAGGCGCGCCAAGTCGCCAGCAATGGTGACGCAGGTCCGGTCGAATAGGATCCGAAATGCTTTGCGGCGACGTGCTGATGGCGCGTAGCCCGACGCACCACCTCTGGCCATCCCAGTACTACGACGGCGAACAAACCCTGCTTCTGATGACGTTCGGTGATGGTGCGCGCGTGTTCCTGAAGCGGTTGGTCATCGGGAGCGGTCGAAACAAGATAAAAAGCTTTGAGCGCTGGCTTGAACGCCTTAGCTTTCGCAACTTCGCCGTCCAATTCCTTCTTCGTAACAACGGTGACCGGCCAGGTCGACTTCCTCTTGCACTGGATACCAATCGGCCAAATCGCCCCAGCCTGTCCAACAATGTCGACCCCATGCTGCGCCTGTCCGGCACGACCATGACGGACGAGCGCCGCGTCCTGCCACTCCTCCTGAAACGTGTCGGCGCACAACTCTTCGAACTGATCCCAGCTTTTGGGTGGCGCCTGTTCGAAATGGACGTGATTGGTCACAATAGCTCCGAGAATGGGTACAAACAGTCCGCACCCCGCCATCCCGAACCACGGGAGCCGACATGCCGGAATGGGCCTTGCGTCTTGGCTTCGCGTCGCTACGTCTCTGTCACCACGCGAGCCAAAGTTTGCGCCGAAGGAGGTAAACGCCGCCAATGTCGTGGAGCGCACAAAGCGCGCCGTCAAGAGCAGGTTAGCCGAGTAGACGCGGGAAAGGGTACACGGGTCAAAGCGAATTTGTCTTACACAAATCCTTGCACATCATTTGTAAAATCGGCTATAAGCCCTTTGTAAGCAACGAGATGCGCTAAAGCTATTCGGTCTCCAAAACCGCAGGTCGTAGGTTCGAGCCCTGCTGCCCGTGCCATTCTTTGAATGGATACCTAAAACGATTCTTTTGCAGTGCGGCCTTTGAAAATCGGCTTGTGACTTGCCATATGGCACAAGTTGCGGCATAAGGGCCGCATAGCCGGGACGGGACGACTGGATGGTTCCGAGGCGGCGTTTGGCCATAAAGCGGACACTTGCCACTTGCGTGGATCAAGAATCGGTTTTATGTAGACGAGACAGACACGCGACGCGTGGAGCTGGGAAGCCGGCTTTACGCGTCTGATTTGCATGGGCGAAATGATTGCGCTGATTCGGCGCGAACGCACGCTCAAGCGGCACGTCCCGGCCAGCGGGATCATCCAGGAGGCCCGGCCAACGGGTCTTGCAGACAGAGCGGCATATGGCTTCGAAAACCACAAATCCCTTCACCTTTCTCCAGCAGGTTCGCGCGGAGACCGCCAAGGTCACTTGGCCGTCGCGGCGCGAAACGATGATCTCGACGGTGATGGTTCTTGTGTTCGCGGTCATCGCGATGATCTTTTTCTTTACCGCAGACGTGGCCATGGGCTTTGCGGTCGAAAAAATCCTCGGCCTCGGACAGTAAGTCCGGCGATTACGGAGAAGTCTTGAAATGACCGCGCGGTGGTACATCGTCCACGCCTACTCGAACTTTGAAAAGAAGGTCGCCGAGGACATCGAGAACAAGGCCAAGCAGAAGGGCCTGTCCGCCGACATCGAGCAGATCGTGGTGCCGACCGAGAAGGTCGTCGAGATCCGCCGCGGCCGCAAGGTCGATGCCGAGCGCAAGTTCTTTCCGGGCTATGTGCTGCTGAAAGCCAATCTGACCGACGCCGTGTTCTCGCTCGTCAAGAACACGCCGAAGGTCACCGGTTTCTTGGGCGACTCCAAGCCGGTGCCGATCACCGAAGCCGAGGCCCAGCGTATCCTGAACCAGGTTCAGGAGGGCGTCGAGCGGCCGAAGCCGTCGGTGACGTTCGAGATCGGCGAAGCGATCCGCGTTTCGGATGGACCATTCGCGTCCTTCAACGGTTTCGTCCAGGAAGTGGACGAGGAGCGGGCGCGGCTCAAGGTGGAAGTTTCGATCTTCGGGCGCGCTGTGCCGGTCGATCTGGAATTCGGACAGGTCGAGAAGGGCTGATCCGAAATCCCTGCACCGGTTTCGGCGGCAGGGAAGGCGGCGCGGAGATCGCGCGGCCAAAAACGGGTGGGAGGCGAATGCGGCTTTAGCCGGCTGCGCGGACCGCACCACCAGACTGCAACCGCCGGCAAGACCGGCATGAGAAAAGGCAGGAAGAGAGATGGCTAAGAAAATTGCAGGCCAGCTCAAGCTCCAGGTTTCCGCGGGATCGGCCACGCCGTCGCCCCCGATCGGCCCGGCGCTTGGTCAGCGTGGCATCAACATCATGGAGTTCTGCAAGGCGTTCAACGCGCAGACCCAGGAAATGGAAAAGGGCTCGCCGGTTCCGGTCGTCATCACCTACTACCAGGACAAGTCGTTCACCTTCGTCATGAAGACGCCGCCGGTGAGCTACTTCCTGAAGAAGGCTGCCAACCTGAAGTCGGGCTCGAAGGAGCCGGGCAAGGTCAAGGCCGGCACGATCGGCCGCGACAAGGTGCGCGCCATCGCCGAGCAGAAGATGAAGGATCTTAACGCAAACGACGTCGAGGCGGCCATGCGCATGGTCGAGGGCTCCGCCCGCTCGATGGGTCTGGAAGTGGTGGGCTGAGATCATGGCAAAGATTGCAAAGCGTGTATCGAAGACCCGCGAAGGCATCGATCCCAACAAGGCTTACGCTTTGGGTGAGGCGCTGAAGCTGCTCAAGGATCGCTCCTCGGTGAAGTTCGACGAGACGATCGAAGTCGCGATGAACCTCGGCGTCGACCCGCGCCATGCCGACCAGATGGTCCGCGGCGTGGTCAACCTGCCGAACGGCACCGGCCGCAGCGTTCGCGTCGCCGTCTTCGCGCGTGGCGACAAGGCCGAGGAGGCCAAGGCCGCCGGCGCCGACATCGTCGGAGCAGAGGATCTGGTCGACATCGTCCAGAAGGGCACGATCGACTTCGACCGCTGCATCGCCACGCCGGACATGATGCCGCTGGTCGGCCGTCTCGGCAAGGTGCTCGGTCCGCGCGGCATGATGCCGAACCCGAAGGTCGGCACCGTCACCACCGACGTTACCGCCGCCGTCAAGGCATCGAAGGGCGGCGCCGTCGAGTTCCGCGTCGAGAAGGCCGGCATCGTTCACGCCGGCGTCGGCAAGGTCTCGTTCGACGTCAAGGCGCTGGAAGAAAACGTCCGCGCCTTCGCTGACGCGGTGACCAGGGCAAAGCCGGCTGGTGCCAAGGGCAACTACGTCAAGAAGGTGTCGGTCACCTCGACGATGGGCCCGGGCCTCAAGCTCGACGTCTCGACGCTCGCTGCGTCCTGATACGAAACAATTGGATCGGCCGCTAAAACGCTGATCCGTGAAAGAATTCCGGGCCTCCGACCTGTCGGCGGCCCGGTACCGGAAGTCGAAAGGCTTCCGGACATCCTGTCCGAGATTGCAGGCGGCCCCCAAACCTTAGGTGATGTGGGCCTTAATTCATGTGGGCCTGCATGAGACGGGTGAAGACCGGACAAAGGAGCCACAAGCTCCAATGAAAGGTTCGAACCGTGTTTGCCTTTTGTCTGCGCACCGTCCGGCTTCCCGGCAGGTGTGGCGAAAGGGGGCAGGATCCTCGAGCGTCGTTCGGGAGATCCGTTACTGGATGGCCCGGCCGGCAAAAGGCAACCCGACGCCTGTCCTCCGTAGAGGGCAGGGGTCAACTGGAGATAGGCAGTGGACAGAGCGGAAAAACGCGAACTCGTCACGGGCCTGAATGATGCGTTTTCAAGCGCTGGTTCAGTCGTCGTGGCCCACTACGCCGGTATCACCGTCGCGCAAATGAACGACCTTCGGTCGAAAATGCGCGCCGCCGGTGGCACCGTCAAAGTCGCGAAGAACCGTCTCGCCAAAATCGCTCTTCAGGGCACGGACTCCGCATCGATCATCGAGCTGTTCAAGGGACAGACGCTGATCGCCTATTCGGAGGATCCGATTGCGGCGCCGAAGGTCGCGTCCGATTTCGCCAAGGGAAATGACAAGCTCGTCATTCTCGGCGGCGCAATGGGCACCACCTCGCTCAATGCCGACGGTGTAAAGGCACTCGCCACACTTCCGTCGCTCGATGAGCTGCGCGCCAGGCTGGTTGGCATGATCGCCACGCCGGCAACCCGGATCGCCCAGATCGTCAATGCGCCTGCGGCTTCGGTCGCGCGCGTCATCGGCGCTTACGCCCGGAAGGACGAGGCGGCATGAGGCCGTTCCTCGCTATCACAAACACACGTTCGAACCTTATGAAGGAACATTGCAATGGCTGATCTGGCAAAGATCGTAGACGACCTTTCGAAGCTGACCGTCCTCGAGGCGGCCGAGCTGTCGAAGCTTCTTGAAGAAAAGTGGGGCGTTTCCGCCGCTGCTCCGGTGGCGGTTGCCGCTGCCGGCGGCGCTGCGGCCGCTGCTGCTCCGGTCGAGGAAAAGACGGAATTCGACGTCGTCCTCACCGAGGCAGGCGCTCAGAAGATCAACGTCATCAAGGAAGTTCGCGCCATCACCGGTCTTGGCCTCAAGGAAGCCAAGGACCTGGTCGAGGCGGCTCCGAAGCCGGTCAAGGAAGCCGTTTCCAAGGCCGACGCGGACAAGTTCAAGGCCCAGCTGGAAGCAGCCGGCGCCAAGGTCGAACTGAAGTAAGCGTTGAGTACCGGCGGCCGGCGTCGCGCCGGCCGCCACTCCTTTCGCGTCGAAGGGAGGCTGCGTAACGCGAAGAGTGCGAAAACCTCTTTCCTGAGGGCCGCAAACCGGCCTTCAGGAAACGGGTTTTCTCCCGTTTCTGGCCCGCCGCCAATTGGCGGCGGGTGAAAAGACAAGAAGCCGCCGACAGGCGGCGGGCAACAAGACAGGGCCGCCAAGGTGGCCCGAGATGCAAGGCGAGCCGCGGCGAGGCTCGTCCCGAGAATTGAGCTAAGGAGCGACGATGGCCCAAACCCAGACTTTCAATGGCCGCAGACGCGTACGCAAGTTTTTCGGAAAGATCCCGGAAGTTGCGGAGATGCCGAACCTGATCGAGGTTCAGAAGGCATCCTATGACCAGTTCCTGATGGTGGAGGAGCCCAAGGGTGGGCGTCCTGACGAGGGACTGCAGGCAGTTTTCAAGTCGGTCTTCCCGATTTCCGATTTTTCCGGCTCCTCGATGCTGGAATTCGTGAAGTATGAGTTCGAGGGACCGAAATTCGACGTTGACGAATGCCGTCAGCGCGATCTGACCTATGCGGCGCCGCTCAAGGTGACGCTGCGCCTCATCGTGTTCGATATCGACGAGGATACCGGCGCCAAGTCGATCAAGGACATCAAGGAGCAGGACGTCTACATGGGCGACATGCCGCTCATGACCTTGAACGGCACCTTCATCGTCAACGGCACCGAGCGCGTCATCGTCTCGCAGATGCACCGTTCGCCAGGCGTCTTCTTCGACCATGACAAGGGCAAGTCGCACTCGTCCGGCAAGCTCCTGTTTGCCGCGCGCGTCATTCCCTATCGCGGTTCGTGGCTCGACATCGAGTTCGATAGCAAGGACGTCGTGCATGCCCGCATCGATCGCCGCCGCAAGATCCCGGTGACGTCGCTGCTGATGGCGCTCGGCATGGACGGCGAAGAGATCCTGTCGACCTTCTACAACAAGATCACCTACAAGCGCGCCGGCGACCATTGGCGCATCCCGTTCAACGTCGACCGTTTCCGCGGCCTCAAGGCCGTTGGTGACCTGGTCGACGCCGACACCGGCGAAGTCGTCGTCGAGGCCGGCAAGAAGATCACCGCCCGCCAGGCCAGGGCGCTTGGCGAAAAGGGTCTCAAGGCGATCAAGGCGACCGACGAGGATCTGCTCGGCAACTACCTTGCCGAGGATATTGTCAACTACGCGACCGGCGAGATCTTCCTCGAAGCCGGTGACGAGATCGACGAAAAGACGCTGAAAGTGCTGCTTGGCACCGGTGACGATGAGATCAAGGTCCTCGACATCGACCACGTCAACGTCGGCGCCTACATCCGCAACACGCTCAACGTCGACAAGAACGAGAGCCGCCAGGACGCGCTGTTCGACATCTACCGCGTCATGCGCCCCGGCGAGCCGCCGACGCTGGAAACCGCTGAGGCCATGTTCAACTCGCTGTTCTTCGACAGCGAGCGCTATGATCTGTCGGCCGTTGGCCGCGTCAAGATGAACATGCGCCTCGAGCTCAAGGCCGAGGATACCGTGCGCGTGCTGCGCAAGGACGACATCCTGGCCGTGGTCAAGACGCTCGTCGAACTGCGCGACGGCAAGGGCGAGATTGACGACATCGACAATCTCGGCAACCGCCGCGTGCGTTCGGTCGGCGAGCTGATGGAGAACCAGTACCGCGTCGGCCTGCTGCGCATGGAGCGCGCGATCAAGGAACGCATGTCCTCGATCGAGATCGACACGGTGATGCCGCAGGACCTGATCAACGCCAAGCCGGCGGCTGCCGCCGTGCGCGAGTTCTTCGGTTCCTCGCAGCTGTCGCAGTTCATGGATCAGACCAACCCGCTTTCGGAGATCACCCACAAGCGCCGTCTTTCGGCGCTTGGACCGGGCGGTCTGACCCGCGAGCGTGCCGGTTTCGAAGTGCGCGACGTGCACCCGACGCATTACGGCCGCATCTGCCCGATCGAGACGCCGGAAGGCCCGAACATCGGCCTGATCAACTCGCTTGCGACCTTCGCGCGAGTCAACAAATACGGCTTCATCGAGAGCCCGTACCGCAAGATCGTCAACGGCAAGCTGACCAATGAGGTCGTTTACCTCTCGGCTATGGAAGAGGCCAAGCACCACGTCGCGCAGGCCAATGCCGAGCTCGACAAGAATGGTCATTTCGTCGACGAATTCGTCATTTGCCGCAACGCCGGCGAAGTGATGATGGCGCCGCGCGAAAACGTCGATCTGATGGACGTGTCGCCGAAGCAGATGGTGTCGGTGGCCGCGGCCCTGATCCCGTTCCTCGAGAACGATGACGCCAACCGTGCGCTGATGGGCTCGAACATGCAGCGTCAGGCCGTGCCGCTGGTGCGCGCCGAAGCGCCGTTCGTCGGCACCGGCATGGAGCCGATCGTCGCCCGTGACTCGGGCGCCGCCATCGGCGCCCGCCGCGGCGGCATCGTCGACCAGGTGGACGCGACGCGTATCGTCATCCGCGCCACGGAAGATCTCGATCCCGGCAAGTCCGGCGTCGACATCTACCGGCTAATGAAATTCCAGCGTTCGAACCAGAACACCTGCATCAACCAGCGTCCGCTGGTGCGCATGGGCGACCGGGTCAACAAGGGCGACATCATCGCCGACGGCCCGTCGACCGAGCTCGGCGATCTGGCCCTCGGCCGTAACGTGCTGGTCGCGTTCATGCCGTGGAACGGCTACAACTACGAGGATTCCATCCTCCTGTCCGAGCGCATCGTCGCCGACGACGTCTTCACCTCGATCCACATCGAGGAGTTCGAAGTCATGGCCCGCGACACCAAGCTCGGGCCGGAGGAGATCACGCGCGACATTCCCAACGTCTCGGAAGAAGCGCTGAAGAACCTCGATGAGGCCGGCATCGTCTACATCGGTGCGGAAGTGCAGCCGGGCGACATCCTGGTCGGCAAGATCACGCCGAAGGGCGAAAGCCCGATGACGCCGGAAGAAAAGCTGCTGCGCGCCATCTTCGGTGAAAAGGCCTCGGACGTGCGCGACACCTCGATGCGCATGCCTCCGGGAACCTTCGGCACCGTCGTCGAAGTGCGTGTCTTCAACCGCCACGGCGTCGAGAAGGACGAGCGCGCCATGGCCATCGAGCGCGAGGAGATCGAACGCCTCGCCAAGGACCGCGACGACGAGCAGGCGATCCTCGACCGCAACGTCTATTCGCGCCTTTCCGACGTTCTCGTCGGCAAGGAGGCGATTGCCGGGCCGAAGGGCTTCAAGAAGGGCTCGAAGCTGTCGAAGGACACGCTCGACGAGTATCCCCGTTCGCAGTGGTGGCAGTTTGCCGTGGAGAACGAAAAGCTCCAGAGCGAACTGGAAGCCCTGCGTGGCCAGTACGACGATTCCAAGAAGGCGCTCGAGCAGCGCTTCATGGACAAGGTCGAGAAGGTGCAGCGCGGCGACGAGATGCCTCCGGGCGTCATGAAGATGGTCAAGGTCTTCGTGGCCGTGAAGCGCAAGATGCAGCCCGGCGACAAGATGGCCGGCCGGCACGGCAACAAGGGTGTCGTGTCGCGGATCGTTCCGGTCGAGGACATGCCTTTCCTCGAGGACGGCACGCATGCCGACATTGTGCTCAACCCGCTGGGTGTGCCGTCGCGCATGAATGTCGGCCAGATTCTGGAAACGCACCTGGGCTGGGCCTGCGCCGGAATGGGCAGGAAGATCGGCGATCTGATCGATGCGTACAAGACAGCGGGCGACATCAAGCCGCTGCGCAAGACGCTCGAGAGCTTCATGCCGGCCAACGACCGCAACGAGCCGGTCCGCGAATATGATGACGAGAGCATCGTTCGCCTCAGCGAGCAGATGCGCCGCGGCGTCTCCATCGCGACACCGGTGTTCGACGGCGCGCACGAGGCCGACATCAACATCATGCTGGAGCAGGCGGGCCTGCACACCAGCGGTCAGTCGCAGCTCTATGACGGACGCACCGGCGAGCCGTTCGATCGCAAAGTGACGATGGGTTACATATATATGCTCAAGCTTCACCACCTTGTGGACGACAAGATCCACGCGCGTTCGATCGGTCCGTACTCGCTCGTTACCCAGCAGCCGCTGGGCGGCAAGGCGCAGTTCGGTGGCCAGCGCTTCGGCGAGATGGAGGTCTGGGCGCTCGAAGCGTACGGCGCCGCCTACACGCTGCAGGAGATGCTGACGGTGAAGTCGGATGACGTCGCCGGACGCACCAAGGTCTACGAGGCGATCGTCAGAGGCGACGACACCTTCGAGGCCGGCATTCCCGAGAGCTTCAACGTTCTCGTCAAGGAAATGCGGTCTCTCGGCCTCAATGTCGAGTTGGAGAACACCAAGCTCGACGACAACCCGATCCGGCTGCCCGACGCGGCCGAGTAAGCAAGACGTCCGGCCGCGGTCTTCCCGCGACCGGACGCACCAAATTCTCGGCCGATGGCCGATCAAGTCGGCGGGCGTTTGGCCCGCGCTAGATGCAAGGGGTTTTCGAGGACCCCGAAAAGGAGAACGGCATGAACCAAGAGGTCATGAATCTCTTCAATCCCCAGGCGCCTGCGCAGGTGTTCGATTCCATCCGGATCTCGCTTGCCAGCCCTGAGAAGATTCTGTCCTGGTCGTTCGGCGAGATCAAGAAGCCGGAGACCATCAACTACCGCACCTTCAAGCCGGAGCGTGACGGCCTGTTCTGCGCGCGCATTTTTGGCCCGATCAAGGACTATGAGTGCCTGTGCGGCAAGTACAAGCGCATGAAATACAAGGGCGTCATCTGCGAGAAGTGCGGCGTCGAAGTCACGCTGTCGCGCGTCCGCCGCGAGCGCATGGGCCATATCGAGCTGGCGGCACCGGTCGCCCACATCTGGTTCCTGAAGTCGCTGCCGTCGCGCATCGGCACGCTGCTCGACATGACGCTGAAGGACATCGAGCGGGTCCTCTACTTCGAGAACTACATCGTTACCGAACCCGGCCTCACCGCGCTGAAGGAGCACCAGCTGCTCAGCGAGGAAGAGTACATGATGGCCGTCGACGAGTATGGCGAGGATTCGTTCACCGCCATGATCGGCGCCGAGGCGATCCACGACCTTCTGGCCGGCATGGACCTCGAGAAGATCGCCGGCGACCTGCGTTCTGAGCTGGCTTCAACCACCTCCGAGCTCAAGCAGAAGAAGTACCTGAAGCGGCTCAAGGTCGTCGAGAACTTCATGGAGTCTGGCAACCGTCCGGAATGGATGATCATGAAGGTGGTTCCGGTGATTCCGCCGGATCTGCGCCCGCTTGTCCCGCTGGACGGCGGCCGTTTCGCCACGTCGGATCTGAACGACCTCTATCGCCGCGTCATCAACCGCAACAACCGCTTGAAGCGGCTGATCGAGCTGCGCGCGCCCGGCATCATCGTGCGCAATGAAAAGCGCATGCTGCAGGAAGCCGTCGATGCGCTGTTCGACAACGGCCGCCGCGGCCGCGTCATCACCGGCGCCAACAAGCGTCCGCTGAAGTCGCTGTCCGACATGCTGAAGGGCAAGCAGGGCCGCTTCCGCCAGAACCTGCTCGGCAAGCGCGTCGACTATTCCGGCCGCTCGGTCATCGTTACCGGTCCGGAGCTCAAGCTCCACCAGTGCGGCCTGCCGAAGAAGATGGCGCTCGAACTGTTCAAGCCCTTCATCTACGCCCGTCTCGACGCCAAGGGCTACTCCTCGACCGTCAAGCAGGCGAAGAAGCTGGTCGAGAAGGAGCGTCCGGAGGTCTGGGATATCCTCGACGAGGTCATCCGCGAGCATCCGGTGCTGCTGAACCGCGCACCGACGCTGCACCGCCTCGGTATCCAGGCGTTCGAGCCGATCCTGATCGAAGGCAAGGCGATCCAGCTTCACCCGCTGGTCTGCACGGCCTTCAACGCCGATTTCGACGGCGACCAGATGGCGGTCCACGTGCCGCTGTCGCTGGAAGCGCAGCTCGAAGCCCGCGTGCTGATGATGTCGACCAACAACATCCTGCACCCGGCTTCCGGTGCGCCGATCATCGTGCCGTCGCAGGACATGGTTCTCGGTCTCTACTATCTCTCGATCGTCAATCAGAACGAGCCGGGCGAGGGCATGGTGTTTGCCGACATGGGCGAACTCCAGCACGCGCTCGAGACCAAGGCAGTCACGCTGCATGCCAAGATCAAGGGGCGCTTCCGCACGGTCGACGCCGACGGCAAGGTCGTGTCGAAGATCTACGACACCACGCCTGGCCGCATGATCATCGGCGAGCTGCTGCCGAAGAACCACAACGTGCCCTACGAGACCGCCAACCAGGAGATGACCAAGAAGAACATCTCCAAGATGATCGACACCGTCTACCGCCATTGCGGTCAGAAGGAGACGGTCATTTTCTGCGATCGCATCATGGCTCTCGGCTTCAGCCACGCCTGCCGTGCCGGCATTTCGTTCGGCAAGGACGACATGCTGATCCCGGACGCCAAGATCAAGCTGGTGTCCGACACCGAGGCTTTGGCCAAGGAATACGAGCAGCAGTACAATGACGGCCTGATCACCCAGGGCGAGAAGTACAACAAGGTCGTCGACGCCTGGGCCAAGTGCTCGGAAAAGGTCGCCGACGAAATGATGGCCCGCATCAAGGCGGTCGAGTTCGAGGACAACGGCCGTCAGAAGCCGATGAACTCGATCTACATGATGTCGCACTCCGGTGCGCGCGGCTCGCCCACCCAGATGCGCCAGCTCGCCGGCATGCGCGGCCTGATGGCCAAGCCCAGCGGTGAAATCATCGAGACGCCGATCATCTCGAACTTCAAGGAAGGCCTCACCGTGCTCGAGTATTTCAACTCGACCCACGGCGCCCGCAAGGGTCTGGCCGACACCGCCTTGAAGACGGCGAACTCGGGTTACCTGACGCGTCGTCTCGTCGACGTGGCGCAGGACTGCATCGTCAACTCTCTCGACTGCGGCACCGACAAGGGCCTCACCATGCAGCCGATCGTCGATGCTGGTCAGGTCGTCGCTTCGGTTGGCCAGCGCGTTCTCGGCCGCACCTCGCTCGACGACATCACCCATCCGGTCACCGGCGAGGTTCTGGTCAAGGCCGGAACGCTGATGGACGAGCGTGACGTGGAACTGATCGAAAAGGCCGGCGTGCAGTCGGTTCGCATCCGTTCGGCGCTGACCTGCGAGGTCAGGGTCGGCGTCTGCGCGGTCTGCTACGGACGCGATCTGGCCCGCGGCACGCCCGTCAACCAGGGCGAGGCTGTCGGCGTCATCGCGGCGCAGTCGATCGGCGAGCCGGGCACCCAGCTCACCATGCGTACCTTCCACATGGGCGGCACGGCGCAGGTGGTGGATTCCTCGTTCCTTGAAGCCTCCTATGAGGGCAAGGTCGAGATCCGCAACCGCAACGTGGTGCGCAACTCCGACGGCCAGCTGATGGTCATGGGCCGCAACATGGCGGTGCTGATCCTCGACGAAGCCGGCAAGGAACGCGCCACGCACCGCGTTACCTATGGTTCGCGCATCTTCGTCGACGATGGCGACAAGGTGAAACGCGGCCAGCGCATCGCCGAGTGGGATCCTTATACCCGCCCGATCCTCACCGAAATCGAGGGCAGGGTGGCATTCGAGGATCTGGTCGATGGCATTTCCGTTCAGGAAACCGCCGACGAATCGACCGGCATCACCAAGCGCGAGGTCATCGACTGGCGTTCGACGCCACGCGGCAACGACCTCAAGCCGGCGATCGTCGTCCAGGATGCCAAGGGCAAGGTCGGCAAGCTGTCGAAAGGCGGCGACGCCCGCTTCCTGCTCTCGGTCGAGGCCATTCTTTCGGTCGAGCCGGGCGCACAGGTTCGTCCCGGCGACGTGCTGGCGCGTATCCCGATGGAAAGCGCCAAGACCAAGGACATCACCGGCGGTCTGCCGCGTGTTGCCGAACTGTTCGAGGCACGCCGTCCGAAGGACCACGCCATCATCGCCGAGATCGATGGCACGATCCGCTTCGGCCGCGACTACAAGAACAAGCGCCGCATCATCATCGAGCCGCATGACTCGACGCTTGAGCCAGTCGAATACCTGATCCCGAAGGGCAAGCCGTTCCATCTCCAGGACGGCGACGTCATCGAGAAGGGCGACTACATCCTCGACGGCAATCCGGCGCCGCACGACATCCTGGCGATCAAGGGCGTGGAGGCGCTTGCCTCCTACCTCGTCAACGAAATCCAGGAGGTCTACCGACTGCAGGGCGTGTCGATCAACGACAAGCACATCGAGGTGATCGTTCGCCAGATGCTGCAGAAGGTCGAGATCACCACGCAGGGCGATTCGACCTACATTCCGGGCGACCACGTCGACGTGATCGAGTTGGAAGAGGTCAATGAGCGCCTGGTCGAGGAAGGCAAGAAGCCGGCCGAAGGTCAGCCGGTGCTGCTCGGCATCACCAAGGCCTCGCTGCAGACGCCGTCCTTCATCTCCGCCGCTTCCTTCCAGGAGACGACGAGGGTGCTGACCGAAGCTGCGGTTGCCGGCAAGACCGACATGCTGCAGGGGCTGAAGGAAAACGTCATCGTCGGCCGGCTGATCCCGGCCGGTACCGGCGGTACGATGAGCCAGATCCGGCGCATCGCCACCTCGCGCGACGAGTTGATCATCGACGAGCGCCGCAAGGCGTCCGGCGTCGAGGTCGCCGAGCCGATGCTGACCGACATGGTTAACGCCGCGCAGTAAGCGCGCAAGCAAGAGAAGATAGAAAAGGGGCCTAAGTGGCCCCTTTTCGCATTTTGGTTCCTCATTCGGATGGGAGAAGAAACGATGAGCAGGAAGATTTGGGCTTCTGTCGACGACTACATTGTCGAAGCTCTTTTCGAGGCGGATCCCGCTCTTGATGCCGTTCTGGCGGCCAACCATGATCAGGGCCTGCCGCCTATCGACGTTTCCCCGGCACAAGGCAAGCTGCTCTCACTTCTTGCGCGAATGCAGGGAGCGAGGAAGGTACTCGAAATCGGCACATTGGGCGGTTATTCGACAATCTGGATGGCGCGAGCATTGCCGATGGACGGCAAGGTCGTGACGCTCGAGCTTGATCCGCACCACGCCAGTGTCGCGCGGTCGAACTTTGAACGGGCAGGGGTGTCTGACCGTGTGGAACTGCGGGTCGGACCGGCGCTTCAATCGCTTGCGGCCTTAGGCGCCGAGAATGCCGGGCCGTTCGACTTCATCTTCATCGACGCCGACAAGCCGAACAACCCGCACTATCTGTCCTGGGCCATGCGTCTTTCGAGGCCGGGGACCGTCATCGTCTGCGACAATGTCATCCGTGACGGCGCGGTGGTGAATGAAGATGGTCGCGATGCCAATGTCGAAGGGGCACGCGCGGCGTTCTCGTTCATCGGCAGCGACAAACGTCTGGAAGGCACCGCGATCCAGACTGTTGGCGCCAAGGGCTATGACGGCTTTGCAATAGCGATCGTTAATTGAATTTGTGCGGTGCGCCGGCCGGACCTGCGATCCGGCGGCGCCCACTGATCAATCGAAAAACGCCTCCACCACATTGCGCTTGCCGAGCATGAAGGCGTCGGCGACGTGCTGCAGGGGCGCGAGATCGACGTCGGAGGTGCCGGCGCGCACGATCTCGGCGAAGCGCTTGTAGAGCATCGGATATTCGGCTTCCGGCTCCTCGTGAACGACGCGGCCATCGATGGCAAGCTTTGAGCCGCCGCCAGAAAGCACCATCGATCCTGCCTCGGTATCGGCCAGGATGTCCCAGCTTTGCGGGCCGGTCTGACGCCAATCGAGTTCCATCGTCACCGGCAGACCGTTCGACGTGCGGAAGGCGATATGGGCGGCGATGGGGGCCGCGCGGTTTTCGGGGAAATCGAGTTCTGCCGAGCTGATGAACATCGGCGGCAGGATGTGGGTAGCGATCGACAGGGCGTTGATGCCGGGATCGAACACGCCAAAGCCGCCGGGAGCCCAGATCCATTCCTGATTCGGATGCCAGCGGCGCACGTCTTCTTTCCAATTGATGGCGGCCGACCTGATCGTTGTCGATCCAAGGAATGCGCGCGCAGCTTCGACAGCCGGCGCATAGCGTGAATGCCAGCTGGCGAACAGGCAGACGCCGTTCGCTGTCGCCAGCGCCTTCAGGTCTTCGACCTCGCTGACCGTGGCGCCGGGCGGCTTTTCCAGGAAAACATGCTTTCTCGCCGTGAGCGCCAAGCGCGCGGCGTCGTAACGAAACTGCGGCGGCATGCACAGCGACACCGCCTCGAGCTCCGGCGTTGCGTCGAGCATCGCCTCGATCGTCGGGAAGTTCGGGATGTCCTCGACTTTGCCATGGCGGCTGGCTGCAGCAACCAGGCGATAATCTTGGTCCTTCGCCAGCGCCGGCAGATGCTGGTCACGGACGATCTTCCCCACGCCGACGATGCCGAGCTTGATGGGATTAGAGGACATGGGAGCTCCGCAGGTTGAGTGTGCTTGGTTTTGCCAGAGGTCGCTTCTTAGCAGAGAACTTGTGCCGGGCAAGTCGCCGGGCTTTGTCGCCGGCCCGTGAGATCGACCGCGATTCAGATCTCTTCAGATCGGCACATCGAACGTCACGATCGACACTTCGCCTTCGAGCGCGCCCTGATAGGCGGACAGATGCGGCTCCTCGTCCGGCACGCCGTCCATGTCGCCGATCTGATCGAGCTCTGCCTCGGCATAACCTTCCGCGGCAAGTGATTCGAGAGCGCGGCGCACCGCCGAATCGTCGTCCGGCGCGACCAACATCACATGCACGCCTTCCGGCTTGCCGCCTTTGCGCTTCCACACCCGCCCGGTAATAATGGTGACCGGGCGCTCCTCATTGTCATTCACGGGTTCGTACCTCCGGGCGAGGGGTTTTGGGCTGTTCATGCCGCCTTTTCGCACGAAGCACGGCCTGGAAACAGCGGCAAGCCGGTCACTTTCTGCCTTCCTCTTGAAAAACGGCGCAAGAAAATTACATGCGCTTTTCGCATGGCTGCCAAGCCTCGGGTTCAGCGCAATATTTGCCGCCCCGGGGTTGACGGACAGTGGCCATACGAGTAGAAGCCGCCCAGTCAGAACCGATGTGAGGCTCTTGCTTCCGAAGCGACACGCTTTGGAGTTTGCCTCAAACAGGGTTCGTTTTACGAGCGAAAAGACATTTCCGGCGTGCACGAAGCGGCTTCCGCTTCCTCTGCCATTTGTTCGGGCAAGACCGCGAGGCGCGGTTTGTGGCCCGAATTTGCGTATGGAAGTGACGCTTTGAGCGGCCCTGACCGGGCGAGATACGGAATTGAGAGACAAGAGGGTTTAATGCCTACCGTCAACCAGCTGATCCGCAAGCCGCGCATTGCGCCGGTGAAGCGCAACAAGGTCCCGGCCATGCAGCAGAACCCGCAGAAGCGGGGCGTCTGCACGCGCGTCTACACCACGACGCCGAAGAAGCCGAACTCGGCGCTGCGCAAGGTGGCCAAGATCCGCCTGACCAATGGTTTTGAAGTGATCGGTTACATCCCCGGCGAAGGCCACAACCTTCAGGAGCACTCGGTGGTGATGATCCGCGGCGGTCGCGTCAAGGATCTTCCGGGCGTCCGTTACCACATCATCCGCGGCGTGCTCGACACGCAAGGCGTGAAGAACCGCAAGCAGCGCCGTTCGAAATACGGCGCCAAGCGTCCGAAGTGACCGAAGCGTAGCCGAGGTCGTTCCGGGCGGCGTCAAGCGACGATCCGGGATCCAGGCCACCGCGTAGAATTGAGGCAGAGAAAAAATGTCCCGTCGTCACAGTGCAGAAAAGCGTGAGATCAATCCGGACCCCAAGTTCGGCGATCTGATCGTCACCAAGTTCATGAACGCCGTCATGTATGACGGCAAGAAGTCGGTTGCCGAGACCATCGTCTACGGCGCGCTCGACCAGGTTCAGTCCAAGACCAAGCAGGAGCCGGTCACCGTCTTCCATCAGGCGCTCGACAATGTCGCGCCGCATGTGGAAGTGCGTTCGCGCCGCGTCGGCGGCGCCACCTACCAGGTTCCAGTCGACGTGCGCCCCGAGCGCCGTCAGGCATTGGCCATCCGCTGGTTGATCGCCGCCGCCCGCAACCGCAACGAGACCACTATGGTCGACCGCCTCTCCGGCGAGCTGATGGACGCGGCCAACAACCGCGGCACCGCCGTCAAGAAGCGTGAAGACACCCACAAGATGGCAGAAGCCAACCGCGCTTTCGCGCACTACCGCTGGTAAAGCGCGAACGAGACTGAAGAGGCACCTCCCATGGCCCGCGAATATAAAATCGAAGACTACCGCAATTTCGGTATCATGGCGCACATCGACGCCGGCAAGACGACGACCACCGAGCGCGTCCTCTATTACACGGGCAAGTCGCACAAGATCGGCGAAGTCCACGACGGCGCTGCCACCATGGATTGGATGGAGCAGGAGCAGGAGCGCGGCATCACCATCACGTCGGCCGCGACCACGACCTTCTGGAAGGGTCGCGACGGCAAGATGCACCGCTTCAACATCATCGACACCCCCGGCCACGTCGACTTCACCATTGAAGTCGAGCGTTCGCTGCGCGTGCTCGACGGCGCCATTGCGCTGCTCGATGCCAATGCCGGTGTCGAGCCGCAGACGGAGACCGTCTGGCGCCAGGCCGACAAGTATCGCGTGCCGCGCATGATCTTCTGCAACAAGATGGACAAGATCGGCGCCGACTTCTACCGCTCGGTCGAGATGATCGGATCGCGCCTCGGTGCGCATGCCGTCGTCATGCAGCTGCCGATCGGCGCCGAGACCGAGTTCAAGGGTGTCGTCGACCTCGTCGAGATGAACGCGCTGGTCTGGCGCGACGAGACGCTGGGCGCTGCCTGGGACATCGTCGAGATCCCTGCCGACCTCAAGGCTCGTGCCGAAGAATACCGCGAGAAGATGATCGAGGCCGCCGTCGAAATGGACGAGACGGCGCTCGAGAATTACCTCGAAGGCAAGATGCCGAGCAACGACGAGATCCGTGCGCTCATCCGCAAGGGCACGATCGCGGTGAAGTTCTATCCGATGTTCTGCGGCTCGGCCTTCAAGAACAAGGGCGTGCAGCCGCTGCTCGACGCCGTCGTCGAATATCTGCCGTCGCCGGCCGATGTCCCGGCCATCAAGGGCGTCGACGCCAAGACCGACGCCGAGATCGAGCGTCATGCCGACGACAACGAGCCGCTGTCGATGCTTGCCTTCAAGATCATGAACGACCCGTTCGTCGGTTCGCTCACCTTTGCCCGCATCTATTCGGGCAAGCTCACCAAGGGCATCTCGGTCGACAACACCGTGAAGGGCAAGAAAGAGCGCATCGGCCGCATGCTGCAGATGCATGCGAATTCGCGCGCCGACGTCGAAGAGGCGTTTGCCGGCGACATCGTCGCCCTCGCTGGCCTCAAGGACACCACCACCGGCGACACGCTCAGTGATCCGCTGCATCCGGTCATCCTCGAGCGCATGGAATTCCCCGATCCGGTCATCCAGATCGCCATCGAGCCGAAGACCAAGAACGACCAGGAAAAGATGGGTCTCGCCCTTCACCGCCTGGCCGCCGAGGATCCGTCCTTCCGCGTCAAGACTGACGAGGAATCGGGCCAGACGATCATTTCCGGCATGGGCGAGCTTCACCTCGACATCATCGTCGACCGCATGCGCCGCGAGTTCAAGGTCGAGGCCAATGTCGGCGCGCCGCAGGTGGCCTACCGCGAGACGATCACCCGCAAGCACGAGCAGGACTACACGCACAAGAAGCAGACCGGCGGTACCGGCCAGTTCGCCCGCGTCAAGATCCTGTTCGAGCCGAATCCGGAAAGCAGCGAATTCGAGTTCGAAACCAAGATCGTCGGCGGCGCTGTGCCGAAGGAATACATCCCCGGTGTCGAAAAGGGCATCAACAGCGTCATGACCTCGGGCCCGTTCGCCGGCTTCCCGATGATCGGCGTCAAGGCGACGCTGATCGATGGCGCCTACCACGACGTGGACTCGTCGGTTCTGGCCTTCGAAATCGCCGGCCGCGCCTGCTTCCGTGAAGCAGCCCCCAAGCTTGGCGTGCAGTTGCTCGAGCCAATCATGAAGGTCGAAGTGGTGACGCCGGAAGATTACGTCGGCAGCGTTATCGGCGACCTGAACGGCCGTCGCGGCCAGATCCAGGGCCAGGAAGCCCGTGGCGTGGCTGTGGTCATCAACGCGATGGTGCCGCTCGCCAACATGTTCAAATACGTGGACAACCTTCGCTCGATGAGCCAGGGCCGCGCGGCCTACACGATGCAGTTCGACCACTACGAGCCGGTCCCGACCGCGGTCGCCCAGGAAGTCCAGAAGAAATACGCGTAACTCGAAACGAGTTGCATCAGTAACTTAATTCAAGGCCCGCACGGGCTGGCAGGAATGGAGAGATCACATGGCAAAAGGTAAATTCGAGCGCACTAAGCCTCATGTGAACATTGGCACGATTGGTCACGTCGACCATGGCAAGACGTCGCTGACGGCGGCGATCACCAAGTATTTTGGCGAATACAAGCGCTACGACCAGATCGATGCGGCGCCGGAAGAGAAGGCGCGCGGCATCACCATTTCGACGGCGCACGTCGAATACGAGACCGCCAACCGCCACTATGCCCATGTCGACTGCCCCGGCCACGCCGACTATGTGAAGAACATGATCACCGGTGCCGCGCAGATGGACGGCGCGATCCTGGTGGTGTCGGCCGCCGACGGCCCGATGCCGCAGACCCGCGAGCACATCCTTTTGGCCCGCCAGGTCGGCGTGCCCTCGATCGTGGTGTTCTTGAACAAGGTCGACCAGGTCGACGACGCCGAGCTGCTCGAGCTGGTCGAGCTCGAGGTGCGTGAGCTTCTGACCAAGAACGAGTTCCCCGGCGACGACATTCCGATCGTCAAGGGTTCGGCGCTTGCCGCCCTTGAAGACAGCGACAAGAAGATCGGCGAGGACGCCATCCGCGAACTGATGGCTGCGGTCGATGCCTACATCCCGACGCCGGTTCGTCCGCTCGACAAGCCGTTCCTGATGCCGATCGAGGACGTGTTCTCGATCTCGGGCCGTGGCACGGTGGTGACCGGCCGCGTCGAGCGCGGCGTCGTCAAGGTCGGCGAGGAGCTGGAGATCGTCGGCATCCGTCCGACCACCAAGACGACCTGCACGGGCGTCGAGATGTTCCGCAAGCTGCTCGACCAGGGCCAGGCCGGCGACAACATCGGCGCGCTGCTGCGCGGTGTCGACCGCGAGGGCGTCGAGCGCGGCCAGGTCCTGGCCAAGCCCGGCACCGTCAAGCCGCACAAGAAGTTCGTTG